>JBCBOO010000100.1:0-21074 GCA_039821235.1 Planctomycetota bacterium
CGCCGGCGTCGGTCCCATCTTCGGATGGCGTTTCGGGCTCGATCGTCATTTCTGGAGGCAACTGGAATGCTCCACCGGTACGACGTTTTTCATATTCCGCTTTGATTTCTTCTTCGGTCAACTCCGCGACCTTCGCATCGCGGAACTTTTGCATATCTGCCATCAGGTATTCGAAAGTGGCCGAATCAAAGCGACGAAAACCCGGCTCCGGCGAACTCTCGAATGGAAGCCGATCTTTGCCGGCCTCATAAACCGCCAGGATTTCGGACTCCGAGGGGTTCGCATCTGTTTCTTCGATAAAGTCATTGACCAGCACGGCGTAGGCGTCGACGGTCGCGTTTTGTTTCAGCTTCAGGAAGTTCTTCCAATGATCGAGAGGGCTTTGCAGCGGCAGTTGTCCGCGGCTGACGGTGGCGCCCGCACTCTGCAGGTAGATCTGTGCCAGCAGTTGCTTGCGAAGCATGTCGTACAGCTGGAACTGTCCCATTTCGTTATTGGATTCCTTGCGAAGCAAACCGTACATCTCTCGCTCGGTGATCACGCCGCCGGTGTATTGCTCCATCCAGAGTCCGAGCGACGTGTCATCGAGTGCAAATCCTTGCTCCTGAGCGGCCGCAGCGAACTGGATGGTCTTGATCGACATGTCCGCACTGGGCTGCATGTTGATCCCAATCGATCGAATTTCACCGGACTGTTGATCGGCGAAGAAACCTGGGACGCTGGGCGTTGCGCCACGGCTAATCGCCTCACGAGCCAGTCGCTCCAGGTACCGAACGGTTTGGTTGTGCTGGCGGGTAAACTGCGTGACCCGATTCATGCTCAGTGAAACGCCGTTGTATTCCGCAACAACGGGGTCGGTTTGTCCGGGACCGCCGCTTCGGGCCATGTACTCCGAGACTGCCGGAAGAACGACAAAGGCAAACATGGCCAACAAAATGAGGCCGGTCATCATGACCTTCTGATTGCGTCGAAACAGCTCCAAGGGACTCATGGCGGGGACTTTGATTGGAAAAGCGGCATGGAAAAACGAAAACGCAAGCCGAAAGCCTATCGCCGCCTGTTTTCCAGGGTCAAGCCGGAATCAACCGTTTCGGAGGGTCTGTCGCTGGGATCGGCTGGAACAAAGCGGCACTTGGCACCGAATTCACATCACTCGGTGTTTGATTCCCGATCTCAAAACGGGATTGGGGTCCCGCGCGAGGCTTGCCGAGTCTCGAAACTTCCGCGGTCTTCGGATTGACGAACTCGGTCGTGCCCCGGTACCACTAAATAGGGGCATCGCAAGTCGATGATTCCTTTGATTGAACTCTGCACACTTAAATCCGTTTGCTGCGTAGGACAGCTTTTTGATGGCCAAGTCCACAGGTAAAAGTCTCGTCATCGTCGAATCTCCCGCGAAAGCTCGGACGATTTCGAAGTTTCTCGGCAGCAGCTATCAGGTCGAAGCCAGCATCGGTCACGTGCGTGATTTGCCCGAAGGCAAAAAGGACGTGCCGGACAAGTTCAAAGAGGAAACCTGGGCCTATCTGGGCGTCAACGTCGATGAGGGTTTCGAGCCTCTTTACATCGTTCCCTCGGAGAAGAAAAAACACGTCAGCAAGCTCAAGGCAGCCTTAAAAGAAGCTGACAATCTCTACCTCGCGACCGATGAAGACCGCGAGGGAGAAGCGATCAGCTGGCATTTGCACCAATTGCTCAAACCCAAGGTCCCCGTCCATCGCCTTGTTTTCCACGAAATCACCAAGGAAGCGATCACGGATGCCTTGGAACACACGCGGGAAATTGATGAAGCGCTGGTCCGAGCTCAAGAGACGCGTCGGATTCTCGATCGCCTCTACGGGTACGACATGTCGCAGTTGCTGTGGCGAAAAGTTGGCAGCGGTACCTCCGCGGGACGAGTCCAGAGTGTCGCGGTTCGGCTGATCGTCGAACGTGAACGTGAACGCATCGCATTCGTCAAGGCGACCTAC
This sequence comes from Planctomycetota bacterium, assembly GCA_039821235.1. GTDB lineage: Bacteria > Planctomycetota > Planctomycetia > Pirellulales > Pirellulaceae > Stieleria. Next base: position 1,971 of record JBCBOO010000100.1, read on the forward strand.
TGGGACATTGACGCCATGTTCCAGACGTCCGCCGGCGAATCGATGGCGGCAACCCTCTCGCAGTACGAGGGCAAACGGGTCCCGAGTGGAAAAGATTTCGATTCCGCCACCGGCAAACCGACCAAGCCCAATCTTCTGCTGCTCACCGAGCAGGAGACCAACGCTCTTGCCGAACGACTACGTTCCACGGAGTTTTCCGTCTCGAAAGTAGAGGTCAAGCCATTTTCCGAACGACCTCGCGCACCGTTCACCACCAGTACGATGCAGCAGGAGGCCAACCGAAAGCTCGGATTCGGTGCCAAGCGAACGATGAACGCCGCGCAGCGCCTCTATGAAAACGGCTTCATCACATACATGCGTACCGATAGCACGACGCTCTCGAACGAAGCCGTCTCGGCGGCCCGCTCATTGGTTAGCTCCGAGTACGGCCAAAAGTACCTGCATCCGGAAGTCAGACTCTACAAGGGAAAAGTCAAGAACGCGCAGGAGGCTCACGAAGCCATCCGTCCCGCGGGAACCAACTTTCGAACGCCCGAATCCGTTCGGGGGCAACTCGATTCGGACCAATTTCGACTTTACGACCTGATTTGGAAGCGAACCGTCGCCTGCCAAATGGCGGACGCGAAAAAGCAACGCATTAGCGTCGAGATCCAGGGCGGCGGCGCGACATTCACCGCCACCGGGACCAGCATCCTTTTTGAAGGATTTCTGCGAGCCTACGTCGAAGGAAGCGACAACCCGGAAGCCGAATTGGCCGATCGCGAACGGATTTTGCCGAATGTCAAGCAGGACGATTCGCTACGTCCGGACGCGATGGACCCCAAGAGTCACACGACCCAGCCGCCGGCCCGATTCACCGAAGCTTCGCTCACACGTACGCTCGAAGAAAAAGGCATCGGGCGACCAAGTACCTTTGCGTCAATCATCGGAACCATCACAGATGAACGACGAAATTACATCTACAAAAAGGGCAACGCGCTGGTTCCGAGCTGGAGAGCATTTTGCGTCACCCGATTGATGGAGGATCATTTCGGAACGCTGGTCGACTATCAGTTCACCGCTGAGATGGAGGATTTCCTTGACGCGATCAGCCGCGATGAAGGTGGATCCGAGGAATACCTCCGACGCTTCTATTTTGGTGCAGGTGAAAACGAAGCCGCACCGGAGTCGAGCCGCGAACAGAAGGTGGATCACACTGTCGCGCTCAAACCAAAGCTCGAAAAGAAGCTCGAAGAAATCGATCCCCGTAAGACTGCGATGTTTTTGATCGGGGCACCCACCGAAGGGCAGTTCCGAGAAGAGGTCTTCGTTCGCGTAGGCAAATACGGTCCATTTCTCGAGCAGGGCGATCGAAAGGCACCGATTCCTGACGGACTGCCGCCTGACGAATTGGACCTCCCAAAGGCGATCGAGCTGCTCGATGCGGGCCAAGTCGAAGAGGAGCCTTTGGGAACGCATCCCGAGACGGGAAAGCCCATTTATATGAAGGTCGGCCGCTTTGGTCCCTACATCCAATTGGGTGAACCGGACGACAAAGAGAAACGGAATCAGTCGCTGCTCAAGGGGATGACGGCAGAGGACCTCACCCTGGAGATGGCGTGCAAACTCCTGGAGCTGCCTCGCACGCTCGGAAATTTCCCCGACAACGACCAACCGATCCAAGCGTTCGATGGACGCTATGGACCTTACGTGAAATGCGAAAAGGAAACCCGATCGCTTCCCGATGGAGTCTCGCCTCTCGAGATCACACTCGACGAAGCCATCAAGTTGCTTCGCGAGCCAAAACGTCGTGGCCGCGCCGCGCCCAAGGAACCGCTGAAAGTCTTCGAAGATAAGTCGCCGATCACCGAAGGCGAGGTCAAAATCCTTGACGGACGATACGGGCCTTATGTGACCGACGGTGAAACGAACGCGTCACTTCCCAAGGGCTCTGATCCGAAGGAGTTTACCTTCGAATCTGCGCTTGATTTGCTCGCAGAACGCGCCGCGAAGGGCGGATCGAAGAAGAAGAAAAAGAAAAAGGCAAAGAAGAAAGCGGCTAAAAAGAAAGCCACCAAGAAAAAGGGCACCAAGAAGAAAACGACGAAGAAGAAAGCAGCAAAAAAGAAAGCCACCAAGAAGAAGGTCGCAAGTGAGAAGCCGGCCGAGTAAGTGTGTTGCCGTCCATCGCTCAAACTTAGGGTTGGCTTTTCAGTAGCACGACTCTCCGAGCCGTGAGGTCTCGGGTCGGAGAGCCAGGGCAACTATCTTTGCGACCCTAAAATTAAGTCTGCGTTTTGCATTATGCACCGGACGGCGTGGTCGACATCCACTGTGCCGATTTTCGTTGCCGCATTCTTCGACGCGTCGCGATCACCGCCCCGCCGACCGCTACGGCCGCTGAAACTCCAATACGGCTGGGTTGCACGAGGCTTGCGTTGTCCTTGACTGGTTCCGACGCGCGGCGCACAGGCTGTTTCAATCTCGCCATGATTTGATCAATTACCTCAACCGAGAGGACTTCCTTTGATGTTGCGCCGGGCGAAAAACCTGGGAGTGCAATCGATGATCTCATCTCTAGCTCAATGCGACAGCGCGTTTGAATGCTTGACTCAAATGGCAACTCCACTGAGTTGAGACTGATCAAACCAAGTCGAGTCGTCTCTTCATGAGCGACAGAGGCCACATCATCTCGAACGGAACCGCGACCGCTGCCATCAAGTTCGAATAGCAACTCGAGCGACAAGCTCTCGATCGCTTGCGCACGATGACTTTGCTCCGTCGATGAATCGCCATTCCAAGTGATTTCGATTCGGCGTTGCCATGGTGCCGGCATCTCGGAGGGGTAAAGGCGAGTCGTGTCACCGGTGTCCTCTGTCGCATCCCGCAACGTTTCGTCGGCTTGCGGTCCCTCAACTGTCTCAGGTTCCTCCGTGTCTACCGTCGCGTTGCCGTCCTCCATCTCGATTTCGGCATTTGCTGCTGCCACATCAACCGGTACTGATTGGTTGACCGGCGGCAGCGAGGTAGTCACGGGCGTCGGAGAACTCCGCGAATCAGGGACACTGACTTGCTCCGCAGTTGCAACGGTAAACGGCTGCGACAAGAGTGCTGGGTTGGGCAAAGCGAAACCGGTCGCGGGGGATTCCGGAGTGAAGGCGACCGGGACGCTTTGAGACCGTGAATCAGGTGGTGCGGCCGAGGGCTGCAGTTCATTCAGCTCCAACGACTGATTGACGTTGTTTAGTTGCGGCGCATCAGGTTGCTGCCGATGCAGTTTCTCAATCGATCGCCGTCCCGACTCTGCCCGAAACCCTTCGGTGCGTTCGGCGTGCCGTTGATGAGGTTGATGATGAGTTGCGGGTCGGTCCGAACCTGTTTCATTCGCTCGATCACGGCCGCCAAACGAACCTTCATCAAAATTCGGTTTGATGAAACCAGCTGCAAGCATGGAACGTGTTTCAAGTCGCTCGAGACGGAGGACGCGCGCGGTACTGAAATGATTCATCCTCGACCTCCAACCCTTTGCGTCGTCGACGCAGTCGCAGCATCACGCGAAGCCACCTGATGCTGCTTTGCACGACGTGAGAACGCTTGCGCTTTCCCAACATTACCGGCCTGCTCATGTAAGACGGAGAGGTTGTGTAAAACACTTCCCACCAAAGCATGGATGCCAGCATCGGATGGAAAAGCTTGATTCAGGTTCGTCGCAAATTCTGCCGCTTTCGAGAATGCTTCGATCGCCCGACTGGTCTTTTGAAGTGCCTGGAGTGACATTCCCAGCTGGTTAAACGAAAGACTCAGATCTCTCCAATGTTCGATGCACTCGGGAAATCTCTGGTGTTGCTCAAGTGACAATTCGATCGATCGCCGAAGAGTCTCGACGGCCTCTCGGTGTCTCGTGAGATTTGCGAGCGCCTGCGCCTGTGTATTCAACGTGGAAACGGCTCGGCGGCGAATCTCAACGTTTTCCGGTGATTCAGCCAACTGTGATAACAGAACCGATGACGATTGTCTGGAAAGCGACTCCGCCATGGCCGGTGCATCGGACACCGAAAGCCAAGCAAGGTTGCCCTGTATAGTGGCTTCAAGAGTCACCGTCTCTGACGTGCTGTCTTCTGCTGAAGTGGAAACCCGTTCGAGCGATTGTTGAAAGGCCTCTTTCGCTTGAGTTTTATGACCAGAATTGGTTAGCAACTTTCCTAGATTATTCAGCGTGACTGCCAACTCCGCCGATGCCGGCGCCCCGATTTCCGTCTCCAGGCCGGTTTGGAGTTCAATCGCACGCTTGAACCAACCGAGCGCCCGCTTGCTCTGCCCGGAGGCCGCGTATTGCTGCGCGACGTTGTTTTGCGACATCGACCACGCGAGCCGTGATTCGGGATCTTCGGGAGTCGCCTCCGCCATTCGGTGATAGGTTTTCTCGGCATCAAGGTAGGCGGCAACCGCTAAATCGTTCGCACCAAGCTGAGCGTGCAACTCACCGATCTTGCTGTGGACGTCCGCGAGGTCTTTCAACTCACGCGAGTCTTGCGTTAATGCTTCATAGTAAGCAAGCGTCTCTCGCAACAGATGACGGCGGACGGAGGTTGCCGCGGGAACATCTCTCAGCATCTCCGAGATCTGACCACCGAGCCGATCGACTGCTTCTCGAGCGATGGCTTCGTTCTTCTCGGCACGATCTGCATGGTGAACTGCCAGCCGAGTTTTCTCGGCTAGTATCGCACTGAAAACCGCCAGTCCAACCACCGAAAACAAGCAAGCGACTACGCCAAACGCAACAAACCGTCGATGCTTGGCGAGGAATCTCATGCCTCGATCGACCGGCGATGGAGGACGCGCGTGGGTAGGTTCACCGCGCAAGACCCGCCCGAGATCCTCGGCGAATGCCTCGGCAGTTTCATAGCGATCCTCCCGCCGTTTCGAAAGCGCCTTTTGCACCACCGTGTTCAAGTCGCTTGGCAGCCCAGGACGAGTTCGATCGATGGGCGCGGGCGTCGCGTGCTCCAAAGCAATCGGTAGGCTCAAGCTGTCGGTGTCTGCAAAGGGCGGCTTCCCGGTCAGCCACTCATAGAGCGTCGCACCAAGCGAATACACGTCGGTACGTCCATCCACCACCGCCGCATCACCACGGGCCTGTTCGGGACTCATGTACTGAAGGGTACCCAGAACCTCACCCGACCGTGTGAGCGAGGAGTCCTTTTGAAATCTCGCGAGACCAAAGTCTCCGACCAAAACTCGTCCCGAGCGATTGGCGATCAAGTTGGAGGGTTTAATGTCACGATGGATGATGCCCAACTTGTGTGCCGCGTGAATGCCCTCCGCAGCTTGGATGGCGTACTCGGTGGCATCACGCCAACTCAGATCCTCGATTTTGTCCAACGACTGCCCGTCGATGAACTGCATCACATAGAAATGCGTCTCCGCTTCACACCCGACGCTGTAGACGGGAATGATGTTCGGGTGATGCAACAGCGCTGCGGCTTCGGCTTCATGCCGAAAACGACGTAGCCGCATCGGGTCCAAAGTGGACGTTAACGGAAGCACCTTAACGGCAACCGTTCGATTCAGCGACTTTTGAATGGCTCGATAGACGATCCCCATCCCGCCGCGCCCGATCTCTTCATGAAGTTCGTATTCGCCCAACGTACGGCTTGACTTGGCTTCTTCTTCCACAAGATCGGCTGGAATTGCGGTGGCCGTTCCGCCAGCCAGTCGATGCAAACAAGCAAGACCATCCACGCATTCCTGCAGGACCGGCTGCAGATCAGGATGATTTCTTGTAATCGACGCTACGGAAGGCGGGACGCCCTCCTCCATCGCTTGTAAATACTGGTCCAGCAGGACACCGAGTGTTTCCTGTTGACGCTCATCCAAATGATCCATCCCGTTGAGCGAATCGGATTCGTCTGTATTCGGACAGATCATGAGGGAGCCTTCGTGTTATCGGAATCGCAGAGCGCTTTGAACTTTGCGATCGCTCGAATCCAAAGCATTCTTGTCGATGCGGTGCGCATGCCAAGTTTGTTGGCAATCTCATCAAACGACATGCCCTGCAAGCTCCGGTAGATGATGACGTCTCGGTCGCGAGGCTTGAGCTCGTTCAATTTTTCGGACAACTGTGCGGCACACTCGCGGCCTTCAATGACCTCACTTGGACTCGGGGCGCGGTCGACAAGCCAATGGGACAATCCAGCAGAACTTTCGTTCCGATTTGGATCCGCGCGGTCGATCGTCACTTCGCGGCGGAGATCCCTTTTCTGAGCGTAGAGATGTTTCTCGATCGCATGACTGAGTACATTCCCGAGAACGCTCCGCAACCAGGAAAGCAACTCTCCTTCGCTGCTTCCACGAAACTGCTTGAAATCGCGGTGCGCGAAGAGCATTGTTTCCTGTACCAAGTCCGACGTCCCGACACGTCGCCGCAGCCTCGCATCGAGCTGAGTGCTCGCGATGACTTGCAGGTAGTGTCGATACAATTGAAGCAATTCACCGAGTGAGCTGCAGTCGCCACCGCGTATCGCTTCGGCTCGCGCATCAGCAAGCCGTGCCGAGAAAGCAATACCGGAGGCACTGAGTTGAGATTCAGCAACCATGGTTCGTTCCGATAAGAAGAGGAGGGAGTGACATGCGTCGCGCAACGCCGTGAGGGGCCAGCAAATCCATTTTCTTTCGAAAAAGGTTTTCTCACGCCGCTTGGAATCACCAATGTGCTCCCACAATCAGGGCGAGTTTGGCTTGCAATTCGAACAAAGCGGCCCTCGTTTTTGGTGCTTTCGCCACCGCACGCGAGGCCGTTGAGATACGATCAACGCTTGGCTGTGGCGGATTTTTTTTCCGAATCAAGAGTAAACGATTGACATGAAAGCACTTTCTGAGGTCATTATCGCACTGGGATTTCTCGCGCTGGTTTGTCCCTTTGCGACCCGTCTGAATGCTCAAGAAGAGCTGACGCTGAATCCGATCGGCGAGATCGCCGCGCCTCCCAAGGAGCTGCAGATCGACCCCTTCTACGAAAAATACATCAGTGCTGGCGGATACCCGATCGTGGCATCGCGGAAAGTAAGCGATTACGCCCTGAAGGAGGCTGCCTACCTTGTCAATTTAATGCTGGAAGAGCGACCGGATGTTCGCAGAGCAATGATCCTGGGAGGCTCGAGGATGGCGATCATGGCGGTGGACCAATTCACCACGGACTTGCCAGAGCAACGCGACATGCAACCCAAAGACTACTGGGATGCACGCGCGAGAGGGCTGGGTGGCTCCAAGGTCGACGCGCTTTGTTCCTGTGGCGAAGAGAACTTGCTTGCGTATCCGGGCGATCCCTACTCCAGTGAGAACTTGTTGATTCATGAATTCGCCCACAACATTCATTTGCGTGGCATGGTGCAGGTGGACCCGACGTTCGACGATCGACTGAAAGCGTGCTATGAACAAGCCATGGAAAATGGCCTGTGGAAAGGTAAATACGCTTCCGTCAACCACATGGAATATTTTGCCGAAGGCGTTCAGTCCTGGTTCGACGACAATCGAGAACCCGATCATGATCACAATCACGTTAACACACGCGTTGAACTCACTGAGTACGATCCCGGGCTCGCAGCCATGTGCAAAGAGGTTTTCGGTGAAAAGCCTCGCCGATACATCCATCCGCTGGAGCGTCTGAACGGGCACCTCGAAGGTTACGACCCGGACACCGCTCCAACGTTTAAATGGCCGCCACGGCTGGAACGCGCGAAGAAAGAGATTCGAGCGAAAGTGAAAGCACAGGGAGATGACCGCAAGAAGATTTACGTCAAGTAGGAACCAAACATGCGTCACGCTCTTTTCCTTTGCGGGTTCTTGTCTCAGCTGCTCGCCTCCTGCACGCTCAACGCCGAACAGCCAAACATTGTTTTCTTGTTGGCGGATGACCAGTGCACCTACTCCGTCGGCTGTTACGGGAACCCGGACGTAAAGACTCCCGAAATGGACCGATTGGCCCGTGACGGTTTCGTGTTTGATCGTCACTACAACACGACGGCAATTTGCATGGCGAGTCGTGCGTCGATTTTCACAGGAAAGTACGAATACAAAACCGGTTGCAACTTCACGCATGGCGACATGAAACCCGAGGTTTGGGAGCAGTCCTACCCGGTACTTTTGAGGCAGGCTGGGTACACCACCGCGTTTGCCGGCAAGTTTGGAATCGCTGTGGAAGGAAAAGGCCTTTGTGAAAGCGACTTTGATTCATGGGGAGGCGGCAAGGGGCAAACCCACTACAAGACCTCCAAAAACCCGTCCATGGCCAAATACGCAAAACGCTACCCTCACTCCACGCTCTCCTATGCCGCGTTTGCCGAGGACTTCATTCGCGCGGCGGCACAGCAAGACGAGCCATTTTGCCTTTCGATCAGTTTCAAGGCACCTCACAAACCGGCGACTCCGGATCCCCGCTTTGATCACGTGTACAAGGGATATCGATTCAAGAAACCCGCCAACTTCGGGCGCCAGTTTGGCGAACACTTGTCTCCACAAAGCAAAATGGGACGCCAGTACCCACGATTCACCGATTGGAAATATGACCGTGATTACGACGGCGAAATGGCCAAGTATCACCAGCAGATTTATGGGATCGACCACGCGTTGGGGATGATCCGAAAGTCACTTGCGTCTCACGGAGTCGACGACAATACGGTAGTGATCTACACGAGTGACAACGGCTATATCTGTGGTTCACATGGCTACGGCTCTAAAGTGTTGCCGATGGAGGAGTCTTCCCGAGTGCCGCTGATCGTTTTCGATCCGAGAAACCAGCAATCAGCTGGATTGCGATGCTCGCAGTTAACAGGCAACATTGATCTCGGTCCGACGATGCTCGATTTCGCAGGAGTTGACATTCCCGACGACGTCGATGGAGTCAGCTTGAAGCCGCTGTTTGAGTCCCCGAACGTCGCGGTACGAGAGCAACTGGCGTTCATCAATGTTTACGGCCCCATTGCGACCACCAGCCTTTCCTGCATCACACGCAATCACAAGTACACCTACTGGTGGTTCAGCAATGACGAAATGAAGCCGGTCGAGGAGTTGTTTGAGCTGTCAACCGATCCACTGGAGCTGATCAATTTGGCGAACCGACCGGAGCACGAAAGCCTTCGGGCGGAGATGCGATCGCGGTACGACACCGAATTGGCGAGTTGGAAGAACAACGCCGTTGACTACAACGACTACCAATGTTTCGGCCAGCTATTTGAACGTCAGACAACGGGACGTTAAGCGACGGGAGATGAGTCAGTGTGCTCCCCCGTTCCAAAGTCTCCATTCCTACGGCCCAAATTCTGGACGTCTCATGCATGGCCTTTCGATGATTCGTTTTCTTGCGCTGTCGCTCAGTTTCCTTTTGTCACAGGGGTTTCTTTCCTCAACCGCAGCGGCGGAACCGCTCAATGTGGTCTTTGTCTTAGCGGATGACGTCGGGTACGAGTGTTTTGGCAGCTACGGCAGCACAGAGTACCAAACTCCGCGGTTGGATCGGCTGGCTGAGAATGGCATTCGTTTTCAGAACTGCCATTCCACGCCGCTTTGCACACCGAGCCGGGTCAACCTTTTGTCAGGGAAGTCAAACATCTTCAACTACTTGGACTTTGGGGTTTATCCCCAGTCGGAACCCACGTTTGCGAATCACTTTCAAGACCACGGGTACCGCACGGCGGTTGCGGGGAAATGGCAACTGAAGACAAACTCCGACGGCATTTCTCCGTCGGACGCTGGGTTCGACACACACTGCCTCTGGAATTATCCCGGGACAACTCGCCAGCGATACTGGAATCCGTCGTTGGTAAGAAATGGCTTACTGCTGCAGAGTGATCCGGAGGAGTACGGCCCCGACGTGGTGACCGATTTCCTGATCGAGTTTATTCGTTCAGCGTCGGATGGACCGTTCTTGGCTTACTACCCAATGATCTTGCCTCACAGTCCATTTGTCCCGACTCCCAAAAGTGAGGATCGGACGGAGAAAAATCCCAAACGGAACTTTGTTGACATGGTTGAGTATGTCGACAAGTGTGTTGGGCGAATCGAAGACGCATTGATCGAACGGGGGATTCGCGACAAGACATTGATTCTCTTCACGGGGGACAACGGGACCAACGAGCAGATTTCCTCGGAGCTTCATGGTTCAGCCATTCGCGGCGCCAAAGGCTATACCAGGGACCATGGGACTCATGTGCCCCTGATCGCAAATCTCCCCGGTCGAATCCCGGCCGGACAGACCAATTCAGACCTGATTTGTTTCTCCGACTTCTTTGCAACACTGGTGGAAGCCGCAGGACTACCGCCAAAACCCATCCGGCATGGAGATGGCGTCAGCTTCTGGCCGCAATGCATCGGCCAACCTGGGAACAAACGAGAGTGGATTTACCACTACTACTTTCCTCGACCCTACTCGAAGCAATTCGACGACAAGTACTCTCATTTTGAAGTGCGATTCGCACGCGACCAACGATTTAAACTTTACGACGATGGTCGGCTCTTTGACACCAAGTCGGACGTGCTGGAACAGGATCCGCTACCAGCCGACGAGCGTCGCAAGACGAGAACGCGACTTCAATCTGTTCTCGATCAGTTTCCCGAACAGGGACAATCGATCGATCGAGCACGCGTCCGACCCACAAAAATCAAGCAGGACTGACCTGCCCGCCAGCCACGCTTTGGTGAGTCGCTTGCGGGATGCGATTGCGTGCGATGGACGGTGCGAGTTACAAATTGCATTTGCACACTGTCAACCGAATCTGAATTGCCACCTCAAAGCTACTCATGCTGAATCCTCTGTCGTTTGGTACTGCCGTGATCGCGCTGGCGGGGGTTGTGTGGACCTACTTGGATTCACGGCATCGCCGCCGCAAGCAGAATGCAACGATACTGCGATTGGCCAATCAGGTGGACGAGTTGACTGCAAGGCTGGAACATACAAAGAGCGAGTCACTGTTGGAGTTCCTGCAGCAGCAAACAGGTGGACTAAAAACGCTCGAGGAAAACGTCATCTCGCTCGAGGAAAGTACGTCCAGACGGTTTTCGGATCAACAACATGCGATCGATCATCTGTTAGGCGAAGAGCAGAATCTCTGCATGCTACCGCGGTGGAACCCTGATCGCAGGCGATTGCTGGATCACTTGCTGCCTAAGATGCAGCCATTGATTGAGACGCTGGTACCAGTTCTGTTCCCAACCCAATTTCCGCTCGACGACTGGGATTGGATGTACCGGTTGCCGGAAAAGAAATTCCCTTATTCGCTCACCTTCGAAGAAGGCATGTTGATCTACTTTCTGATCCGGGAATGCGGACTGAAAGAGGGCTATGAGATTGCGACCGCGTTCGGTTTCAGCGGCAGTTTTATCGGCAAGGCGCTTCACGAAAACGGCGGCCGGCTATTATCCGTCGATGCTTATATCGAAGAGGACCAAGAGGATTTTCTCTACAGCCTCGACGCGACTCGCCGTCACGTTGCTTCGGTCAGAAGCCTGATCGAAACGGAAGAGCGGAGTGCTTGGCCGCTTGGACTGCAATGGGCAACCAAGGCGGCTGAGACACTTGGAATACGCGACTCGATCGACTTTCGCGCTGGATGCAGTCCGGATGATGTGGATGAACTGGTGCAGGGCAGAACGTTTGATTTTGCCTTCATTGACGGAGGTCATTTTGGCGAGCAACCCGTCAAAGACTTTGATAGTGTTCTACCTTTCTTGGACTCGGAGAGATTCCTCATTGTCTTTCACGACACCCAGTGTGAGGCAGTTGCCAAGGGTGTGCATCACGCCGCACAACGTACCGGCTGTGAACCGTTCTCAATTCATACACGAAACCGACTTGTCGTTCTTGGCAGAGGACTCGATCCCAACCTCTTTCAACGCTGTCGCGCTATGACACTGCGTCAGTTTGCTTGATCAGACGCGGTCAACTCTCGCCTCGGAGAGTGTCCGATGGAATGTTGGTGAGTTGGAAACGATTCCGCATGATCGTCTCGTCGCCGCGCGTGATCCGGGCGGAGAATTCGAACACGTTGGACACAAGGTCATTGAGTTCCACTGCGACTCGCAATGACTCACCAGGCCGTGCAAAGCCTCGAAAGCGAGCGTCTTTCACACGTACGAGTACGCCGAGGGCAAACTCATTGAAGTGTGGATCGTGCGTGTTGTACTCCGCCATCGGATTGTACTTTGCAGCGATCAAGATTCCGGCGGACTGCGTGGACAGTTCCTGCATCATCGCGCCGGGAAGAATCGGGGCACCCGGAAAATGCCCCGTGATGAAGAATGCCTCGGGCTTGACCGTCGCCCGTGTCACCACGGATTCACCTTCGATCGATTCAATCTCATCGACCAGCAAGTAGGGCTGGCGATGATGGAGGTAACCTTCGACCGAATCGAACTGGTGCTTGTAAAACGTCATGAATTTCGGCGAGCGACGTCCGGTAGCATCGCGTTTACGAAGCCGCCTTGGCCTGCTCCCGTTCCTTTTTCTCGGCAGCGTTCTTGTAGTCGACGATATCCCACATCAAGCCGACCGCCCGGAAGAGTTTAATGGCCTGCCAAGTGATATCGAACTCCCACCACTTGTGACCATGCTTCGCCATTCTCGGGTGAGCGTGGTGGTTGTTATGCCAACCCTCGCCGTATGCGATGATTGCAACCAGCCAGTTGTTGCGGCTGTCGTCGGTGGTTTCGTAGTTCTTGTAGCCGAACATGTGAGAGGCACTGTTAACCATCCAGGTTGCATGCAGCACGGTCACCAAGCGGACGAAGAGTCCCCAAACGAGCAGTGAGACTCCCATCTCCATGCCGCTAAAGAAGTAACCCACACTAAACAGGATCGCCCCACTGGCGATGTGGATCGGAAGGAACAGGTAGTCCATCATCCGCATCCCCTTCAGCTTGTACAAGTCCGGTGCCCACTTCTTCAGGTACGCGGCCCGATCACCGTTGTGCGTGTGGAACGCCAACCAAAACATGTGACTCCACCAGGCACCGTCGTGAGGCGAATGCGGGTCGCCTTCCTGATCGCTGTGCTTGTGGTGCTTTCGGTGGTCCGCGACCCAATCAAGCGGAGCGCCTTCTCCCGCCAAACATCCTATCGACGTCAAAACGTACTTGAACCACGTCGGCGTCTTCATGCCCGAATGGGTGAGTAACCGGTGATAGCACAAGCAGATTCCGATACTGCCGGTCAGCCAGTGAAGCACCACGGCCACGCCAAGAGCTGTCCAGGTAAACGTGAACGGCGCAAGGGCGAACACAACGACGTGGGCAAATCCAAGCCATCCAAGTGCCCACCAGGAGATGTTGGCGGAACGACGGCGGCTGGCCGCGTCGGTTTTGATGTCCCCGGGAGATTCAAGACCAATGATGTCCTCTTGTTCCTGCTGCGGTGATGGCAGCTCGGAAGGGGAAAGAGATTGCTTCTTCTTGATTCGGCGTGATGGTGCTTCGACAACATTGGCCATCGCGATACATCCTATGAGTTGCTTGTCCTGAGCGAGGTTTCCGGTTCGAACCTCTATCCGGCAGCAAATTTACGAGATCAATCGCTTCTCTCTGTCTGGCGTCTAGCCCGGCTGTGTAACGCGAATGTAAAAGATATGTCCAAACCCCCAGGCCAGCGGATTCGATCAACCAATCAGGCTGCGACAGAGCGTGCCGCAACCCGGAGATAACCCCAAACCCGTCCCTTCGTGCGCGTTTCACTGCGTCGCATTTGAAACGAACTCGTGAATTCGAGACGCGTTTTTAACGCCCCTCGGGCACTCCACACCACTTGCCGTATCAATCGAAGACGCGCCGGTCATCTCAATAGCCGACGCAACGTTTTCTGGCTTAAGCCCCCCCGCGAGCGTCCAACGAGCTTCGTCCGCTTGCTCCGCCCATCGACGAACCGATTCCCAGTGCAAGGTCTTCCCGCTTCCGCCGTGGTGTTTTCCCCCATCGGCATCAAGCAACACGTGGAATCCTGCTTCGCTCCAAGCTTTGATCGCTTGATCGATCTCACTTGGATCCAACGCGTTCCTGGGAAGCTTCACTGCGCGAATGAGTCCGAGTCCGCTCGTCTGAAGCGCATGTGTTGAACCCAGGGATTCATCCCCATGCAACTGGACCGCATCCAGGCCAACACGATCCGCGACCTCCAGCATTTGCCGGGCGGTTTCGTTTACGAAAACTCCCACCCTTAAGAGATTGTGCGTTGACGCATGTTGCGATAACTCACGCGTTGTTTTCTCGCGATCGCTTAGGTAACGAATGCTCCGCGGAAAGAAATTGAATCCGACCGCGTCCGCCCCTGCAGAGGCAACCGCATCCACTTCGCTCTTCAGCCGAACCCCGCAGATTTTGATTCGGAACATTTTTTCCTCCTGCTAACCGATCCAAACGTCGCAGCTTCTCAGGAATCCACTGGCGAATCCTAGCGAATTCGCCGATATCAGCAACGTGAGCGCCGCATGCTGCCAACTCCGATCCATCGGGCGCGGCAGAGTGGATGGCGGGTCTTCTCCCAATCCTGACTCAAACGATTCCGATCATGCTACATGCACTTCGTGCCAAAATGGCGATCCGAGAACGTCGAATGTCTCTCGATCTGGTGCTCATCTTTGCTGCGGTATTCACAATCACGTTGGTCACTTGGCCTCGCCAGGATGCGAGGCAGGTCGTTCGATTGCAACAGGAAGACGACACATGGGCGACCCGCAGCCTTGCTGTTTCCGATCCCCAGCTGACTGAACTGAGACAGAAGGTAAGGCGCTGGGAATCTCCGGAATCTGATCCGGACTATGCAACCGCGAAATGGAGAAAGGAAACGGCGGAACACTACCTCGCCATCAGCAAGGAAGAACGCAGCCAAACGGAAGAGAGCCACTCAACCAGCGAGATCGCGCAAGCCAACCAAGAGCCGGCCTCTCCGTCTGACATCATGGCTCCGATCGCACGTCTATCAGACGACGTAGAACTGGTTCACTTTGACGCTGCCAACGACAAGTCCTCAAGCGTGTCGACGGCTTCGTTCCAAGACTCATCCCAAACGAGCCGAAAGGTTCAAGCCTCACAGACTTCGCAGGCGACGTCTTACTGGCGTTCTGTTGTGGACTCGGCCAACCGCAGGATCTCCGTATTGGAAGCCCGCGCGGAAGAGATTCCAGTCGACATCGGGCAAACACGAGCGACAGGTTGGCCGCCAATTTCTCTCCACGCCGGACTGCTCGCTGGGCTTCTTGCTTGCTGCGGATACATGCACTGGAATCGGCTTGCACCGTGGCGTCCTCAAGCTGGCAGTGGCGGTCAATCCGTTGCGACGCTTGCTCGGATCGGAACCTACGCCGGCGTGGTTTGCTGGTCGCTTCTATGTTGCATGCTGGCATTCCTTCAGGGTTAACGGAACCTCTTTGCTTTGATTGAGGGAAAGCGGACGGGCAATTGCGCGCTCGCCCGAAACCCATAGAGTCGGCAAGTGTGCGGCTTGGAGCATCTGTCGTGGCCGTCTGCACAATCTCACAGCCAGCTGTGATGGTTGTGCAATCTTTTCCTTCAATCTGTGATGGTCAGGAAAGCTCTGCGACACGAGAAAAACTCGCTTTTCAGTTTTGATGTGCGTTTCCGAAGACTTCTTGTAGGAAATTTTCATTACACGGAGGCGAACATGTTCTTCTCGGTCCGACGACACCTCAACAGGGTGCTAATGGGATGTCTGGTCGTTGCGGCCGGCTCCACCAATGCTCATTCCGGCGGCCTCGGCTTGCTCGGCGGCTGTGACTCTGATTGTGCTTCAACCGCTTGCTGCGACGAACTTGTCTGTGATGGCAATTGCGGTGATCCGCTTTGCTGCAGCACGATGGGATGCGACTCAGGATGCGACTCCGCATTTGGTTCGAGCGACTGCTTCTTGGCGGGGCTGATTCAGCCAAGCGATCGTTGCTTTGATGACTTCATCAGCCCGATGATCAACTTTGTCCACTTCGAAGACCCTCGGAATCTGACCGAGCTCCGACCGATCTTCGTCAACCACTGGGTCCCCGACACCATCGGGAACAACGTGCCCGCGGGCGGAACGATTCAATTGGCCGCTGCTCAATTTCGTGTCGCGCTCACGGATCGGTTGAGCCTGATTGGTGTCAAAGACGGATACATCTGGGACAGTACGAACGGCGCACTCGATACCCTTCTGGACGACGGATGGGCGGCGGTAACCGCGGGTCTGAAGTACAACCTGTTGCGTGATACGCAGAGCGGTACGTTGCTTTCTGTCGGCGGTACGTACGAGTTACCGATTGGTAGCCAAGACGCACTGCAAGACATTGGAGACGGCGAGTTTCATCTCTTTGCGACGGGCGGACAACGATTGGCCGGTGGCAACGCCCACATCCTGTCGGCCTTCGGATGGAGAACGCCCGTGGACGACGCCGTTCAATCCGAGTCCATTCACTGGTCCAACCAGTTCGACGTCAAGTTGACGGATTCCATCTACCTCTTGACTGGCGTTGCCTGGTGGCACTTCACCGACGCTGCCTCGGCCGGACTGCCACTTGGTGTAGCGGGTCAAGATCTGTTCAACTTGTCCGTCAGCGATATCGATGGCAATAACTTGGTGACACAGAATGTGGGACTGAAGTACAAGCCCTGTCGCGCGACGGAAATCGGCATCGCTTATGAATTCCCATTGACGGAATTCAAGGACGTGATCGAATCGCGACTGCAAACGGAAATCATCTTCCGGTATTAAATCGATCACAATCGAAGCGCATTCAAACGGCGGGTCGCTCGACGAGTGAACCGCCGTTTTTTTATTCCAACGGTAGGCGATATGCCAATGCGGCGTTCTTCCAATAGAAACGCTCTCGTGCCTCCTGTCCCTTGCGACTGATGAAAGTATCCACTAGTCGCAGAAAATTCGCGTAGGGAGCGGTCCGTTTCGTGACGGGCCAATTGCTTCCGTAGATCAGTCGCTCTTTCCCAAAGTTCTTCCACAGGATCTCAAGGACCACCTCATAGTGCTTGATCGCTTGGGGAGCAGGCTGTGAAACGGAACGTTGATAGAGTCCGGAGATTTTGCACCGAACGTTCTCGTTCTCGGCAAGACTCTCCACCGCGGCGATCCATTCCGGTTTCGGCGGTCTACCATCAAAGTTGTAGCCGAGGCAGTGGTTGACCACGATTCGAAGTTCTGGAATCTGGCGAGCGACTTTCTCGACCGTCTTGATCCCTTGAACGCCACCCCCGTTGGCCAAGTAATCCATGCTCAGACCGTGCTTGGCAAGCAACCTTAAGTTGTGCAAAACCGTTTCGCTTGAGTAGTCGGTCTTTTTCTTACTTCGTGGCCGAATGCCGACGAACCTTCGGTCTCGCTTCAGTTGGACTAATTGCTTCTCGAAGTCTTCGCGACTGAGGTCAATGTTACCCACCAAGCCGATGTAGAAGTCATCGCCTTCAACAAGGTCCAACACCCAGCGGTTGTCTCCGAGATGTTTGCTGGCCTCAACGATCACAACGCCAGTGACCCCCGAAGCTTTGGCGACTCGCGAGTACTCGGCGGGCAGGTGCGGTTTGTAGAGCACCGGGTCGTTCTTGGGCGGCCAAGTAGTCTCGATATCCCGGCTTGTGTCGTAAAGATGAATATGGGTGTCAATCAGGTGTTTGACTGGAACGAATTCCTGGGCAGCTAACACTTGCGTGGCAGACACGACGGCCAGCAGAAGAAGGGGGAGTTGTTTCATGGTGGGTCAAGTGGTCGTCATCGCTCGTGGTAGAGTCGAACGAAGCAATCGCGCCGCTTCCGCAGGAGCTTCGGCCAGAAGTTGCTTGGTCGATCAGGTGGACCCTAGAAGATAAACCACTGCGAGGCTCGGGTCCACAATCGGGCCGCCTTGGCGGGCGACGCTCAGTCAACACTCAATCGGGCTGACGCTCAAACCACGTCCGTTGGATAGATTCGTGCGTTCGTTTTCCGTTCGAGCTGCCTCCTCGAACGGAAACTTACTTCTTTTTCGACTCGCGATAAGCGGGCGTTTCTTGGAGTGTAAAGATGACGATCTCTTCACCAGTGTGGGTGCTAATATCGTGGTGCAGGCTACGAGGCTTGATGCCGGTGATGTCTTGAATCACGGACTCCAAAGCTGGACGTGCGGTCTCGATGAGTTGAGTCCGAACCTGTTTCAGCAGGTCGCGTCCTTTCTCCGCCGGAAGTGTTTTCACCAGATGCTGCTCGGCCGCAGTTAAGACACCTTGCAGTCGAACCACCAGCAAATCGCCGATCAGATGAGCTCGGATATCCTTGGGCCCCCTTCCCATGTACTCCTGCTCAAAGTGAGACATCCCTTTGCAGACGGCAGCTTCGATCTCTCCCTGCGTTTTCATCAACGTGCTCCGAGTTCGTCAATCGAAAGCGGAACAGCAGGCGACCCGTGCTTACCGACCGAGGTTCGGAATTCTACAAAAGATGGCATCGTTCCAGCTCCAGGCGTAAGAGCCGCCTGCCTAATGAAGCCGACTTGAGGCGGTAATTCACTTACCAAACAGCGGTGATTGCGGCAGATCCCGCTCGCCAGCACTTGTCGGATGTCCTGGCGGACGTACATTAACCGAAGATCTTGACCATGTCTCCGCGCCACTTCGACGAATTCAGCGGGGGCATTGAGCGGTCGGAGTCCAATTTTCAGCGTTCCGCGAATAGGCGTGCAACGCTTCTTTAATGAATCGGACGCCATTCATTGCTGAGGTGGTGAGAATGGGAGCGTTCTGTCTGCGCCGTCATTGAGTTCTTCGAGAATGGCGGCAGATGGCGAATCGGAATCGAAGAGAATGCGAGATGACGCACGATGGCAAAGTACCGCCATAGAACTTTTGAGATGTTTGACTTTCCGGATGAAGCGACGAGCGCACTGGCGTCAAAGTCACAGCGTAACACAGCCCACCGAACCGCAGCACACGACGATGATCCGGAATCCTGGGCGTTCCTGCATTTAGTCGCCTCGCCAAACGAAGGCGTGATCCACGTCAAATTCAAGCAGAAAAAGCAATTGGTCGCGGAGTACCCAAGTGAACTCCGAACAGATTTCTCGCAACTGGCTGACTTATTGGTCAATGATAGTCGCGTCGTGCTGGACTTCG
>JBCBOO010000101.1:0-20983 GCA_039821235.1 Planctomycetota bacterium
CTTTCGACCGCAGATGTAGATAACGATTCGACGGTCGACGTGACCTACAGGTGGGACGCTCTCGGTCGGCGTGTCTTCCGGGACGACGGGACAACTGCGAGCGTCTACGTCCAGAGCGGTCAGCAAACCATCGCTGACTACACGTCTGGCGCAGCGTCATCGAGCCCCACTTACAAGTACGTCTATGGCAGCTACATCGATGAGCCAGTGCTCCGCAAGGGAACTGGCGGTGATCGTTACTACCACCGCACCAATCAGTACTCCATCAACGCACTGACCGACGCACTCGGCTCCATCGTCGAACGCTACACCTACGACGCCTACGGCGGATTGTCAATCTTCGACGGCAGCGGAACAGCACGCACATCATCAGCCGAATCCAACCGCTACTCCTATACCGGACGCGAGTGGGACGGGGATCTTAATCTCTATCATTACCGAGCGAGGATGTACGACCCGGTTGCAGGACGCTTCTTGGCTCGCGATCCAATCGGTTTCGACGGAAGTATGTGGCATCTCTACGAGTACGCGAAATCACAGCCGCCCGTACTTACCGATCCCACTGGTCTGTCACCGCCAATAATTGCTCCTCCTCCAACTATCACTCCTCCCCCGACAATCAATCCTGGGGCGCTTCCTCCAGGAATTGGGGGCACCGGACCAATTGAGATCCCTGATCGCCTACGAAAGTGTCCTAAACCAAAGATACCCAAGACAAAGATAATCAAGCGGTGCGTTCGCATTGGCGGACGTGCATTTTTGGTCGTGTCAGTCTTCGTTGAAGGCGTCTTGATTGGAAAGTCGATCGGCGACGAATGTTTCCCAAGAATACCAGTCGATTCTGATCGTTTGCCTCCTAACAAACCGCAAAAGCAGGATTGCTGCGTCTATGAATGCCTCCGAATAAATACGGAAACAGGCGAAGACGAAATCTACGAGTTACAGGTTACGGTCAGACGTGGCCTGCCATGCCCGAATCTTTCAAGATTGTTCTGTGGCGCAAAAGCCCGGTATTCTGGGCCCTGCGCTCAGTTCAATTAAGGAGTTTTTATGAGTGACGGACGAGAAATGCCCGGATTTTCTGTGCCGCTTCCTTGCTGCGGACGCGTACACCATGTTCAGACCTCAGCTTTGTTCGAAGAATTTTCTTGCCCCAGTTGTGAGGAGTTTCGCTCCGAGCGCGCTCTTAGTCTGGTGCCAGCATTCAGTTGCTTTCCCGCCGAAAACATTTTCTCCGAGAGAGGAACAGCCGATGGTGGCGGTGCACTTTTCGAATTGTATCTCCGGATGACCGGGCGGCACTCGGAAGAACAAGCAACACTCCCTTCCGACTGGGAATTCCAAATGCAGGACTGCGATCCTTTGGTAAGTACAGATACTGCTCTCGTTACTGGTACCTCTGAAGATTTTTCGGGCGTGGTTGGGGGAGCAATGTTGTTTCAGCAAAGAGTCGCTTTCAGTTCGATGCCGGGACAAAGATTTAGGATTTTACTTGGTTTGCTTGCACCGCGTTCCCAAAAACCTCAGCTCTTGCGACAGAGTGGACTTGTTGCCTTTGCCTCTAAGTCCTTTTTCTTCAGTTAGTTGGTCCATTTGGAGCTTCTCAAGTGGACGGCCAAGCAGACTCGCAAGGGAATGAAAGCGATTCCAGGTCGTTTGGCCAAACGACTTGGTGAGATCGGAATTGATGCGTCAATGTGGCGCGACATGGTGCGGGATTGGCAACGCTACTTCGGAAAGACCGCCTGCATCGGCAGTCCGGAAGCGATGAAAGAGCACGCCTCGCAAACCGGCCTGCATCACCACCGCGGACACGCTCGCTTGCGCGAGTGTTTCACAGGCTGAACGGGCGTCAGGCCTGAGCGGCCCCGACTCATTGAAGAAACTGCTTGATCAAGCTTACGCGTTCGTGATAGCGTCGATCGTAACAGCGTGCCCACGATGGCACAGAAAGCAGGCTTGAATGATCTACGCGTTTCTCAATCAAAAAGGGGGCGTCGGGAAAACCACTCTATCGATCCATACCGCGACGGAACTGTCGCGTCTCAAGAGTCGTGTACTTCTGATCGATGCTGATCCCCAAGGAAGCTCACTCTCCTGGTCAAACTGCAGGAAAGACTCCTCTTTCCCAGTCGTGGGAATGGCCAAAGCAACGCTGCATCAAGAGATCGAGCAACTTGCAGCCGATTACGACGATGACCATCGACATCGATCCAGGACTGCACCGACGACTGAAAGTGTACTGCTTTAACCGAGACATCGTGATCGCCAATTTCCTCCGAGGACTGATCGAGGAAGCGGTTGGAGAGGATTCCAACTGACCAAGCTACGAGATTGCTCCTGCAATTCCGACCAGGATAAGGATCAACCCTGAACAACCACCCAAGCCTTGCATGTGAAGGCAAGTTAATCGGCGAGCAAGCCACAGACCGAGGAATGCAGCCCCCGTACTGAAACCGCCAAAGGAAAGCCAGTGCCAGGGCGATACAGTTCTCTCGAGCTCAAGACTCAAACCTACAAGAAAGCAGTCGAAGCTTGAAATCACAGCTGTTGTTAAAAGGCTGCTGCCAACGCTTTCGCCAGGGGAATCGTCATTAATACCAGACCGGACGATCCGAAACCCGAGTGCCGCAATTAAGCAGTTGCCTGCCAGACCTGAGTAATGGGTTTGCGACGCATCCAGCAACTGAACCGCAACAATCCCTCCGGTCAGCATTACAATCGCAGCTACCCCGAAAACTGCACTCCGCAAGACCAAGCGTCGATGCATTCTTGGGTCATTCATCGCCATGGCGAAACAGATTGCGAACGCGTCCGTTGAAGTCGCCAACGACAATGCCAGTACGGTAAGCAGCGACATATCTTTGTACCTTCTTCATTGGTTTAGAAGTGGCGACCCTGACGACGGAGCTTCTTTGGAGCCTCCTTCCGATTGAGAGCCAGAAAAGACTCCAAATCGTCGCTTCGGATTCGCTTGCAGCTTCCGAACTCATGGCACAGTAAATCTCCCTTGGCAATCAAGGCGTAGACCATGCTTAGACTGAGTTGCAATCGTTCGGCGACCTGTTTGACCGTGAAGAACAGAGACGACTTCTCCAAAATTTCATCCCGCATCGATATCCACTCCCATTCGGTTTGAGAACACATGGTTTTCGGTTTCCTTTTCCGTCAGCATCTGGGCGGCATTACAAACGACCGCCAGTTTTGAAACGTCCCCCTCAAACATCTCGCAGACGGGGAGCGATTTTCGGATGAGGCTCTCGGAGCCAGACAGTCGCGTACGAGCGTCGACACCGCTGACCACGATCATCAATCGCCGTCCGAGCTCGAAGTGCGCCTTCGTCTCCTGTCGCTTCGGATCTAAGCCCGATGCCTGCCACTTCGCGGCAGGACACTCATCAATGTTGAATTGAACGCTGATGTCAGACTGAGTCCGATTCCGAGCCAAGACTACGCCGCGTCGGTAGAGCTTGCTCTTGAATGCGATCGCTTGCGACGTGAACCACAAGCTCACTCGACTGGCGAAAAGCTGGCGAGAGAGCAGCGCAGGCAGCTGGTAACGCATCCATCGCACTGACAGCGTGTAGATCACCGACCAAATGACAAGGAAGACGATCAGCCGAAGAACGAACTTGTCGAGCGTTGGCGTAAGCTTCCATGCCACAACCATGCACACGGGAATGTTGAGAAGCACCAGGCCTCTCGTGACTTTGATGCCAAGCTCGAAGCCCCGCCATGTTGGGAACCGAGCGCGGATGACTGCCCGTTTGCTCCGTTGATCGAACCAGAGCGGTGGCCAACTCGGTAATCCGGGTGCCGTCATTCGACGCATCACGCTGCCTCCCGAAAGAAACGGTCCCGGAAAAGCTCGTGCTTGTCGTAAAACGCACGCTGCAAGATCATCGGCCTGTAGGAAGGGCGGATGATCAATTGTCGCAGCAGTTTATCGTCTCGGCCAAAGTACTGGGCCAATTCGGACGCCGTCATCAACGGTTGACTGGCAATCGACCAAGACAGACCGCTTGCGGCCTCCTTGACCGCTTGGTCGTACGTCGAAGCACTCGCAGATCGAGAGAGTGTTTCGGTTTCACCAAGCAGCTTGGAGACGTAGGACAACGTCGTCTCATCGGCACCCCCGAAAAACTGCAGCACACCGGCATTGGCGATGAAGGTTTCCCAGTTCTCGTCGTAGTTGGATTTTAGCTGCGAAATTCCCTGCACCACGATCCAAACCTTCACGCCCAAACCAGCCAACTGGGCGATGGCGGTCTCCGCACACTTCAGCCGGCCAAGGACGGAGAACTCATCGAGCATGAAAACGGTTTGATTACCATGGGAGACTCTCTCCTCCTCGTGCGCCGCAAACGCGAGCTGGACGACGAGACGTTGCCAGCCGCTCATATCCGCCATGCGAAGCGCCGGTGTCGTCACATACAGCGTGGAAGGCGTTCGTTTCAGGTTGCCAAGATCCGTCGAAGGACCACGGAGCACAGAATGGGTGCAACCGATCGAAATCCAGTCGAGATGCTTGCGCAGGTTGGAAAGGACGCTGCTAAATTCACCGCCGGTTCGATCGTAGAACGATCGTGCCGCTGCCCGTACGGCTCCGTCGGCGGCATCATTTGCAATCATCTCCTTTTCCAAGACGTATTGATGCCGGTTATTGGGGTCCGGGCGGGCAAGCTCCGAGGCAAGTTGCCAGACGGTGATGAGATCTCGTCTACCCTCGTAGTTGACGTGTGTTGCCGCGTGGGAGCAGAGTCCGGCCAAGATTGATCTGGCACAATCGTCCCAGTGTTCGTGTTGTGAATCGCCTCCAACAATCAATGAGTCGGCAATTAGTTTGGCGTTGGGAACAAAGGTCTTTTGGTCCGATTTCATCAGCGTATCGATCGCGTTGTAAACGACGCGGTACTGCGAGATGTGATCGCCAGAAATCCCAAAGGGATCTAAGATCCCGACCTCCTGATGCTTCGCCCTCCAGGACGCCGTGAGCCGGGCAAGATCGCCCTTGGGATCAATGATGACCATTGACGTGTCCAGCAGGCTGATCGCGTTCCCGACCAGCACGGAGCGTCCCTTGCCGCTCCGGCTGCCGGCGATGGTGACAATGTGCCGGTCGTCCCCGATTCCGATCGGCACGCCGCCCAATGCGTAGCGAGACACCCGTCCGTCCTTCAGACGTGGACCAACATGGATGTCAGCACCACAGACTCCCAGAAAGATCTTGCACTGCCGATTTCGCTCGGCATCAAACCGAAGCGATTCGGTTGCCAAAATATCCCTCGGCGAGGCGAAGCAGGCCGAGGGGGGATCACCGATGTCACCCTCGAATCTTCCGCGGGGAAGATCCGCAATCAACGAGTCTACGTTGGGTGGCTGTCCATTCATCGTTCCCACCTCTCTACTCGAACGATGGAAGAAGGTGGTTTTCGACGAGCGTGCTTTCGATCACGAAACGCCCCTTCTCGAAGCCGGCTTCGTCACAGATCTTGCGCCAACGCTGCGTTTCGCTCGGATCAGCGAAGTAAACACCGAGACTTCCGCCGAGTTCCCGGTAGTCTGTCAGCGAATCCACCATTTTCCGGCCCGCCCGAATTCGTCTCGCTTCGTTGAATTCCGTATCGACCATGTCGGAGAAGATGACGGTCATCATCCTGGTCTTTTCACTCACATCAGGCATCGCCATCAAGTAATCGGTGACCGCGCGTGTGGATTCGTAAACATTCGAGCCGCCGAACTGTGCTTTGCTGCGAATGAATTCCTGCAGATCTTCCGGGCTTTGAAATCGGCGCTGAATATCGCTCGGCCTTCCCTCGAGCAGAACGACTTTGTCGGTGCCCGCACCACTGAGCTGGGCGATGACGAGCTTGGCATCCTCGCCTACGGAATCGAGAAAGAACTGATCCGAAATCTTGAGGAAGAGCTGGAAACCACCCTCCTCCCAGGTGGACTCAAACGACGGTGACTGGTCGATCACGTAGGCCAGGCAGGCATCCAGCTCCTGGGGTTCGAAGGGCGGCGGCTTCGAGACGGCATCGGTGCGGACGCAGCCCGACGACGAACAGGCGAGCAGTATCATCGTAAGCACGATGGTACGAGTGATCGGTTCTACGAGACTCTTCATTAGATTTCCTCCGTTGTGTGGTAATCGGCGTGATAGCCGCCAAGAAACGCCAGGCCGACGGTGTAGACCACGGTCGCCCCGATGCAGACAAACTGCGGGGTGCTGTTCCAACCGCTCGATGCTTGGCTGGACATCCCCGCGTAAAAGATGAAGGCATCGCCGATCACCAAGATCGCGGCGATGACTCCGAGGACCCAGACAAGGATGTCTGCTCCGGGTCCCCTGCGTCCAAGTGGTCCATTCCCGCTAAGCTCGATGAATACTCGGTACCAGATGTAGGAAACGGTGACGCAGAGAATGAGCGCGGTCACCGAAGCGATATCGATCCGGTTGAACCCATCGAATTCAGCCAAAACACCCGCGCCGGGGATGGGTAGCTTGCTCAGCTTGGTCGCGAACACGGCAAGCGTGCTCCGAAGCCCGTCGGCCACGATGGTGAGGTAGACCACCACGATCGCGGGGACAACCAAGAACAAGTTGACGAACCAAAACACGAGCTGGCTCTTGAGCGACTTTCGCCGCCTGGAGATACTGCCGGCCTCCCCGGACCCCACCGGGGAGAAGCCATTGTCGAACGAACCCATTTGTTCAAACATGCTGCTTTCCTAGCTGGAGGCGATGGCGGTTTGATCGGACGTGTTAGGACGCGATTCGGCAAGTTCATTCACGAACGCCAGGATGTCGTCGATGATGGACTTGCGCTCGATGTCGTCCGGGTTGCCGCGGAACTCCAATGCGATCTTGACGACGCGGCCGGTGAACACGCGGAAGAGACCCGTTGAACGCGCTTCCTCTGACTTACTCGACTCCGTCGCGAGAGTTCCCGGCTCGACAACAGATGGAGACTCGTCCGCTTGCTCATAGGACTCGCGGTGAACAGCGCGAAGCCTTCGTGCGGCTTTGATGTCAACGGCCATCCCGTTCTTTGCCATCTCAAACGCCTCTTCGAGCGCTCGATCAGGCGACTTGGATTCACACAGCAGCTTGAGTGCTTCTGGAACGAACATGTAGGCGAGATCTGAACTATCGCAGAACATCTTTCCAGAGCGCTGCCAGACTGCCATGCTCCGGTAGGCCTGCGTGCGAGAAATCTGCAGCTCGTTCAGCACGCGTGTGAACACCTCGCGACGTGATTCCGTGGCGGAAGCCGCATTCAGGATGCAGAGGATGCATCCGATGGACACGGTGTGTTCCACGCCGACGACATTGGCGGACTTGGCCGCCCAGACTTCGAGGATAGTGTGTTCGTCGTCGCTGATCGATCCGAGTGCATCGAGGTCGAGCTGCGACATATCGGCGGTCACGCGAAGCACCCGCTGCACGGATTCCCCTTCGCGGATGAGTGACATCAGTTTTTTCATTTGGGTTTGTCTCGTCATGATTGGGACATGGGTAAGGTTGAATGGACGGTTCGCTAAGCTCGTCGCCGCAACAAACTTCGCACGGCGAAGACGGTGAGCGTGAACTCGATCGCGAGCCAGAGGATCGCGATGCCGAACAGCAGGAACCAAGGGATAAAGAAGAGCGACACAAGGATCAGCAGCGGGCAAAGCCACCACTTGAGCCGGAACTGATCAACGAGGACTGGGAACGGCGGAATGGACAGCTTCACGGAAAGGCTCCAAATAGCAGTGGAGGAACCCGGAGGCCCGAATGAACAAATCAATCGGGCAGCTCCGGGAAAGAAGGGCTGCGTTGCTGGCTCTTGGACGGCCGACAACGCCGCCACGGAAATCAGTGAACGACTTGAAACGACGTCGTCGACTAGCGACGACGGATCGTTCCCTCGGTGCGACTGGTGAAGTCGTAGCCTTTCGGCTTCGAGCTGCAGATCCAAACCAGGAACCAAATGACGAGACCAATGATGATCAAGCCACCAATCGCGCTGCCATCTTCAGAGCCGCTAGCAGCGGCGTACAGAAAAGAATTCATGCAAGAAGCCCTTACAAAAAGCGTGATGAAACGGCGGATTCTCTAGCTGAGAACCACCGCGACGACTGACGGTCAGTCGTTGTGCGGCAAAGAGTACCGCGATCACATTCACGCTCTTTTCAATCCCACGCTCGTCTCAGCGTGGTTCCTCGCCCGCATCTCGCAGGCGTTTCATTTCCGTCACTTCCCGATGTGCAAGGAACCGCATCGAGAGTGACTTCGAGTTTTCCACCATCCATTCCATGATCTCGATGCCTTCGTCTTGCTTGCCGCAGAGAAACAGAATAACGGATTGGTTGACGATCACTTTGTCTGTCTCAAGAGCTCCATCGGCAAAGACATCCCAATAATTCGCAACGACATCATTGATGAGCGTTTCGGCCGATTCAAATTGCTTGTTTCTTGCATAGGCGAGTGCCAAGTCATTCTGAACGCGCATCAATCCCGGATCTTTGACACCAAATCCATGTTCTTCAAAAGACGATTGAGACAGTTCAAGAGCCGTGACCGACTCCTGGTATTTCTTCAACCCAAATTTCGCCTTACCAAGGACGTGGTTCATGGCACCGCTCAGCCAACTGGAAGGAGGCCCGTTTTTGTGAGCCTGTTCGATCAACTGCGTGACGACCTCTTCAGCATCCACGTAGTGCTTGGTTTTCAGGTTCATCTCCGCCAACGCAACGAGAGAGTAAATCGCTCCCTCATGCCACGCCGAATACTTCTCTTTCCATTTCTGAGCCGCTTCACGGAAGAGTTTCTTTGCCTCATCGTTCCTGCTGGCATTCATGTAGGCTCTCGCCAAATGAATCTCAGCAGTGATTACGTCATCGTTTGTCTCATCAAACCGCTCTTTGAGGTCTTCAACCACGCGTTCCAACTTTGGAATTGCCTTCGGACTCGCGCCCATTTCCTGGAACACATTTGCCGCGAAGACTCGTGACTTCAACAGTTCGTCGGTCGTTCGAAATTCGTTTCCTTCGGCTTCCTTTGAAATCGTTTCGGCGGTATCGATTGCCTGCTCTACGGATGCAAAGTCGGGCGCGGGTGTCACTGTAGGATTAAATCGATTCACCATGTCGCCGAGAGACTTCCCCCAACCATTGACAGCTCGATCACCTCGCTCAGAGCTCCCAAACCACGCCAACAATGAAACACCGAGCAGCATCAAGGCGGCTGAGGCTCCCAAGATCCATGAGCGATTTCGCCGAAAGAACAGCCGCGACCGAAACTTCACGTCGCGATCCCTCAGCGAAATTGGACGGTTGGAAACAACGGCCGCGAGATCCTTGCGGAACGCTTCCGCCGTCTCGTAGCGTTCACTCAAGCTGATTTGCGTGGCCTTCTCGAGGACTTGATCAAGTTCTCGTGTCCTAAGTCCACCTAGCTCCTTGCGTAGTCCAGGCGCCCCATCGAGGCTCGGCAACTTGTGCGTTTGACCGAACTTGCGATCCAAGTACGCTTTTCGCGTTTCACCTCGCTCGGATGGGAATGCTCGTTCGCCCGTCAACAACTCATAGACACACAAGCCCAAGGCGTAGATGTCAGTTTGCTCGGAGATCTCGTCCTCGAGATGCCCGCTCTGTTCCGGTGCCATGAACTCGGCCGTCCCAGCACCACGCGTGACGCGAAGATGAATCTGGCTTGAGAACGCCGCCAGTCCGAAGTCGATGACCTTCGGTATCAAGACCCCATCGCGCTGAGCGATCAGAATGTTGTGCGGGGTGATGTCGCGATGGAAGAAACGTTGCTGGTGGATGTAGTGCAACGTTTCGCAGAGTTTCTCGGCAATGCGAAGCCTTTCAGAAATCCCAATACTGCTATCGACGGCAACCTCCGCAAGAGACCTTCCCTCCACGTACTCCATCACGATGCCGATGGTTCCATCAGCGGCCGTGGACGTGTCGTAGATCTGAGCAATGTTCTCGTGCTTTACACGTGCGAGAGCGTCTATTTCCTGGCGGATGCGGTTTCGCATCACCGCACCGGTGTTGTGCAGCACCTTGACTGCCACAATTCGATTCAGTGCTCGCTTTTGACGTGCTTTGTAGACGACGCCAAAGCCGCCTTTACCAAGCTGCTCAAGGATTGAAAGCTCTTTGAATTCAGGTGGCGGCGTGTCTTCGCTTCGGAGTCCCACCGCAGGTAGGTCTTCCGTCTCGGATAGGTTCGGTGAACGCTGCGGAAGCCCCGATTCGAGTTCGTCCGCAAGATTCAGGCAAGCCTCGCACTCCGACAGATGTTCTTCGATGGATTCCAAAACGGTATCGGAAACGCTACCCGTTAAGAAATCGGCCAGGTCTTCCCGGGTCGGGCATGAAACGGGTTTAGGCATTGGTGATCTCCAAGATGCGTTGATGCATTTGTTGGCCGACCTGAGATTTGTATCGATACACGGTTTGTTTGCTGATACCGAGCTCTTTGGCCAGATCATCCACACTGGCTTCATTCTGGTCTCGGGCGACCCAAACGCACCTTTCCGCCTCGCTGACGCTTTCAAGGACTTCGCGCCGGATATCGATGAGACGAGCCTCAAGCTCTTTGTCTGCCACGATATCTAGAATCGACCTACCACTCGAACCAATGGGTTGATCGATATCATCGAGCGAGAACGCCTGCCCAAATCGTGAGCGACGCTCGAGTTCCTTGGAGATGATGCTTCGCAGTACCGTTCGGAGATACCCGCGAAAACTCTTTGAACGGTCGTACTCAAACCCCTTGAGTGACTGAGCGAGCCGCTTCACCAGCTCACTGAGAAATTCCTCCGCGTCGGTCGCGTTGAAGCCACAGCTTCGGGCCCAGCCGATGAGAAGCGGGTTGTAGAGATTCCCAAATTCCTTCCATGCCCACGCTTCTGCGGATTGAAGCCCCAAGATCAACGCCGAGTTCGTCCGCAACGGATCGGACTTGGCGTTCGATTCTCCCTCGTTTTCCATTTGCTCCGTGCCCTCGGTGCAAGCCTGCGTGGAAAGGAATTCCGCAAATCTCAGAACTTTCGCTGAGAAGATTTTGCCCATCGCCCTAAAGCACGGTGAACTTCCTTCTCAAACAGTTTAAGGATGAAACCGATGAGCTCAACACAATTCGATGGACAACTTCTCAAACAAACCGTTCGGCAGCAGTTTAAGAATGCGGACAATATGATCGCGCTCTCCGAAGGCAAACTAACCGCCAACAAGCGGTCGGCCATTTTTCGTGCGATGTCCGGGGAACCAGTCGACTCCAAGCTTGCAGAAATCATCGCCGAATTACTCGGCATGACCGTGGAATCGCTTTCCGCAAGACGGCCGACGTTCTTACGGCTCAGCAAGGATGCCCATGATCTGAATCGAGCGATTCGATTGTTGAGTCAGTTTGCAGAAGCCGACCATCCGCAGCACGCTTCGGGTTTGGAATGTGTCGCTGCCTGGCTGGCCAGCAAGCTACACCTCTCGATTGACGATGAATCTCGCCTTTGTGATCAACTTTGGCGATTGGGGCGAATACAAAAGTGTCCGGGCGGAAGGTGGGCGATCGTGAAGCCTACGTTCTGCCGAATTACACGATTGCTCAAGCGAAGAATCGCCTTCCAATGGCCGATCGTTCGGGAAGTCTTCTCCGCGAAGCGAACAGCGAGGAAGAAAACAGCCAAGCTCATGCAAGAGCTGATCATGGACGCCGAACTGAAGCTAAACGATCCACTGGCGTTCTTCCGGATCGATGATCAAATTCACGAATGCCTTTGCGTTGATCCATTCGAGGTGGAGCTCGTGCGAATCTCCCGAAACGCAAGCTGGTCAATCGTCTGCGATCTGATCGCCGATCTATCCGAGCAGAATGAGAAAGATCCCCAATCTGCCCTCGATTCCATGGCGTCCGTGGCGGGTTGGGTTCTGGAAGACTACGGTCAGTGGGTCTTCCAGCTCAATCAACCTGAGGTTGGCGATCTGGACGCAATCTACCGGCGATTCCGTCGGCACGTTCTGCGGATGCGGGATTACGCCCAGTACTACGCTTAGTCCCCGGATTAAGGCTTTGGGAACTCAATACCCGGTGCCGAGGCGATCTGCTCGTTAACGAGCTTTTGCCTCAGCTCGGCAGAATCACGGAAGTCAGGACGAGACGATAGCGTTGCCGCGGCGTAGCGAGAATAGCGGAGTAGCTCACGGACTTCCGTGAGCTTTGCGGTTAACCCATCAGCCTCCGCCTGCAAATCAGGGTTTTCGGAAAGATGCCCTTCCAGTCGCTTGTCGCGGCCGATCTCCACGCAGGTCCCGACGAGACCCATCAGTTCGAACAGGTAGTCTCGCGAGACTTCTCCGTTGACCCACCTGCGTGTGGCTTCGGTGCAGGTTTGAATAATCTCTTTCACGACGGCGTGCTGGTTCAGCGTGTCGATCTCGTATTCGGGTGGTTTCTCCTTCATGTGTTTACTTCCTTTCTTGTTACTCCCTTAACAGTAACACGTTTGTTTACGGAATCCAAATTTATCGCGGGGCCGTCTCAATGAGCTGACAGCTACAGCGGTTTTCGTTGATTCCACTTCTTGCAAAATCCAATGAACGCCGCTTCGGGGTTCTTCGGCGAGTCGGAGTTTGACGCAGACATCCAGGCTCGCCATTGTCGTTCAAGCTCGTAGACATCCCAGCCGGGAGCCACCAACCGCGCCGAGTGATACACATCGGGTCTTAGATCCTCGATCCGCTCGCGTGACATGTGCCCCACTTGGACGGTCCCCCTACTCTCGGCAATCAGGATATCGTTGCCACTGCCTTCCCGCTCTTCGAGCGTCAGTTTGTAGTCCGGGAAATGGTCGTTTGCGGCGTCAACGACACAAACCTTCGAGATAAGCCGCTTGAACTCTTTCGGCGTCGAACCCGAGCCACATTTCTTGCGAAGGTTCGCGAGACTTACCCGCCATTCTCTCTGGTGCCCACAGTGTTTCCGGACGATTTCGTAAAGCCGCCGCTCGATCGGTCTTCGCAGGCGAAAGTAGTCTCGGTTGAGCGTCAAAACTTCACGTGACCGAATCGCGTTGAATACCCAATCGGAGAGCTTGATTTCGATCTCCTGCATTCTTCCGTCGCGCGTCTCACGGACGATCTCAAAGCTCTCAATCAACCCAAATCCACGCATGATCTCCTTGTCACCGGTGGTAATGTTGGTGGTGATTCGGGTCCCCGATAGTCGTTCCAGTGCCGCTCGCAGCAGGTCGTAACCACGCCCGTTCGTCATCCGGTTCGTCGCGGTCAACAGATCGTAGGCCTTGAACCGAATGGACTGCGAAACCTCCCTCCCCTCATTCATCGCGGCAATCAGCTGACTGATTCCAAAGATCAACACGTCGCGGTCATGAATCGTGGCCAGTCCATCGGCAGAGGGTTTGATCTCAATCCAAGCGTCGTTGTGCTCGTACCGCCGGACTCGAAGATCAGGCTTGGTGGACAGACTAAAGACCGGGTGCTCCATCGATGCCATGTCACCCTTCGGAGCCGCATCAAAGATGTCGCAAACGAAGAAGTCCTGAACGGGATGCCGATCAGGAAGAAGCGGCGAACGAGAATTGCAATGAATCGATATTTCACACACCATGGATTTGATGAAACGACACTTCACACACCAAGTCAACAATTTTTGTCATGCCGGGACCATTTCTTTCGACACTTTGCACACCGAGTTTCGACACTTCACACACCGGCCAATTTTGAAAGCTCAATGATTCCAACGCGATAACCCTGCTCTCAATCGACGTAACACATCTTTAACACATTTCTAACACACCCGTCGGCGAGTCTCAGCTGAGCTGGGATCGTTTGGAGCAAGTCCGAGAATCCAAATGCGGGACGTTGGGAAAAGTGTAAAGGGTCAATATTGGCTGGAGCGATACGGCCGAAACCACAGCCCATGGCGACGAAGATTCCTGAAAACGTGTAAACGGTGATCTTTAATCGAGCGTTGACACTTCTCGGATGGGCTGGCAAGTTGCAATGGATGGAAAGGCATATTGCGATCTACTGCCGAGTGAGCACTCGCACTCAGGACACGGCGAGCCAGAAGCCTGATCTTGAGCGTTGGGCACACGTCAACGCCGAAGACTCCCCTGTCCAGTGGTACGAAGATCAGTTCAGCGGTCGAACGATGGAACGACCGGCTTGGAACCGCTTGATGGAACGCGTGGAAGAAGGCAGAGTCGAAAGAATCGTCGTTTGGAGACTCGATCGGATTGGGCGAACCGCCCGCGGTCTCACCACCCTCTTCGATGACCTGCCTCGTAGAGGTGTCGGATTGGTCTCGGTCAAAGACGGCTTGGACTTCGAAACCGCCGCAGGACGATTGATGGCCAACGTGCTTGCGAGCGTGGCTCAGTATGAAACGGAAATCCGTGGGGAACGTGTCCGCGCCGGTCAAGAGATCGCCAGAAGAGCTGGAAAGCGTTGGGGCGGTTCCGAATCGGGACGCCTACTCTTCCTTTCGCGCGAACAAGTGGAAACGATCGTGGCTTTGTCTGCGGACGGACGATCGAAGGCTGCGATTGCACGGGCGTGCGGTGTGAGTCGCCCGACGGTTTATCGTATCCTCGCAAACACGATGGATCGTGACTCCGCTTCAGCGTAACGACTGTTCCACGGCGATACGACTTTACGCTCTTTTTTCCAATGCCCCGGTTTCCGGCGTTCAAAAGGGCTCCCCTACTCCCATTCTGGCTTGATGACTTCCTGCTCGTGGATAACCGGTTGAATTTGCTTGCTGGTTCTCTGCAATCTGGTCTACCGTCAAATCATGGAAGATCGCCAGGAAGAGCTCCGCCGTTTTAAGAAGATTGACTTACGTGTTTACGCTGCTAGCCGCGGTTTCTTGGTGGACAAGGCCGCAAGTAGTCGAAGCAGCACAGTGATGCGGCATTCAAACGGCGATAAGATCGGTATTGGGAAGACACCCGAGGGTAACTTCGTTTACTACAACTACAAGAACGAACAGGGCGGTTCGATCATCGATTTTGTGATCGCGATGGACGGCGGAAATCTCGGCCACGCGCGCCGCACGCTCCGGCAGTTCGACGGAAGCGAATTCGTTGGGCGAGGCCTGATGAAAGAGCTTCCGCTCAAGCTGCAGCCATCCGAGCACGATGCGTCTCGGGTCTTGGCTGCTTGGATGAAGTCGAAACCAATTGGGGCAGGGGGTCATCCTTATCTGACGGAACACCGCAAGATTCCGGTCGAAGTGCAACGGCATCCAATCTTCGAAGACCGAATCCGGATTGACCATCGTCGTAACGCCGTATTCCCACATTTCAGTCGATCAGGTTTGTGTGGTTTTGAGCTGAAGAATGGCGATGCTTCGGGTACGACCTTCACTGGTTTTTCGCCGGGAGGAATCAAGGGCCTGGCTTGTTCACGACCACGTGACACTGACACTGAGATGGTTGTTAGCGAGACGTCGGTCGACATGCTCAGCTTGGCAACGCTCGAAGGCACTCAAAATCGCCGCTTCTTCAGCACATCGGGGCAGTTCAGCGCTCATCAAGCGGAATGCCTGCGAACCGCCGCAGATAGAATGCCATCTTCAGCCACGTGTATTCTCCTCGCCCTCGACAACGATGAGGGTGGGCGGCGACTGGCAAAACAGATCCGCGAGGTTTTAGGCAGTTGCGGGCTGCCGGCTGTCGACTACTTCCCGAAAACCCCTGGATCGGACTGGAACGATCAGCTTTGCGACAGCGACCGCCCGTGTCGAATCGTACCACAGGTAGATCGCAATTGAGCTTCTACGATTAAGCGATGCTACGACGGTACAGAAAATCGTGTCTACTTCCATCTCTCACGCGGACACGGACTGGCTCAGCGATGCGCGAACACTCGCAAGGCCAAACAGCAGATTATTTTTGACTCGCGTGGCGAACGGTCGAAAAGTTGTTGGGTAGACCAAGGAGGTCGCTGTGAACTTACCCGCAATCCGAAAAACCGATCTCGTCTCGGCCGAATTTCTCCCGCCGATTCTTGCCGGCCAGCAAACGCCGGCCGTTCAGAAGAAGGTCGAACGCTTTTATCTCTCGCTCGATCAATTGCTCGAGAGCTGGATCCCCGGCGGGAGAGTCCGCACACGCAGCGCGCCTACCGGCAGGACATCGAAAGCATACTCAAGTTCATTCCCTTCCTATGGCCCCAACACAGCCTTCAGCTCTTGGCACTGACCGTTTTGGATGTGCAGCGGTGGTGGGCCCCAATGATCGCCGAGGGCAAAGCTCCGAAGACGATCAACCAAAGCATGCTCAGTTCATCGCCAGATCCTCAACTGATCCGATCCACGAAACCAAATTGCTCTTAGCCACGCGGGCCAGGCAGTTGATGGAACTGCCCCAGGGTGAGGACCTGATCGCGTATCGCGATCGGGCAATTCTGAAGTGGTACGTCTACTTAGGTGTTCGGCTTTCGACGGGTGGCCAACAAACGATTGGGCAAAGCCAGCATGCACAAGAATGTGCTGAGCTACTTAGAACGGTTGCCCGGAATGAGGAAGACGAAGATGGCACTGTCAGCGATACGTCTACTCGTCCACAGCTTGAGAGCGACAACCGCCACATTGCTTCTAGACGCCGGCGTTGACATCTGGAGCTGCTCGGCCATCGACCCGTGACGACAACGCCAATGTATGATAGGCGGCGGCGAGCCGCTACGGAATCCGCGAGCCACGACGCTCCGACTTAGCAAGCGGGAATCAAATTGGCCAAGACTCGGATGCTGAATCGGTATTTTTCGCCCTCCAGTCTTGCGAATGGTGCCAACTAACAAGGGTGCAGTGCAAGCAGTCTGCTGTTATGCTGCCAAACAATTGTTTTCTCAATGCTGCAAGAGGTACTGGCATGACCGTGAATGAAAATAAGCTAGTTGCGCCTGACGGAAAGACGCCCTTGAGCTCGACAACGAATCATTCGCATGCTTTTGTGAAGACATGGATCGCCTCCGTTTTGACGTCAGCTGTGTTTACTGGAGGTGTTGCTTTCATTGCTCGCGGAGTTGTAGACAACAGGATGCAGATGGAGTTGGCAGCGCAAAAGCACGAGTTTGCAAAGGATCTGGAAGAACAGAAGAACGCACTTGCAAAAGATTTTCAAAATGAAATCCAGAGAACGAATGCCATCGGTGCTACGAACGAATTGCTCGCACGTTTAGATATAGCCATCAACAGGGTGCATAATTCAATTGCGGCAAATGATCCGCGGTGGACGGAGTATGTAGCGGATCTCAATCCCGCTTACATATCTTTTCGATTGGCAGTACGCAAAAATCGTGCGATGTACCTCAAGGAAACGATCGCCATGATCGACTCCTTCGAGAAGCGATTTGAGAGTTGGACCAAGGCACTCATGAGTAAGTTATCTGCACCTCTGAGTGAGAACACGGATCTCGCAGAGACGGGTTCGGCTTACTCAAAGACATCGCGCGAGATGCGGGATGCCTGGGATCTCATGCAAAACGCAATAACCACTGAACACAGAGTTCTGCTAAAAACCCCATAGATGCGGACCAAATCTCCGTGTATTCGGGAAGGATTTTGTCTCGGTTCCGCGGAATTGGGCTTGCCACCGTCTCGACCTTACTGCACACAACCCACTTGAGATGCGGAAAGAAAATCCCGGGCAGGGTGGGTGGCTCCAGCATGGCCATGTGGCAGGATTCTTACCGGGCGAGTTCTTCTAGTGAAGGAGGTCCCAACGGTCGATTTTAGGGATTTGCTGAGATGCCGAAAAATATTGGTTTCAGAGGCACGGGTATGTACTTCGGTGCAGAGCAATCGATTACCAACGAGATCCGAGTGGATGTCGCGAAGGAAAAACCCACGGTCTACGACGTCATGCTGGAAGTGGTAAAGAAGGTGACCAAAGGTGGTGTCGATGGCGTTTCTGGTTTCACTTTTGAACCACTCTTCCCTTCTCCCGAAGAGACCCTTAGTTCGATCACGATCCAATACACTGAAGCTCCAAAGGATCCATAAGACGAGGGTATCTACTTTCTCCAGGAGAGCAAGCTCAGCAATCCTGTCTACGTTTTCCAATACTACATATTCGATCCAGACTTCAAACAACTGAACAACAATAACCAGACAGCCAACTTCAACGCTGAGCCAGACGAGGATATCGTCGACGACTGCACAATCATTTGGCGTTTGGTTGGGATTATGCAGGGCGCAAATGGACTTAACCGCGTGAAAGCAGAAATGGAAAAATCGATGAGGAGCATGAAGGCTGCCGGAATCGCCTAATGCTGTTGTCGAGAATCACAGTTGCTGACTCCTCCCTTGTCGTACGATAATGCGATGCTACGAAATTACAGAAAGTCGTGGCCACTTCGGTCTCTGCGCTGACACGGGCTCGATCTACGATGCGAGCACGCTCACAAGGCCAGAGAACGTGAACTATGAGCTTGCCGAGGCGATGTATTCCGCCCCCGCTTGCGTATCGTAGACGTCGTCGAATTCGAATAGCAAGCTACGTCTGAACTTCATCTGTAGCGAGACTTCGATAGGCGTTTCGAGCGGAGACCCAATCGGGTGCATCCAGGATTTCCCGCGGCCACGAAGCCACAACCTCGGAATAGGCTTTTCCCCGAAGCTCTAACTGACCGGAAGTTCGAAGGTGGCTGCTGATCATGCATAGCGGATCATTCTGGATGTTCGCACGACGAGTAGGGGGCCTTGCCCCCGTCTTGGCAAGACCGTCGCTAACGCTCCCCTGCGGCTCGGCACCGGTATCCCCAAATTTGCCGCGTCGGAGCAAAGCTCCTTTGGCTGGCAAATCCGGGTGATCCCCCTCCGGTGCACTCGGGTCATGGCCAAGCCTCCCCCGCTTTGGTTTTTGGCATCCACTGGATTTATGGACGGCACGTTACGCCTTCGGCTTCACGTTCCACCACAAACCCACTGGAACCATTGTCTTTATAAGGAGGACATATCATGACCAAACTAACCCAAGAGGATCTAAACCACTTCACAGGCGACCTGGTGCGATACCGGCATCCGCTCAATCGGAAAGTCATCTACACACCAGGCATTCGCCACGTTGCGGAAGAGGGCGAGGCGTATTGGTTGATTGATGCAATTGCATCATGGATCGGTAGCCCGCAGTTCAATGGAGCGGCCGCGAATGACTACCGCATCGGTGAGATGCATTTCTGGTTGCTTGGGACTAGCTGGGGCGGAGGAGCTGAACTTACCGCAAGGGCGGATGCCGATGAATTGGCATTTATCAAACAAGCAATCGCGTTCACCGATTTCCCGATGCGGCGGATTGACATCTGGTCGGCTTTCGATGGCGAGCACTGGACGCTGTATCTGCCGAGCGAGCACTAAACAAAACTGGTCGGGGCAATCACGCCCCGATCAACCCAACCGAAAGGAAACGACACCATGACTTACGAACAAATCAAACTTGAAAAAGCATTTCACGGAGATTATTGCGAGTGGGAACAAACCCTCACAGCATTGATCTCGCCAGAACTACGCCGCAGCGTCGATCGCATGCAAACGCTCATCCGCGAACACAGTGTTCTAAGGAGCGTGAAAATCGATGTGCCGTACGATTTCATTGCTGAAGAGACGGAAACGTTGCTGCAAGAACAATGCCGATACGACGTCAGCTACATCAGCGTGTATTCACATGGGTTTGTGTTCTGCATTCAAGGAAAGTGGGACGCTCACATCCAAGCGGAGTACACCATCGCTTAGGCGAGCCCTGAAGCGTTGGCAATTTTCATTGACGCTTCACAGCGATCCGTGCCACAACAGGCACGCTTTGAAAAACACCAGCGGAAAGGGCAGTCACATGACACGCAATCAGAAGATGACCGCCGCACCAATGAGGTAGCGGCCTGGGAAAAGAATTTTTTGCACTCGAGCAAAGCAAGACGCTTTGCTAATTGTTCGACACGGCCGCGTATCAAAGCGGCCATAACCGAAGCCGCGTGTTCAGCGACTTCTTGACCGTCACAGTCTGCACTTTGTCCGGACAGACGATGGAAGACGAGTATCTTGAGACGATCGCCAAGGGGTACACGAAGGGCGATATGGGAAAACGCGGGATCGACACCCTGGCAAAAGCACTTGGCTTTTTCGTGGGTGCGATGGAGGACACCGGCCAAGACGTTCTCGGCGATGTGTTTCAAGGTGCCATCGCCTACGGCGAACACGGGCAGTTCTTAACGCCTGACAGTGTCACCGACCCGATGGCAAAAATGTGCTTGGCGTGTGGACGTACCTGTCAACGCTCCGCTTGCTGCCCGAACGAACTTGGAGTCACGATTGCTGGTCGTTTTGGTTCGACACCTCGAGGAATGCCGTAGAGGACGCTCTGTTCAAACAGTTTCAGAAGGGCTTTTTGAGAGGCGTTCCCATTCTCAATGATCTGACCGATGCGAATTGAGATACGATTCTCAACGCAAAGGAAGCTGGCCGATTGTAGGTTCAACACACTCCAACTGCCGTCGAATGGGCTGGTTGCCGCGGTAAGTGATATTCGTTGCCTTCGTTTCTCGACGATCTTTTCACGCTTTCTCGTCATGTAGCTTCTGTCCCATCGACCGGCTGTATAAGCTGGCTGAGCTAGACTGAGTCGGAGTGAAGACCGAAGCAGGTTGGCGATCTCCCCAACTCGCCGAAGTTGCATCGACCTCAGCGACTTTCGTGCAAAGAGAAAACGCTTCGGTGCAGAATACCGAAGTGAATCGGTCGGGTTTCTGCGGAAAAAGCCACCGTATCAGCCGACGCAAGTCGCTTTGGCCTCACGCTTGACGATGTCGAGCCAGGCATGAGCCATTCGGCCTTCGATTCGTTGCCCACGAAGCAAGGACAAGACCTCGCGAGCGAGAGAGCTCAGCTGTGTGTCAACTCGCGTTGATCGACGCTCGCTCTCCGGCTTGCGTGCGAGTGCAACCAAGATCGCGATTTCGTCATCAG
>JBCBOO010000102.1:0-20911 GCA_039821235.1 Planctomycetota bacterium
AATGCAGTTGCACGAAAGAGCATGCCGCCGCTGGTAAATACTCTCGAGCGCGTTAATGTGGCTCTTGGTGCTGCGAGCCGACTTGAAGGCCAAGACGCTACTGGCGATCGTGTAGATGCCCGCACCGGCGAGCAGGCCAATGCCCGTCGCCGACGCCGCCGCCGCACCGGCACTCATGGCAAAGGCACCGACGCCTTCGCCGACGTGCTGGGCGTTCGCCATTGCCGTGATCCCCTTCTTCGCGACCTTTTTCGTGATCCGTCCCGTGTCTGCGTCGGCAACACTGTCCGGCCAGAAACTTTCGCGTGGCATCGGTGGGTGGGGGATATTCATTGCGTCGACAACCTTCTTCGATGAAAACAGGGACCCTCGTGAGAACGGTAGATCACCATTAGCAAGACGCAAACTCGTTTCGAGCTTTTAGTAACTGGGATCCCCCCCTGCTTACTTTTTCGATGCGATTAAGTTGAGCACCTTCTTCTTGACGACGCTGAATTTACTCTTGGGGTCAACGATCCCATAGTTTGCGTGGCCGCCACGAATCATCTCGCCGATGGCCGCCGTGCTGGCCTTGCCTTTGTAGTAGCCGATCTCAAAGTCAAGGATCTGAACCAATTGAGGCGGGTCGCCTTTGTCGTAAATTCGGAAGCTGTAGGGACGAACGATTCCATCCTTCTTCTCCGCACGCTCTCGGGGCCCCAAGTTGAAATGAACGTCCACTCGAAATCGATCGGTTTCGATGGAACCAAGCTTAATCCAGGCCAAGTCGTCGCCAGCAAGCTTGAATTTCTCAAGCGCCACCGCTGCGTGATCGATGGCAGCTTGTTCTTTGCCGGAAGCGAACAGCAGTTGGCTCTTCCGTGTGTGAAGCATCGGGTCGTCCGGCGACTCTTTCAACTTTGCTTCGACTTCTTTCAAATCCTTGGCTGGATCGGCCGCTGCAACGCACGACACGCCCATGAATCCGATCAATAGCAGTATGATTTTCATTGCAAGACTCCTGCAAAAACAAACGAGTGATTGGTGGAAGTGAACCAGAGCAAGGCCACCACCAATTTATCCCAAAGCACCGTCAAGAACCGAATCGCGGCTAAACTCTACGCCTTCCCCGTCTCCCCGTCTCCCCGACTCCCCAAGCAAGCCGACTCATCATGAAAACTTGGACTCGCATTTCGCTGCTGCTCACATGCCTCCTCTTGTCGCAGGACATTTGTCCAACAAAAGTCCACGCGGCAGAACAACCCAATTTCATCGTCTTCTTGGCGGACGACCTGGGCTGGGGAGACCTTGCTTGCTACGGGAATTCGGTCATCCAAACTCCCAATCTCGACCGATTCGCGTCCGAAGGCGTTCGGTTCACCCAGGCTTACGCGGCCTGCGGAGTCTGTTCGCCGAGCCGCTCGTCTATCTTGACCGGACGAACGCCTTACCGAAACGGAGTTTGGCGATGGCTGCCGGTCGGCAATCAAGCCCACCTGCGAGAGAGTGAAATCACGATCCCGGAGACGTTACGTCCCCTGGGGTATCAAACGATGCACAGTGGTAAATGGCACCTAAACGGGTACTTCAATCGACCCGAACAGCCACAACCGGACGACCATGGATACGATTGGTGGTTCGCTACCCAGAACAATGCGGCCCCGAGTCACAAAGATCCGATCAACTTCGTGCGCAATCGAAAGGAAGTCGGTTCGCTAAAGGGCTTTTCGGCTCCCCTCGTGGCTCAAGAAGCATCGAACTGGTTGCGAAACGAACGAGACCCCGAACGCCCGTTCTTCATCACGGTTTGGACGCACGAACCCCATCTGCCCATTGAAAGTGATCCCAAGTTTCAAGCGATCTACAAAGACATCGACAATCCCGGAGTCCGACAGCACCACGGAAATGTGACCCAACTGGATGATGCCTTCGGCCGCTTGATGGCCACCGTCGATGAACTTCAGTTGCGTGACAATACGTTTGTGATTTTCACAAGCGACAACGGGCCCGAAGGATCCGGAAAAGGCAACCTCAAGAAACCAGAGTCACAACAGAATCGGACTTGGGGATCGACGGGCGGACTGCGTGGACGAAAACGTGACAGTCATGAAGGTGGGATTCGGGTCCCGGGAATCGTTCGCTGGCCGGGCAAGATTGCTCCAGGGACCGAAAGTGACGTTCCAATCATCGGTTCGGATATCTTCACCACGGTCTTGGAGATCGCCGGAGCAACCGTGCCAACGGACCGCACCATCGATGGCGTGAATCTCCTGCCCGCGTGTCAGCGCAAACCGCTCGAACGTGCTGTTCCATTGTTCTGGCGGACTCACATCGCGCCGCCGGCGAGCCACGCCGCCATGCGGATTGGTGACTGGAAGATCATTGCCGATCAGAAACTTGAGAAGTACCAGCTGTACAAGATCAGTGAGGACTACAAAGAAGAACATGACCTCGCTGCTGAGATGCCTGAAAAGCTCGCGGAGATGAAACAACAGTTTCTCGAAGTCTGGAATGGCGTTGAAAAAGAGGGCCCCAGCGAATGGTGGGCAAACCAACCCCAAGCCGGAAAACGCGTTCGGTCGCCGAAACTCAATGGCGGGACTGACAGAACCGGTCGCTTTGATGTTGTGAAAGGAGCAACGGTTTCGAAGAGCGAACTGGGTTACCTGCTTGATACCGGAGACAGTGAAGGGTTTGCCGTGCGAAAGCTGGAAACTCCGATTCAGGAATCTGCCACGTTCCGAGTTCAGTATCGCAGTGCCGTCAAAGCCGTCACCCGCAACGCCTGCCTTTGCTTTGGATCGAGTCCCGAGAACGACCGCTTACACAAAGCGGGGACACTGATCGGGATGGGGCGTCACGGAGCCTTCGACGGTGGTTGGGACAACGTCAAACGCGGTGCCAGCAAACAAGTCGACTTTGATGCCGATGACTTGTTCACGGCTACCGTGACGATTGACTTGGACCACGGCAAAGCGATCCTTCAAGTCGACGGACAGCGTATCGAGCATCAACTGCCAAGCAACTTGCAAAGCGTCGACTACATCGGCATCTACGCAAAGAACACGTCGACGGAGTTCTCCGAGATCACCCGAATTGAGTAATCCACCACGACTCGCGTTCGAATCGCCAAACGTAGTGGACCGCTCCGTCGGTCCAACTTGCCGAAGTTCAGGGAGTTGGACCTAGCGGTAGCTTTTGCGGTTTAGTCGGCTGGCAACGGGGTACCAAAACCCCAACGGGCCAGGGCACGAGAGGGACGCGTGAACCGATCCCGAAAGGTGATCCGAAAGAGCAACCGCCTGGAACACATCGATTACAATTCGGGCTTGATGATCCTGCCACTCACCCGCCTGCCCCGAATCAGCCATGCGCGTTTTCCTTGCGTTTGTTTGCTTGCTCTCGTTTTCTTGGAATTCGAACTCGTTTTCCGCGGAGTCGGAAACGACTCCTGAGACGCCGGCTGCCGGCCATAGCTACCATGGCGAAGCGTTTAATGAAGGGCCTCGCCAATCGGCTGTTTTGATCGACGGCATGTCGGAGATCGACTTTCCGACTTCGACCAAGTCTGAGTCGGCCCAAGCGTTCTTTGAGCAGGGCATCGCCGCACTCCATGGCTTTTGGTACCTCGAAGCGGAGCGGTCGTTTCGCCAGGCGGCGCTGGAAGACTCCGAGATGGCGATCGCTTATTGGGGCATGGCCATGGCGAACGTCAACAATTTGGAACGAGCGCGGGGGTTCATCGACCGCGCCAAGGAAGCCTCCAAAAAGAACACTTCCAAGCGAGAACGTCTTTACATCGATGCGCTTGCACGCTATCTGCCTGCAGCCGATAGCTTCAAGGACGACGACGAAGACCAGCCTGAGAAAACCAAGGAAGAGAAAGAAAAGGAGAAGGATGCGGCTCGTCGTCGGGGTGAGCGTTACCTCACGGATCTGGAAAAGATTCTTCACGAGCATCCGGATGACATTGAGGCAAAAGCATTCCTGGTCGTGCAGATGTGGATGGGCGAACGTCAGGGTGTCAAATTAACGAGCCGCTATGCCGTTAACGCCTTGCTGAGCGAGATCTTTGAGGCAAATCCCAACCACCCCGCGCATCACTACCGCATCCATTTGTGGGATCGTGCGAGACCCGAAAATGCGATCGAGTCGGCGGCTCTTTGTGGACCCTCAAGTCCTGGGATCGCCCACATGTGGCACATGCCTGGACATATCTATTCAAAGCTGAAGCGTTACGGTGATGCGGCGTGGCAGCAAGAGGCATCGGCACGAGTTGATCATGCACACATGATTCGCACACGTTTGATGCCCGATCAGATTCACAACTTTGCTCACAACAACGAGTGGCTGATTCGCAACCTCGTTCATCTCGGTCGACTGGAGGATGCGATCGATTTAGCACGCAACATGATCTCGTTGCCAAAACACCCCTCGTTTAACACACTGGAGAAACGCGGCAGTCATCGTTACGGTCGCATGCGTTTGCTGCAGGTTTTCACCGAGTTTGGTTTATGGCAAGAATTGATCGACGAAATGAATGGCCCGTACCTCGCCGAAGTGGAGCATTCGGCGACCCGGCTGGATGAACAGGCGTGGTTGGTGGTCGCAAAATTCCAGACCGGAAAGAAAGCCGAGGGGGAGAAACTCCTTCGAGATCTCAAGCGAAAGAAGCTGAAAAACCAACTCAAATTATTGGACTTGGAGGAGATCGAGGACAGCGAAGAAGAGTCCAAGAAGATCAATGAAGAGGTGACCCAGTTAACCCGATTGATCGCTCGCGGAACCGCTGCTCAAGCTTCGGTCAATCAGGACAAGGATACGATCAAGGAAGCGTTGAAAACGG
Source organism: Planctomycetota bacterium (assembly GCA_039821235.1). Lineage (GTDB taxonomy): Bacteria > Planctomycetota > Planctomycetia > Pirellulales > Pirellulaceae > Stieleria. The sequence continues at coordinate 4,826 of JBCBOO010000102.1, forward strand.
CCGCGCTGAGCGACTCGATTGCGGCCCGCTGGCTCGAGAAGGCGGGAGATTTGAAGGGGGCGGTAGAAAAAGCAAAACAAGCGGTCAACTCCGGAAATGAAGAAGTCATCCCGCTTGCCGTGTACGTCGACTTACTTTGGAAATCCGGAGATGAAGACGAAGCCAAGAAACGTTTCAAGGCATTGCAATCGATCGCCGGCGAAGCAGATTTGGAAACGCCTCTCCTGACGGCACTGAAGCCGATCGCGGAGGCCGTCGACGCGAAGGAGGATTGGCGGGTGCCTTCGGATGCGGCAAAAGATCTTGGGCAACGGCCTCCTCTGGATGATTTGGGGCCGTTTCGCTGGCAACCGTATCCCGCGCAGTCCTGGACGGCTCGCTCGGCCGATGACGAATTGATCAACAGCGAGGAACTGGAGCGAAGTCCGCGACTGGTGATCTTCTATCTCGGATTCGGATGCCTCCACTGTGTGGAACAGTTGCACGAATTTGGTCCACGAGCCGATGAGTTTCGTGAGGCCGGAATTGATGTTCTCGCGATCAGCACGGAATCCACCGAGGACTTAATGACCGGCATGAAGGCATTCAAAGAAGACGTCGGCATCCCGCTTTACGCCAACAGTGAGCAAAAAGCATTCAAGGACTTTCGATGCTGGGATGACTTTGAATCCCAACCGCTCCACGGAACGTTCCTGATCGATGCGAACGGTTTCGTTCGATGGCAAGACATCAGCTACGAACCGTTCATGGACGTCGACTTCTTACTCAAGGAATCCAAACGGCTCTTGGAACTGCCCTAACACCGTCGGACTCCAGCACATCCTGCCTGTTTTGCTACCAGCACCGTAGTAAAGGCATCCTGCCTGTCTTGCTACCAGCCGTAGGACAGGCATCCTGCCTGTCTAATCAACTGTGACAGGCTGGAAGCCTGTCCTACGGGGTTGCGAGGTCATGTATCTGCACCGTGGCTGAGTTGCCGACCCAGAGCCTCTTGAACGGCTCCGACGCACGAAGGAGCTCGATCGCTTGATCGGAGAACGGCAAGTCCGCAATCAGCTTGCCATCGCTCAGGTCAAAAAACTTGATGTTTGGCGACGAGCTTGACGCGACCATTAAACGGTTGCCGATGGTTTGCAGCCCAGAGATTCGATTTCCAAATGCGGAAAGCGTTTGCTCCAATTTTCCGTTCGACAGATTCCACTTGAGCACCGTTCCATCACGGTGTCCGCTGAAAAGGACCATCGGTCCGCTACCATTTTCGACCAAGCAAAGTTCTTCCGCAGCGGAGTGTTTCGGCGAAACCAATCGCCGCACAATCGTCTTTGATTCGAGATCCCAAACGAGGATTTCACGGTCTTCGCCGGCGGTGACCAAGGTCGAACCCTCTTCGCTGGCAACCATACGGAGAATCCAATTCGAATGTCCTTCCAACTTTGCTCGGGCGATGCCGGATGCGTCGTAGAGCGCGAGTGTTCCTTCACGAGCATTCCAGTCGGTTGGTGGCGCGGCGGCCAACAAGTCTTGCTTCGGAAGGTAGCATGCGTCCCGAACGCCCCAGCCAATCTCTTTATCCCAAATGAGCTCGAGTTCTGGATACTGCCAACAAGTTAGGCGTTGATCATCGCCCACCGTGGCAATCCAATCATCGGCCACGGCAATTTGCCAGCCCGGGCCGTCATGAACCGCTTGTTCGGTCAGCAGGGTTTCCATTCGCCCGTCCCAAATCATCAAGCGGCCTTCGACATCGAGCGTTGCGACACGATCCTCATTTCGGAGCCCCACTCCTTTCGTGAACAGCACGTCAGGCCGCTGCGTGTTGCCGGCGAGCTTCAACGAGACGAAGCAATCGGGGATCACAATTTTCCGCACACTTCCGTCCGCCAACGCGACAAAGGCAACATTGCCTGAGTCTGTTGAAGCAATGCTACGGACGGCGGAACGAAAACGGAGGCTTGTTTTCGTTTCGTCGTCCGCGTTTGTTTGCCTAAGATCGCCACGGAGCAAATACCCGTCCGATGTTCCGATGAGAAAAGGGCCCCCAGGTGTTTGACGCACCGCGACGCCTACTGAGTTCTTGGGCAATGGCTGACGGGAAATTTCTCTCACCCACGAGTTTCCCGTTTCGAGAGGACTCACATCCAATTTCCGCCAATGTGTCCTGCCGACCACGATGCCGGTTCCGTTATCCAACCACGTCCAGCATTCCGTGCCATCGTTCAAGTCGTGACCGTCTTGCGTTACCACTTCGGTGCTTCGGTCGGATTCCATCGTGAACCGATGAAGTCGGTCATCGTAGCCACAGCCGATGAGGAGATCGCCAGCGGGGTTCGCTTGAATCTGCTTCAAACGGACGGGAGCCTGCCACTGACGAATGATTCGGAAATCATTGCCATCGATCAGGACAACGCCCGAGTCGCCAAAGCATGCAGCGAACCGCTGAGATGAACCAGAGAGGCTCGTGCCAACCGGTTCGATGTCGTAAACCGCTCCGCGGGGCGACCATGAAGAGCGGTTTCGAATTCGCCCGTCGGGACCCAATCGAAGCACCTGACCTTGATGGCATCCGATGAGAACGTCTTCCCCGCTCCAACATGCTGATACCGCGCGCAGCTTGCCCCGGTAGCGCCACTGTTCATCACCACTTTCGTCACAGACGACCACGGAGCCATCATCGAGCACGCGTACGAGCCGATTCGTTTTCGAACTCCAATCCAAATCATGACTCGACGGTCCGCCAGCCGGAATCACCAGTTCCGCTTCATTCCGGACTTTCGCGCGGATTAAATCGAACTCGATTCCTCTCAATGGAGCACTTGATTCCCGGAGGCGTTCCTCGGCGAGGATGCCGTCGCCATCGATGATCGCCTGCCACGCCGACTCAATCTGGCCGCGATAGAGCGATGACTCCAATTCTGTATTGATCGTTTCGGCTCGGCGAAACTGTTCCATCGCCGCATCGCGAGCAACCAAGGCATTCCGCCAACCGGAGTAGGTTCCCGCAGTGCCAATCACAAGGGCGGCCAAGAGCGACAAGGCCGCCGCAACGACGCCGCGATGCTGGGCCAACCACATTCGAGACTGATACACCAGTGACGGCGGATGCGCCGCGACGGGTTGATGCGATTGATAACGCAGCAGGTCCGTAAGAAACGCATGCATCGTCGGGTAACGATTTTCGCGATCTTTGTCGATCGCCTTCATCACGACCCAGCCGAGGTCTTCCGTCCAGTCATCGTTCGCCGCCGGTTGAGGTCGTGGGATCGTCGTTTCCACCAACGTCCGGTGCAGCTTTGACACGCCGCCGGAAAGCAACTCCTTTCGTCGCACGGGCGGACGCCCAAGGATCAGCCGGTAAAGAAGTGCTCCGAGTGAATAAATATCCGTGCGAGTGTCCAGTTCACTCGAGTCCATCGATAACTGTTCCGGACTCATGTACTCCAAAGTGCCGAGCAACTGTCCTCGTAAAGTGAGCTCGTCGCTTTGCGGCGACGCTTGGTCGTTGATGTCGTGCGTCTCCGATTGGCTTGAAACCTCTGGCTGATCGAGTGCGGAGGTGGTTCGCAGTGCCTTGGAGATTCCAAAATCGATCACCTTGACCTGAGGCTGTCCGTCGTCGGAACGGAACACAAGGATGTTTGATGGTTTCAGGTCTCGGTGCAAAATCCCTCGGAGATGCGCGTGATGAATCGCTTCAGCGGCCTGGACGACCAATGAAACGACCTCGTTCATCTCCAGCGGAGTGGTTTCGCAAAATCGATCGATCGGAATCCCATCGACCAATTCCATGACGAAATACGGCTCGCCAGTCTCGGTGGTTCCGGCGTCGAAAACGGACGCAATTCCGGGGTGATTGAGTAGCGCCAGCGTTTGCCGCTCCGCTTCGAATCGCCGAAGCAATGCAACCGAGTCCATGCCGGGATTGATACGTTTAATCGCAACTTCACGCACGATCGGTGAATGCTGTTGGGCGCGGTAAACCGTCCCAAATCCACCGCGTCCCAGGATTTCGTGCAAGGTGTAGTGCCCGATGGAACGAGCCTTGTCGGGTGATTGCGAGCGATGGGTCGCGGAGGAATCCATCGTGTCGGCGTGACCCGATGAACTACCTGAGTTGGTTTCGCCGACTTCACGAGATTCGGGTGGCCGCTTCTGAAGCAACTGAGTCTCCGCCAGATCATGCTCCAGCAGCGCCGCAACTTCGTCGGCAAGTTGCCGGTCATTCAACTCTGCCAGTTCTCGCTGCCTTTCTTGCTCCGGTAACACGCGGATTTTAAGAAAGGCATTCTGGACTTCCTGGTAGCGTTTAGCGTCCATTGGCAATCACCAATAACTTCCCGGCATCCTCGGCCTTGATGACTCGCAGCAATTTTCCTGATTCAGCGTTTGTGACCCGGGTACCGATCGGCCAAGTTTCACGTCGTAGCTCTGCAGGACGAAGCGTGAATCCATATCCAAAAGGATGCTTCGCAGGTCCACGTACTTCCGCTGCAATGGAGCCATTGAACGCGATAATCCCAACCTTGAGGTAACGCAGGCCATTTTTTCCAAGACGCTCTTTCGGTTCGTCGCTGCGAGTGACTTCCAGAGCATCGACAAGCCATTTCATCGTCTCGTCGGTTTGAAAGTCCTGGTGGGCGTGCGTCGCAAGAAGTGTCCCAAACTCTGCTTGCCCGATTTGTTTCGCTTGCACGGCAAGTTGCTTTCGCATCGCAAACGTCAAATCATCAGGGTTGCGGGCGCGGATGGAATCGTAGGTCGTCTTGGCACCATCGATTCCGTCTTGTTCAAATGCGGAAATGATTTGCTGAAGCGGATCCTTCGAATTTTCGAGCATTGGCTCGGAAGGTTTTGACGACTTCCAGGCCAGAAGCTTACTTGAGTCGCTGTCTCCACGTTCGATGATGGTGGAAAGCGTATCGTCCGCCTCGATCCACTCGGCGATATGCAATCGGTCTCCTTGGCGGAGGAAGATCAATGATCCGGAATGCGTGGGCGGAGTCCAGCATCGTCCCTCGGTAAGTTGCCAACTCTGCAAGGGTTGCAGTCCGTTCGGTTGAATCCTGATTCGATGCAGTTTGCCTTTCCCTCCCATCACCAACAGGTGATCGTCGCAGACCTGAACATTTCCGTCCGCAAAGCCTCGCCATTTCCCAACCGTCTTCCCCGTTTCGGTGTCGAGTGCCACGAGCAGATTCCCCGTGCAGCCAATCAGGTGCTTGAAGCCATTGGTGACGATCCAGTTGCAATAGAAGAACTGCTCGGTCGATTCCCAATCCACGTCGACATTCCACGCATCACCTTCGTGTTCGATCGACCATTTTTCCGTCCCCGACATCCCCTGGCCTGACAAGATGAGCCCGCACGGAAGCACGATCGGTGTGGGAACATTCGTGAGTCCGGCTTCCGGTAAATCTCGCGACCAAAGTGGTTGTCCTTTTGGAGTCACCGAAACAACGCGGTTACGTGTGACAAAGACGATTTGCTTTTGGCCTCCCCAAGTTCCGATCACCGGTGTCGCATAGCTTGCCTCTTGGCAGGGAACAGTCCAAAGGACGGATCCATCAACTGGCGAGAAAGCCATGAGACCGCCAAACACCTTTGATTCTGCTCCGCCATCTTTTGAGGTTGCTCCTCCGGCGAGGACAACTAGCTGACCATCGACCAGAATCGGACTCGACGCAAACCCGAATTGGACGGGAACAGAATCGTAAGCCTCGACCAGGTTCGTTTCCCATCGAAGTTCACCCGTTCGCCGATCGAGCGCACGCAACGCTCCGGTAAAGCCAAGCGTGACCAAAACAGGGCTCTGATCCGCTGAATCAATCAGCAATGGAGTTGCTTGGGGAGCTCTGACGCGGCCGCCGAAAGTCTCTTGTTCGTCCAGAACCTTCGTTTCGTATGCGTGCGTCCACGTCTTGGTCATTGACTTTCGATCGAAGGCAACGATGACCTCCGTGCGTGTGTTTTCTGTATCGGAGTCAGCCAGCGCGGTAACGTAGAAGTTGGAAGCGTCGGCCACCACTTGCGAACGGCCTTGGCCGACGGAAAGTGTCTTGGTGAGCTTGAGTTGCGACGCATTCTGGTCATCGCTGGATGCAAACGTTCCACCCGGACCACCGAATCCGGGCCAATCAAATCTCTCTTGTCCGGCAAGGTCTCGCGGCGAAAACACTGCGATGCAAAGCACGCCAATCAGGGAAGCGGATCTCATTTTTTATCGTCCAGTTGTCGTTGCAGCCAGGCTCGTGCCATGGCCCAATCACCCGCAACGGTGCGACGCGAGACACCGAGTGACTCGGCCGCTTCGGCTTGGGTGAGCCCGCCAAAGAATCGCAACTCGACAAGAGTCGCTTGACGGGGACTGAGTTCCGCGAGCTTTTCGAGTGCCTGATCGAGTGCGAGCAATTCGACATTGTGATTGGAGTCGGTCACCCCCACAACGTCCAGCTCGACCCTTTCCGCTTCACCGCCGCGTTTAAGCGTCCGACGCTTCCTCGCTTCATCCACCAAGATCCGCCGGATGATTCGGGCGGCGGTTGCGAAAAAGTGAGTTCGGTCACGCCACTGAATTTCCGTGTCACCCATCAGCCTTAAATAGGCCTCATGAACCATCTCGGTGGCATCGAAACGACGAACGTCTTCCCCACGTAGCAAACGGTTCGCGATTTCACGCAATTGGCTGTAAACCAATGGCGTTAGCTCTCCGTTGGCTTGCGGGTCGCCGTCGACAATTCGACGGAGGATTTTTGTGATTTCGTCGGACAAGGGAGTTTGCGATCAAATCGGATAGAAAGTTCGGAACAGAGACCTAGCGTGCCGCGATCCAAAAGTGTGCAACAAATTATTTGGAAACGTCTCGATGCTCCGTTTCCACGGCAAGGCCCCGATACAAACGGGTAGCGGACCGCTAAACTAGTTTTTTCCCTGGAAGTTGCCGGACAATGGAGATTTTCGCTACGCATGTCTTCCGACGAAACACCGAATTCGGGCCAGCCCACGCCCGAATCACAGACGCCGCCGTTGCGCGCCCGAGTTCCCGACGCCATTGCCGCTGGCACGTTTAGCACGGGCGCCATCGTGATGACGGGGCCCTCGGAGTTCATCGTTGACTTCCTGCAAACGCTCGGACGTCCTCACAAAGTGGCGTCGCGAGTCGTGATCCCGCACTCGGTGATGCCACAGTTTATCGAAGCACTGACGACCAACCTGGATCTTTATCGAAACCGATTCGGTGATCCGGGTACACCGACACCACCAACACCCAACCCAGACGCACGTCGGCCGACTCCCCAAGAGATCTACGACGATCTGAAGTTGCCAGATGAAGTGCTAAGTGGGACTTACGCAAACGGTGTCATGATCAGTCACGGTGCGACGGAGTTTGGCTTGGACTTTCTCACGAGTTTCTTTCCGCAGTCCGCGGTCAGCTCGCGAGTTTTTGTGGCGTCGGGTCAAGTGCCACGTTTGCTGGATTCACTCAAAAACGCCGTTCGGCAATTGGAGCAACGTCGGCAGGGCCAGCTGCCTCCCAAGCCGACCGATTCGCCGCCCAACGATCCACCCGTGAACCCTCCGTCGAACGAAAATCCCACGATCGACGATCCGCCCCCCGAAGATCCACCCAGTGAGTCGTGAACCTTCCGCTGATGAACGATTTGCCGAAAGGCATGATCCCGGACCAATTGCCATTGGTGCTAGCAAGTAGTTCGCCACGTCGTTCCCAGTTGCTTGAGGCGGCTGGATACACGTTCAAGATTGATCCGGCGAGCGAAGCGGCCGAATGCGGCGTCTGCAGCCGAGAAACGGCACCGGAACTGGTGGCTCGATACGCATTTCGAAAGGCGGAGGACGTTGCCGGTCGTCATCCAAAAGCAATGATTTTGGCCGCCGACACCGTGGCATCCATCGGTGGAGCCATCTTGGGAAAGCCTGTCGACGAAGGGCATGCCGAAGAAATGTTGAGGCGGTTGAGCGGAAAACGCCATGACGTCTACACCGGAGTCTGCCTCTGGTCGACGGCCGCGTCCAAGTGCGTGGTTGATGTAACCCGCACGGAGCTTCAAATGGGAGTCCTAACCGACGAAGAGATCGAAGCCTATTTGGACTCCCTCCTTTGGGTCGGAAAAGCGGGTGGTTTTGGCTACCAGGACGGAAACGACTGGATTCGGATCATCGGCGATGGCAGTGAAAGCAATGTTGTCGGACTTCCCATGGAACGGCTGAAAGAATTGTTGGAAGGATTCGAAAACGATGCCGAAACCATAAATACCTCACCACCCGGCGCGTCGAACGAATCCTCCTCGGATGAGATACACTGACGTACCGCCGTGAAACATCGATTTTTCGTCAAAGGTTCCCGCCGATGATGCCCGCCTGCTCCGCTCTCGCAAACCGTTTCGCCCTCGCATCCGCTCTCTTTCTTTCGTGGGTGTGCATTGGTACATCGTCTTCGGTTGCCGCCGAAACGGACAATTGGGCGACCAAAATGTTTGAAGTCACCAGTCACGACTTCCGAACCGTCGGTCGCGGTGCGAAGTGCGAATTCCATTTCGAATTCAACAACATCTACGAAGATGAGGTCCACGTCGCCGCCGTCCGTAGCAGCTGCGGGTGCACGACGCCGACGGTTTCCAAAGACACCGTCCAGACACACGAAAAATCGTCCATCGTTGCGACCTACAACACGAACTCGTTTATCGGCAAGAAATCCGCGACCATCACCGTGGTCTTCGACCGACCCTACTACGCCGAAGTACAGCTGAAGGTCGATGGCTTTATTCGGACCGACATCACGTTCGATCCTCCAGAAGTCGCATTCGGCGAGATCGCCTCCGGCGGCACGACGCAGCAAGACATCGTGATCACACATACCGGAAACAGCAGTTGGCAGATCACGGACGTTCGAAGCCACTGTGACGACCTGCAAGTTCAACTGAGCAAGCCGACGAAGTCTGCCGGCATGGTCCGCTACCGCATGCGAGTCACGGTCCTCTCCTCGATGCCCGAGGGTGACGTCCGAGAAAGGCTGACATTGATCAGCAACGACGCCCAGTTCCCGACCACGGAAATGTCCATCAACGGTCGCGTCCGTCCGTCCCTGAGTATTTCGCCCGAGGCGATCAGTTTGGGCACGGCCAAAGCGGGAGATACCGTGGAGAAACGTCTGGTCGTCCGCGGCGATGAACCCTTCGAAATCGAGGACGTGGTTTGCGCGGACAAACGATTTACGTTCGACCGACCAAGTGGCAGCAAAAAGCTTCATTTCTTGAAGCTAAAGTTCACCGCCGGCGAACTGGATTCGGACAAAGCCTCCGACCGGATCGCACAGCAGATTCAAGTCACCACCAACTTGAAAGGTGGCAAGTCCGCGACCTGCATCGCAACTGGCGCAATCGTCCGCTGAACGCGAGTCCAAATGAATGCGGCTTCGTCAGTTTCTACGCAAAGACGCTAGGTCGCGAGGACGCAAAGGGCGTTGGTCGAACGCCAAGGCCATTTGCGTCTCGGCGCATTTCTATAAGTCATTTACGACACGATGCTGTTTCACTTCTCGTCTGCACGCCCCATCCCGAAATAGGCGACGAAGCTGAGTGCGATCGCGGCGGCACATATCAACGTCATCACCGTGCCGGGAACAAAGTGGACGTGTCCCCCAAGGTCCATGAATAGGAAGTAACCCAGGTCGGTAAGACCGGCAACAATGGCCGCAAAGAGGATCGCATCGCGTGAACCACGCCAGACAAAAATGGCGGCGATCGCCGTCACAAGACCGATCCACGCCAGGTTAAACCCGTGCTGGTTGATGACAGCACCGGCTGCATCGGGAAAGGTGATGTCCAGTAGTTCGGGTGCAACCGCGTCGGCGATCCCTTGGACCGCCTTGGAAGTCTCCCGGCTGATCGTCATCACGCCCGCCAGAACATGGACCAAACCCCAAACGACCCAAAGCACGGCGGACACGCGTAGCAATCCCGTTCTCAAACGATCCTGACTGTTCATCTCACGTAACTCTTTTTGTTACAAATAGCTTTAAAAAAAATCGCAACCGTCTAACTCAACTTCTTCCCGCGTTTGCAAATCCGCGGTCGCACTACGGCATCCATTTGACTTACTGTGACCGACTCCAACTCCCGTAAAAACGCCTCCTCCGCCTGACTGTATAACTCGTTGATGTACCCCGAGAGTACCTTGGCAACTCCGGAGTCATCGCCGGGGTGGCGACGCAGTAATTCGGGATTATCGCTGACCGCTTCGTAAACCTGCCGCAGATTAATTTCGGTCGGCTTGCGAGCGAGAACACTGCCGCCACCGATTCCTCGTCGGGTTTCGATCAACTCCGCCTGGCTCAGTTTGGACAGGACACGCCGCACCACAACCGGACTGGTTCCGTAAGTTTCGGCCAATTCCTGCGACGTCAATGGCTCGCCGCGACGCGCGCAAAGGAATCCAACGATGTGCAGTCCAATTGCCAGATCACTGTTCATCCCCGAAATGTACCACACTATGTTACCTTCCGAAAGGACCGTCCACCTCCCGCCTTCCGTTAGCCAGGATGTTTTGCGAGAACTGCGGCTCTACCCCAAAAATGAAACACTGATACAGACCAGTGTTTTGTCAACTTTTAAAATTTGGGTTGGCTTTTAGTAGCGCGGCTCTCTGAGCCGTGAGGTCTCGGCTCGGAGAGCTGCGACCCCAAAGTTTGAATCTGGACGAAGCATTATCTAGTTGGACAGAAAAGCTAGAACGAGGATCGCGGTTGGCACGCAGACGAAGCAAGCCGCAGCTAAGAACCAGGTTTTTTTCCGGCCGTCCAGAGTCTTCTGTCGACGGAAGGCCAACCAGCCTCCGAGGAGGCCCGTGACCACCGTGGAAGGCGCAAGGTAGACGCCGTACCACGGGTTGAGATTGAGTTTGAGTGATTCGATCGCGGCACGATACGTTTGACCGAAAAAGTACCAACTCACCAGCCCCAGTGTGACGCAGAGAGCAAGTTGAAACCAATCACTTGTCTTTATGACGAATTGCTTGCGTGAAATTTCGTCGCGATGGGAGTTACTCAATTGCGATCTCGATAAAAGGTCAACCCATTTTGGTAAGGATCGTAGAACGCGAACTCTTGTGTTCCCCAAGCGGTTTCGCGTAGGTCCGTTTGCTCGTGGAAGACGCCCGCCGACTTGTATTCCGCAAAGAGGCTTTCGATTTCGGTCACGACAATGCGAAGCATGGGCCGTTCAACTCGCGACCATTCCTCTGGATCATGCCATTGGAGATGAAGCTCAATGCTGTCGCGACGGACACCGGCGTACGCAGGTGTTTCACTGTCTTGGAACGCCAGTCGAAAGCCAAGTCGCTTGGTATAAAACTCGATCGAAGCGCGAACGTCCTGTGAAGGCAAAACGGGCTGGACTTGTTGCAACATTCCATGCTCCGGCTTTTCGTTTAGGTGGCTTTGGCAAGCAAAGTTTCGACTGCCCATTTGCTGGTTTGGGCGAGCATTTCATCCTCGGATTCACAGAGTGACTTTAGCTGCGGAAGTGCTCGCTGGCATCCTTGGTTGGCCAGTACGATTGCGGCATTCCGTTTCAGTCCCCGAAGTCGTGTTCGCCAAAGCGGTGTCTTGCGAAACTCGGCTCGAAACCAATCTTCATCCGCGGCGAGCAGCTCAACCAGATCGAGCGAATCAAGCTTTCGAGTGTTCGCCGCAGTTGTTTCGTTCCTCGATCGTTTTCGATTCCATGGACAGACTTCCTGGCAAACATCGCATCCGAACAACCAATCGCCCATCTGCGCCATCAGTTCCGGAGCAATGGTGTCTCGATGCTCGATGGTAAGGTAGCTAATGCACTTACTCGCATCCAAGACACCCGCCTGCGGAAAGGCCCCGGTCGGGCAAGCGTCCAAACAGGCGGTACAAGTTCCACAATGCGCGGATTCATGAGGCGTATCGTACGGAAGCTCGGCATCAACCAGCAGTGTTGCAAGAAAGAAGTAGCTTCCGTGTTGCTTATTCAAAAGCAGTGTGTTCTTGCCTTGCCAGCCGAGTCCCGCCAGCTGGGCAAGTTCGCGTTCGAGCAGTGGGGCCGTGTCGACGCACCCGCGAACGTTCCAATCCGGGCAAGCCTCCGCGAGGAAGCGTTTCATTTGTTTAAGGTGGCGATGGATGACATCGTGGTAGTCTTCGCCGGACCACGCATACCTGGCAATACGCCCGTGATCAGATTGGATCGCATGCCCCGCACCCGCCGGATACGGATACGCCATCACAAGGAGACTGCGAACGCCCTCCAAGACTCCGCTGGGATGCTTGTACGCGTCCAACCGGTTTTGAAAGTAGTCCATCTCGGCGGCGTATCCCGCATCGATCCAGCGAATAAGATCATGGAATCCGCTAGCCTCGATCGCCGGAGCGATTCCAAAGTCGAGAAAACCGAGTTCTGTTGCGAGCGACCTGAGTTCGGCAAGGCAAGTCTCGATTTTTTGCGGGTTCATCGAGAAGAGTGCTTAGCGGAATTGGAAACGTAGGACGGGCTTTCAGCTTGTCTAATCAAGGGTGACAGGCTGGAAGCCGGCTGGAAGCTATTTGTCGCACAATTCTTAGCTTTGCCCTTCTTCCTCTTCCTTCTTGTATTGGTCGAGGCGGCGATAGAGCGTTCGGGCGCCAATGCCCAAAACCTTGGCGGCTTCTTCTCGATTGTCGTGCGTCAATGCGAGTGTTTTTTCGATGGCCCAACGTTCGATCACACTCAGCGGCTGTCCGATCAAGTCGGATTCACCGGGCGTCATCAAGCTCATGTCGGGCAGATCGGCGGTCGTTTCTCCTTCGACCACTTCATCTGCCAGTTCAGGCGGTAAGTCGTCCAGGTCGAACTTTTCGTCCGTATCAAGCACCACCATGGTCTCGACAAAGTTGCGGAGCTGCCGAACGTTGCCAGGCCAGTCGTAACCGAAGAACCGCTTGGTCACTGCCGGAGTGAAGTGCCCGTTGGACTTACTGTGCCGCCGCAAGAACTGCTTGCGAAAGTGATCCATCAGCGGAATCACGTCTTCACGGCGTTCTCGCAGTGGAGGCAATTCGACGGTCACCACCTTGAGTCGGAAATAAAGGTCGCTGCGGAAGGTCCCCGATTCGATCATGTCTTCCAGAGGACGATTGGTCGCGGAGATCAATCGGACATTCACCTTGATCGGTTTGTTGTCGCCGACGCGGGTGATTTGGCTTTCCTCCAAAACTCGCAGCAACTTAATCTGGGTGCTCATCGGCATGTCGCCGACTTCATCGAGAAACAGCGTTCCGCCATTGGCATACTCGAACGCTCCGACGCGATCGGAATCAGCCCCCGTGAACGCACCTTTGACGTGTCCGAACAGCTCACTTTCCACCAAGTTCTCCGCAATCGCCCCCGTGTTGATGGCGACGATGGGTTTGTTACGACGTGGACTGTTTTGATGAACCGCCTGGGCGACGACCTCCTTTCCGGTTCCGTTTTCGCCCGTAATCAAGACGGTCGCATCAGTTGCCGCGATGCGACGGAGTCGATCGATCACCTGCTGCATTTTTTTGCTGGCGTAGATGATGCCTTCGAATCCGAATCGCTCATCTAACCGGCTCATCAACTCGGTGTTCTGCCGCCGAAGGCCAACGGCGCCGACGGCTTTCTCGACGATGGCACGCAGTCGATTGGGCGTGATCGGCTTTTCCAAGAAGTTGAACGCGCCCTGCTGCATGGCTTCGACGGCAATCGGAACCGTTGCGTGACCGGTGACCATCACCACCTCGGCATCTGGAAGACGTTCGCCGGCCAACTTGAGGATCTTCATCCCATCGACATCGTTCATCACCATGTCAGTAATGATGATGTCAAAAGTATCGCGTTCGATGAGCGTTGCCGCTTCGGGACCGCTGGTTGCGACGGTGCATTTGTAGCCGACCTTTTCCAGACTCTCCGTCATCGCCCGGGCATGCGCGGCTTCATTATCGACGACCAAAAGCCGGAACGTTGCTGGATCGTACTCGGCACGTCCAGAAGACTTTTTGGATGGTTCGGATTCGGGCATAAACGCGTTCAATGATGGATGCGGAGGAACCGTGGCAGAGTCCTACTCGGCATAACGTTCTTGCAGCGATTGTACCTGAAGGACGTCATCACGAAGGGCTTGCATGGCACGGACAGCAGCCTCGGCGGCCGCCACGGTCGTAATACAAGGGACTCCGTGTTGAACCGAAGCGGCACGGATTCGACCTTCGTCCGTCCGCGCCCCTTTGCCGTTGGGAGTATTGAAGATCAGTGCCACATCATCGTTCTTCAGGTAATCGATCAGGTTGGGTTGCCCTTCACCGAGTTTTTTAATGCGGGTGACGGGGATGCCAACTTCTTCGAGTTTGGCAGCGGTTCCCCGCGTTGCGAGCAAATCAAATCCCAGTTCTCGAAGGTCTTTGCCGAGGCTGACGACGGATTCCTTGTGGCGTGAGCTGAGGCTGAGAAAGATATTTCCCGTTGTCGGCAATGTGATCCCAGCGGCAATCTGGCTTTTCGCGAACGCAAGTGGAAACGAGTCGCTGATCCCCATCACCTCGCCGGTGCTACGCATCTCCGGTCCGAGCACGATGTCGACACCCGCGAACTTGCGGAACGGAAAAACACTTTCCTTGATCGAGACGTGTTTCGGGATGGGTTCGGACGTGATTCCCAACTCGGCGAGCGTGCGTCCGGTCATGACTTTCGTTGCCAAGCCGGCGACGGGGACGCCAGTCGCTTTTGCAACAAAGGGCACCGTTCGGCTGGCTCGCGGGTTGACTTCGAGAATGTAGACGACAGGGCCTTCTTCTTCGTTCTTGATCGCAAACTGGATATTCATCAACCCGACCACTTCCATGTCTTTGGCGAGTTTAATGGTCGCCTCACGGAGCTCTTGCAGCACCGCGTCGGGGATTGAGAACGGAGGGATGGCACACGCCGAATCGCCGCTGTGCACGCCGGCTTCCTCGATGTGCTCCATGATGCCCATCACGACCGCGTCCTTGCCATCACAAATAGCGTCCACGTCGACTTCGGTGGCGTCTTCCAGGAAGTGATCGATGAGCACCGGTTGGCCATCGGCGACGATGAAGGCTTCGGCGACGTAACGTTCAAACTGAGACTTGTCGTAACAAATCTCCATCGCGCGACCGCCCAGCACGAATGAGGGACGCACCAGTGCCGGGTAACCGATTCGAGCGACCTCTTTCCGCGCCTCTTCCATGTTGCGAGCGATTCCGCTGGGAGGTTGTCGTAGCTTCAGTCGATTGATCAAAGCTTGGAATCGTTCGCGATCCTCCGCCGCTTCGATGGTATCGACGGTGGTTCCGATGATCGGAACGCCTGCTTCTTGCAATCCTCGAGCCAAGTTCAACGGCGTCTGACCGCCAAACTGAACGATGACCCCATCCGGGTTCGTCGCTTCGCAAATATTGAGAACGTCTTCAATCGTCAGCGGCTCGAAGAACAACACGTCCGATGTGTCATAGTCGGTGCTAACCGTTTCCGGGTTGCTGTTGACCATGATGGATTCGTAGCCGATTTCGCGGAGGGCGAAACTGGCGTGGCAACAGCAGTAGTCGAACTCGATCCCCTGGCCGATCCGGTTGGGCCCGCCACCAAGGATAACGACACGTTTTTTATCCCCTTTGGCAGGCAGTTCGTCTTCGATCTCGTAGGTGCTGTAGTAGTACGGGGTGTAAGCTTCGAATTCAGCGGCGCAAGTATCGACGCTCTTGAAAACCGGCCGAATGCCGAGTTCGATTCGTTTTTGCCGAACGGAGCGTTCGTTGGAGCCGAGCATGTGTGCCAATTGACGGTCCGAAAATCCATCGCGTTTCGCACACCACATCTGGTCGCGAGAGACGTCCGAAAGTGACCCCACTGCTCGAATCTCATCCTCTTGTTCAATGATTTGAGAGAGGTGATCGAGAAACCACGGGTCAATGTTCGTGATCGTATGAATCTGTTCGGCCGTCATCCCCGCCTTGAACGCGTAACGCAGATAGAAGATCCGTTCCGCATTGGGCGTCCCCAGTTTCGCTCGGATCGTATCGTCGTCCGGCTGGTC
>JBCBOO010000103.1:0-20906 GCA_039821235.1 Planctomycetota bacterium
CTTCAGAAGTCACCAAGAAACAAATCGCCAAGTTGCTTCAAGAACCCAAACCCGTTGTGATTCTCAATGCCGCGGCAGACCTCGACCTGACGGCGTTGGAGGCTTTCTTTCAACCCGGCACACTGATCGTTCGGCCCGCAAAGTAGACGCCGACCTGCCCGCGGAAAAGAAATCCACCTCGTTGAACGCGTTTCTTTGGTGGCTCGCCACGAGCGCCCCGGATCTGGCACAATACGAGCATTCGATCGTGGTCGCATGTTTTGATTCGAGGTGGAAAAGTGTCGAGACGAAGTCTGGTGTTTCGTGATGGTTCGTCTGAAAAATTTTGGACCATCGAGTTGGAGGACAATTCACATACGGTTTGTTTTGGGCGAGTCGGCACCAATGGGCAAACCAAAACAAAAGAGTTTGATGACAGTCAGGAAGCCCAAAAATCGTTTGACAAACTCGTCGCGCAAAAGTTGAAGAAGGGCTACGCGGACGACGGCACGTCAACAACGACCAAGAAAGCGGTCGTGGCAAAGAAGAAGTCGGCGACCAAAAAAGCCACCAAGAAGAAGACGGCCAAGAAAAAGTCGATTCCGGCACCTGCGACCGCGAAAAAGAAGACTGCAAAGAAAGCTGCCAAGAAGGCCGCAACGAAAAAGAAGGCTGCACCAGTTGAGGCGACTCCTGCGGTCACGCTTCAAGTCACCGATGAGTTGGGTTTGCAACCGGCCGACTACTTCGCGGCCAGTTTCCACCCGCGGGACCCGCTCGTGCTTGGTGAGCCCGGTGAAGCTGACATTGCGGCGCAGGTGTCACGGCTCGCCAAGCTCAAGACGGAGACCTACGGCTGGCGAATCAAGTTTGAAACCCTCGCTCTCGAGGCACCTCTTCCCGTCGAAGAAGCGCACTTCTGGTTTAACGCCATGACGCGAACCGGAAAGCGGTTTCCGGATCGAAACGCCGTTAAAGAGTTCGCCGAAAGTATCGAGAAGAGCGGGCCGTTCAACGGCAAACTATCCGTCAAGGAAGCGACGAAAGCTATCTCCGGCGGAGATCGCGAAGTCCCCCGCCCGTTAATGCTGACGCTGCTCAGCCTGTTTGATTTCAAGTCCATCCTGGAGATCGTGCTGACGGCTCCCAAAGGTGGAAAACGTCATGCCTATGCGGTCTCCGAGAAAGTGATTTCGTTGTGTGAAGGATTCCGAACTCATGTTGTTCCGTATCTTTCTTCCGACGACAAGGAAGCCATGCGTGAGCGCGTTCGTGAAACACTGGACACGTCTTTCACGCCGCCGGACTCTTACAGCGCGTTTCAAGCGGAACACTACGTCGCCGCCAGTTTGGGCATGCACGATGAAATCGGTGAGCTTTTCGCGAGTTGGGAAGATGGCCACTATGCGAAAGCCGAGGAATGGTGCTCGCATTATCAGAGTCCACAATCATTGCTCTGTGGGCTTGGTTCGGCGGGCGAAGTGGAATCCGAATGGCGTCGCCTGAAGGTCCCGATCACAAAACCGGAGGAGGCGAAGGTATTGCTCGCGTGTACCGGCTTGGCGGGATTGGACATCTTGTCCGAGCAAATTGCCAAACAATCCAACAAAGACGAAGCGGCCAAGCTGATGACGGTGCTCGCGAACGTTCGAGCGCCCGAAGCGGCCGAACCCATCCTGCACTGTCGATTGGAATCCAGGGCACCGTCAATCGCACGCGACTGGTTGGCCACCGAAGTCGGCAACGCGGTCACAGGGCTACTCGAAACCGCGGGCGGAAAGGGAAAGCTCGCCGATGCGGCAGTCGAGTACTTGCGGGGCGTCAAACGATCCGGCCATGGCAGCTTCATCGCAAAGCAGCTTAAACGTATCAAGGGCCAACCCGAAGTCACCGCCAAGGTGACACGTGATGTGATCGACCATGTGGAAAAGGTCTACGAACCACTCACCGATGCAACGACACCGAGCTGGTTTCAGGAGTCGATCGACGCACAGCCGTTGGCCAAGAAACCCAAGATGCCCCAATGGGCCATGGCGTCGCAACTGCCGCCAATGATTTTGAAAGACGACGGCGGAAACGAATGCCGACTCAACGACGACCAAGTCAACGTCGTTCTCCAAACGCTGGCAGCCACTCCCGTGACCGAACGTCATCCGCTTCTGGTTGCCTTGAAAGAACATGCCGAACGGAACTCCCGAGATGCGTTTGCGTGGCGAATGTTCGAACTCTGGCAGGAAGACGGTTCCAACTCGAAGAATAAATGGGCGATGGGAGCGATCGGTCACTTGGGTGATGACGAATGCGTGATGAAGTTGACTCCAATGGTCCGTGTCTGGCCCGGGGAAAGTCAACACGCGCGAGCCGTCTTTGGACTGGAGTGCCTTCGAGGCGTCGGCACCAACACCGCATTGATGCAGTTGTCGGGGATCGCACAAAAACTGAAGTTCAAGGGTTTGAAAACGAAGGCCGCGGCCTTCGTCGAAGACATCGCGAAGGAACGCGGCATGACTCGTGCCGAACTCGAGGACCGTGTGATTCCCGATTGTGGATTGGATGAACAAGGTCGTCGCGAATTCTCCTTCGGTCCGCGTTCGTTTTCGTTTGTACTCAGCGGCGACCTCAAGCCGATGGTGCGGGACGAGGCTGGGAAGGTCCGACCCAATCCGCCCAAGCCGGGCGTGAAGGATGACGCGGACGTCGCTGCGGCTTCTCTTGCCGAATGGAAACTGATCAAGAAACAAATCAAAGAGGTTGCGACGCTGCAAGCCGGACGCCTCGAACAGGCGATGGTGACGGGACGTCGTTGGACGCTGTCGGAGTTCGAATCACTATTGGTTCGCCATCCGCTCATGACGCACTTGGTTCAGAAACTGATTTGGGGAGCGTTTGACAAGAAAGGCAAACGAAAAGAGCTCTTTCGCGTGACGGAAGAACGCGACTACGCCGACGTCAAAGACGATTCGTTTTCGATTTCAAAGGATCATCAAGTCGGTCTCGTTCATCCGCTCGAGATGAGCGAACCGGAACGGGGGACCTGGGGCGAAGTCATGAGTGACTACGAATTGATCGCGCCCTTCCCGCAACTCGGACGTGAAGTGTTCTCGATTGAAAAGAACCAGGGCGTCAAGAAAGCGCTTTCCGGATTCGATGGAACGACCTTGGCGGCACCCACGATGGTCTTCACATTGGAGAAACTCGGGTGGATTCGTGGTGAAGCCATGGACGCGGGTTGCTTTGACGAACACAGCAAACAGTTCCCGTCGGCCGATGTCACCGCCGTGATTCACTACGATGGCATCGTGGGAATGGGCTACATCGATCCCGAGGAAACGTTAAAGATTCAAAGCGTGAATTTCTGCCCCGGCATGCGTGCGCCATCCGGTTACGGGTGGGGCGACGAGAAGACCTGCAAGCTGAAAGAGGTTTCGCCGCTCGTGATCAGCGAAGTTCTTGCCGATCTACACGTCTTGAAATCGAAAGCAAAGTAACGATGGCCAAACGCAAAACGTCTCCCAAGCGGCCCCCGGCAAAGCGGGTCGCCCAAGCAGGCGGTTCCAAGACCGAAACACTGCAACGTCCGCCCGCCGAACAACTTTACGGCGACGAGTTGTCAACGCTGGAAGCAGCGTGTGCCAAGGAGCCTCGTCCGCCAGGCTGGCGACTCACACCTCGCGCGGTACTGGAATTTGTCCTGGGCGACGGCACCGACGACCGCCCCGCAAAGTTCGTCGGCCGCCGCGCTTTTTTGGAACGCTGCATCGTTTCCTTGGCGACCAATCGCGGATTGATGCTGATCGGTGAACCGGGAACGGCGAAGAGCTTTTTGAGCGAACTGTTGGCGGCCGCAATCAGTGGCGACTCCACCCTGACGATTCAGGGCTCCGCTGGGACCACGGAAGACAACATTCGCTACTCCTGGAACTACGCCTTACTCGTCGCCGAAGGTCCGAACGAGAAATCGCTGGTGCCCGCGCCGCTGTACTTGGGGATGACACTGGGCAAGTTGGTGCGGTTCGAAGAAATCACCCGCTGCGCGCTTGAGATTCAGGACGTCATGCTCTCGGTACTGAGTGACCGGGTCATGGCGATCCCGGAATTGCCCGAAGCATCGCGATCGTTGTACGCGAAGGCCGGATTCAACGTCATCGCCACCGCGAACACTCGCGACCGTGGTGTAAATGAAATGAGTGCCGCGCTCAAACGACGATTCAACTTCGAAACCGTTCATCCGATCAAGAGTCTTCAAGACGAGATGGCGTTGGTGCGTCGGCAAACGAATCGTACACTCGAAGCAGCGGGCGTGCCCGTTCAAATCGATGACGACTTGACGGAACTGATCGTGACGACCTTTCGAGAATTGAGACTCGGTAAAACGGTCGACGGAAAAGGAATCGAGTCGTTGTCCACGGTGCTGAGCACGGCGGAAGCCGTCGGCACCGCGCACGCCGCCGGCATTCATTCCTATTACTACGGTGATGGTGAAATGACGCCGGAGCATCTGGTCCGGCACCTGGTGGGCAGCGTCCTAAAAGACGATCCGGAAGATCTCAAAAAGGTAAGACACTACTTCGACCATGTGATCAAGAAACGGCGTTCTGGCGCTTGGCCGGATTTCTTTGCCGCCCGAAGCGAGCTCAGCTCGTGATGCCGGACTCGCCAGAATTGCTGGACGAAGAGCGACGTGAAGCGTTACTCAAACGGCTCTGCGATACCGCGAACCGAGTCGTTTACTTTCCGGTACGGCATCACTCGCCCTCTTGCGCGCTGCTCATTCGAGACTGGATCGAGACGCACCGGCCCGCCGCGGTCTTGATTGAAGGCCCCAGTGACTACAACCCGTTTCTGGACGAGTTGTTTCTGGGACATCAACTTCCGATCGCCATCTACAGTTACTTTCGAACCGAAAAGACTCACTCGGGCGTCTACTATCCTTTCTGCGAGTACTCACCGGAATGGCTCGCGCTAACCGCTGGCAAAGACGCCGGATCAATTCTGCGGTTCATTGACTTGCCGTGGTCGGCAAGCGAAGGCGATCAACGTCAAACCCATCGGTATGCCGATGCGGAACTCCGTCGCGGCCGCTACGTCACCGCACTCTGCAATCGTCTCCAGGTCGAAGACTTTGATGACCTTTGGGACCGCATGATTGAATCTCACGCGGACCTGACAACCGACGACTACCTGCGTCGCGCGCATGAGTACTGTCTCAGCACGCGTTGTTGGGAAGGCAGCATCAGCGACAGTGATCGGCATCGTGAATCGTTCATGGCGGAGAACATCCGAAAAACCATGAAGGACACCGATGGACGCATCCTGGTGGTCACGGGTGGTTTTCACAGCAGCGCCCTCGTTGCCCGCGTCGAGGAGTTTCCCGCACCCGAGATCGGACTGCAGGATCCACCCCAAACCAAAGCCGGCGAAACCGAGCCGAAAATGATCGATCACGGGGTCGCTCTGACGACGTACTCGTACGAACGACTCGACGGTTTACATGGTTACAACGCCGGAATGCCCAGCCCAGGATTCTACCGCGAGGTTTGGCAACAACGCGGCGGTCGTGCCGCCCAACCTTTTGATCACGCACCACTGCTCGCCAAGTTGGTCAAAGCGCTGCGTCAACGCAAGCAAACGCTCAGTACGGCCGACTTGATCGCAGTTGAAACGACTTCGCAGTCGCTCGCCGCCATTCGCGGGCGTCAACATGTTTGGCGCAACGACTTGACCGATGGTGTGGTCTCGGCGCTCATTAAGGATGAAGTCCACTACGACGGCGGCTCTCCCTTCCTCGATGCCGTTCAGGAAGTCTTGCGTGGCTCACAAACGGGAAGCCTCGCAAAGGGTGTTCGTTTGCCGCCACTGGTGAAAGCCATTCAGGATGACTTAGCGGCCTATGATCTGCAGCCGGTACGCAAGGGGATCTCGATCGAATTGGATCTCCTCGACCCGAACAACGTGGAAAAGAGTCGCTTGCTTCATCGCTTGCGAGCCCTTGAGATTCGTGGATTTCGTTGGACGGGTGGAACTGACTTTCTTGCCCGAGAAGATTTGCAACGGATCTGGGAATCCTGGGAAATTCGTTGGTCACCGGAATTTGAGTCCTCATGCATCGAAGCGGCGCGTTACGGGACGGTTCTGGAACATGCCGTTGCCTCAAAACTGGTGGAGCACGCGGGGACGGGCGAGCACACGGTTGTTTCGGCATGCGAGTGGTTGATCCAGGCGGCACGATGCGGAACGAAGACGTTATCGAACAACTTGGTGGAGGTGACTGGGGCGTTGATCGCTCGTGAAGGGCAATTTAGCGAAATCGGCGAGGCGCTAGGACACTTGCTTTATCTCTTCTGCTTCGACGAAGCATTTGGAACCACGCGGCTTGATCAGTTGGCTCGGTTGATCGACGAAGCCTTTGCGCGTGCGCTCTGGCTGTTCGAGTCACTTGGACAGACCGCTCCAACGGATACCGGGGTGATCGCCGCAGCGGAGAACCTTTCGGAAACGTTTCGACGAGTCAGTGATGTCTTGGACGTCACCGATGAGGAGTACGCCAGTGTGCTGAATCGAATCCAAGCCGATCGCGGAAAATCACCCAGCATCCGTGGTGCCGCCGCCGGAATGCTCTGGTCGATTGGCGGCACCACGCCGGAAGACATTCTGAACACAATGAGGCTCTTCACTTCACCGGATCAACTCGGTGACTTTTTGAGCGGCCTGTTTCGTCTGGCTCGCGAAGTCGCGCAGCGGCATCCCGGGTTGGTCCGTTCGATCGATGAGCGGTTGCTCGAATTTGACGGTGAAGGTTTTCAAGCCGCGCTCCCGTCGCTGCGTCTGGCATTCACTGCGTTTACGCCGCGTGAAAAGCACTACCTGCTGCTGACCTTGTTTGAGTCCTTGGGCCTTGCGAAGTCCGAAGTGCCGAGTCTGCCATCGGCAAACACCGAGACCGCGGCGGAGGCACTCGGAATCGAAGAACGTATCGGAGAGCTGATTTCAAACTTTGGATTGGAGGCCGTCGATGGCGGAATCTGACTCAGAAAAACCCACGAGTGAAAACCTACGTCGACGACAGGCTCGTTGGCGATTGGTTCTCGGTTCAGGAAGCGAACAGTTGTGCGGACGACTCACCGACGAAGAACAACGCCAGGATCAGTGTTTGAGTTTCCTCTATGACCGAGAGTCTCGCGGCCGAAACGTCCGGGCCGACGACGGGGGCGGTCCCGATCGCAAAGCAGGCAGTTTGGACGAAAGCCAACTGACGGTTCCGGACTGGATCAACCAGATTCACGATTTGTTTCCAAAGTCAACGATCGAGCGACTCGAACAGGACGCACTGGAGCGATACCAACTCGATGAAATGGTGACGAATCCGGACGTACTGAGCCGCGCGGAACCAAACGCCACGCTCTTGAAAGCCGTGCTGCGAACCAAACACTTGATGAATCAAGACGTCCTCGCGGCCGCCCGTGCACTCGTTCGCGCGGTCGTTGAAAAGCTGATGGAGGAATTCGCCCAGGAAATTCGCAGTGCATTTCAAGGCAGCATCGATCGTCGCAACCGATCCTATCTAAAAATCGCCAAGAACTTTGATCTCACGACGACCCTTCGGCGTAATCTCAAGAATTACGATCCGAAGCGAAAGCAGGTGCTGGTCGAAACACCGTTCTTTTATTCACGCATCCGCAAACAGGTCGATCGTTGGCAGATGATCATCTTGGTGGATGAATCCGGCAGCATGATGGATAGCGTGATCCATTCTGCCGTTTCCGCGGCGGTCTTTTATGGCTTGAACATGATGAAGATGCATTTGTGCATTTTCGATACCAACGTGGTCGATCTGACGGGACAAGTCACCGACCCGGTGGAAACGCTGATGAAAATCCAACTCGGTGGCGGGACGGACATCGGCCAGGCGGTGCGTTATGCCGAAACGCTGGTCGAAAATCCTCGGCGAACCATGGTCGTACTGATCACCGATTTCTATGAAGGCGGGCCGGAGAACCAACTGTTCCGTGCGGCACGGCGGCTGGTAGAAAGCGGCGTCACGTGTTTGGGTTTGGCGGCCCTGGATCAACAGGCCGAACCGTCTTACGACAAACGCATTGCATCGGCGCTGGTACAAATGGGCTGGCACGTCGGAGCAATGACACCTGGCGAACTGGCCAACTGGGTCGCGGAAAAGATGCGAGGTTAATCCAAATGCCACGAATGGATTTGCTTGCTCTCAGTGATGACGACCTCGCCTCATTGACGAACCGCGGCACCGTCAAACGCGCTCGACGCGAATTGGACTCGGGCACCGTGACGTGTGACATCGATGACTCCGAGACGCTGACGGTGCGTTGGTCCGATGAGGTGACCTGCGTGTTCCCGAAGGGTAAGACGATTCATGATGCAACCTGTTCCAGTGGCGGTCTGGGCATCAGCCGTTACGTGGTCCGGTCCGTATTCGCCTACCAGGCTTGGCGAGAAGACAATGTTGCACCGAGCGAGCAAGAGGAAGAGTCCGACGTCAATCTTGATGTGCGATCATGGGATCCCGGTACCATCAGTGACGATCAATTGCGTTCGCACTTTCGCGGTGCCGCCGTCACGCGTGCGAAGAAGTGGTTTGAAGCGGGCGTGCTGGTCGAACTCACGCGTGGAAACAAGCCGACGGCGCGATTCCTGCATCAGTCTTGCACGATCCGCTTTCCCGTTCCCGACGATGTCCGCTACGTGCGCGGAGACTGCGCCGACTCGGCGCTTGCCCAGTGGACGTGCCTGGCGGTGTGGTCTTTTCGGCAGTTACCGAAGGACCGCAAGGCGGGCTTGTTATCGCTCGGCAATCCCACGATCTCGGTGCCCAGGGAAGAACTAAAGACGCTTGAGCCTCTGGTGCGAGAGTGGCTGGTCGAGGGACTTGCGAACCTGCCGGCCACTTGGCCCTCCCGCTGGAATCGCTCCGAAGCCACTCTGCGCAAGTCGGGTTTGGTCTGGCCCGCCGAGTTGGTCTGCGACATCGATCAGCAGCACACCGCGTATCGTGAAGGCGACGCGAGATTCTCGCCCGAGGCGACGCTGCGTGGACTCGGCGAGCTGATCGCACGTTCGCGAGCGATCATGAACCCACGCGAAACCCTGCCGCAGGCGTTGGTGCGGGGTAATGTGGCCGACGTGCCGACCAAGTTACGTGGCGGCCGAATGATTGGCTTGGGATTGGAGATACAACCGTCCAAGACCCATCAAGTGCTCGTAGCCCATTTCCAAGACAACGAGTCGGGTGCGACGGCCGTGATCCGACGGACCATCACGCAGAAGGAAGACGAAGCTCCGGCAGCGTTTGACCGGCTGACACTTCACTCGCTCACGCGAGGCGTGTCCATCGGAGCAGCGTCGATGTCGCAATTGATGGTCGCCGGCGGAAAGCGTTCGCCGACCGATGAGTTGATTCTGCCACGAGGTGCGAATCGACTCTCGGTGCATCCGCAATCGTTTCAGTGGGAACACCTGCTGCCACCGCTCTTGCTGGATGACTTCCTCGCCTGCCGGCAGCGATTCGAATCACTCCCGCCCGAAGTTTTGCGTCCACGTCGTCTGACCGAGAACGTTCATGCATTTTCCATTCGTGGTATTCGCGACGTGACGTTTGATCCGCTAACACAGTCTCTGACCGCACATGTGGAAGACGTCAGCGGTAACGTTGCCCTTCTCGAATCACCTTACTACTCACGAGGTGAGAAAACATTCTCCGCATTTTATCGCACCCTATTGCAGTCGGGATCGTCAGCGATTTTCATCAGCGGTCGTGTCGCAATCCGGGGAGGCGAGTTGATGATCCATCCCCTCGCGGTCGTCATCGAAACCGGCGGGGAGCGATTCGCAACCAGTCCGTGCCTGATCACAAAGAACGAAAAAGAAGCCACAGGGGACGCATTGCTTTCGGGAGACGAAAGTCACCCAAACCCGATCCACGATTTTTTCAGCGACTTGCGAGCCGAGTTGGCAGAAATACTGGTTGTTGGCTTGAGAGACATTGAAGGCAGATCTATTACCGAACTTCATCGTCGATCCATCCATCTTGGATTTCTCAACCTATCCGAGCACCTGGGCGTACTCGCCGAACAACTCGGCCAACGCCAGAGCGTCCGGCGTTGGAAAGCTGACTCGGCAGCCAAGGCTTGCCGCGAATTGTGTTTACACGCCTGCGTGGCGGATACGCTCGGGTGCTAACTGTCTTTCATCAGTGCGAGTGTTCTTGGGTCGTCTTCGGAAGCGGCAACCCAAGTTCATCGTGGTTGTGATCGAATCCATCGCCTTTGACGTCGACAAAAATCGGATTGCTCACCGCGATGGGAGGTCGTTGACCGTACTTCTCGCCCATCACCTTGTCCATCGTCATGCCTTCGCCAACGGTTGCAACAATCAGGTGCGCGTCTTCGGTCAGGTCGATCTCAAACGTGCCTTCGAATTTCGTAACCGCGTCGACATCACCGAACTGCTCTGAGTGTGACTTGCGAGTCCGATTGTGCGTTTCGCTGCCGCGGCCGTTGATGAAAACCTGCACGCGATTGACGTCCAACCAGTTCGGACATTGGACGGAGACCTGCAACTTTACTTTGCCGTCTTTCGCCAACAAGTCATCTCCCGGCATTGCGATTCGATCGACGGAGGCGGAAACACCTTGGACACGCAGGAACGGCCCGCTGGACATGATGATGTGCCCACTTTCGGCTTGCAGAATCATTTCCTCCGTCGAGATTCCGGCCGGATCATCGGTGCTGCATGCGAACCAGTTCCGCAGCCAGCCACTGCCGTGGTGGTTGTAGTGCGCGTCCGTGTTGACGACACCGGGAATGCGATAGCCCTGATTCAAAAGTTGCATCCACTGGAAAAGCGGAATTCGCATTTCGCGAATGTTCGGCGGTGCGGAGGCGACGTCTTCGAAGATGGTTTCCAGTGGGTGGACTTCGATGACATCCATGAATTGAAACATGCCCCGAAAACCTTCGTCCGGTGTTCCATCCACATCAAGGTCCCCATAGAGCTGGTGCAGATTGGGGTGATTCATCTGCACGATCTTATCGGCTCCGTTGTCCCACATCGCCAACCGTTCGATTTGCACCACAGGGTTCGCGTCGGTGGTTGGCCCGCCACCGTTTTGCGTGTGGGGATGATGATGCAGCGGAAACGCGTTTTGATGGTTGGCAGGAAGTGGTCGCCCGGTCAATTCCATTCCGCTATCGGTCGCCATCCGCTCGGTGCAATTCATCTTGCGGAGGTGCGGCACATAAGAATCGATACGCGCGTGCTCGGTACACGGCGCGTATTCGAGGTGTTCGCACAGCAAGTTTTCGACACGTCCGAATTGATCCGACGTGTTGTCACCCGATGGGCTCGAATGACTGTGCAGTTCGGTACTGACCCAACCTGTCGTGTCGACGACGCGGGCAAGCTCGACCTCCAACTGCGTTGGCTCGGCATCGACCGTGAAGGTCTTGGAGACCGCGTTGTATTCCGGGCCATGACTGAACCAAACGGTGTACTCACCGGGAGCCAGCGGGCATACTAATTGACCATGGACGGCATAAACGCAGTTCTTGATAAACGTGCGTGTACTATCGGGACCAAAGTCGGGGTGATTGCCATCGGCTGCGTAGATCGTCGCCTTGGTCGCGATCGGGCTCCCTTTTCCGTCGGTGACCGTCGCGGTAAAGCCAGTGAAATCCGTGAGCGAACAACGTACGGACTTGGGCTGCCCACCGCTGGCTTCGAAGCGACCTTCGCAATCCTGGTATCCGGGTAAAGCGACCTTGTACTGGTACTCGCCCGCGGGCAGCCGAACGTGCGCGCGTCCGAGATCGTTGATTTGCAGCGAATCGTTCACGGCGATTCCGTTGACTTCCCCCGTGATGGACAGGGTGGCTCGCTTCACAAATGCCGCTCCGGTGATCTTCGGAGCGTCGGTGTCGACGCTGAATGAAACGAGAGACAATGAATCATCCGCACCCACGGCGCCCCGCAAATCGAGTTCACTCGAAGCGGGATAAAGATCGACGGTCCATTTCATCGAGTCATCGGTCCGTGTGACTTGTTCGTCGCGATATCGCAACTCCTTCATGCGATTGCCTCCCCACTGGGGTGCCGTGTCCGTTTCAGGGCAGACGAACCCGATCGTTGCTTGAAAGAACGCATCCCGACAGAAGGCGGCTTGGACCGGCGAGTCGGTGAGGACGTCAAATTGAAACGTGCGGTCGGCACGGATTCCGTCAAACGGTTGAACGTCGCCCGCTTTCTCTCCGCGGATCATCACGGTCGCGCGAACGAAACTCGCGTCGGGCATCAGTTCGTAACGTACGGTCGCGACAGTCTCATCATTCGTCAGAGACTTGGAGGACGAACATTGCCAATATGCCGTCTCTCCTTCCATGCCCGTTTGAACTTTCGAAGCATCAAAAAACTGATAGCGCCCCGCGGCCGGTACGAAGGCACTCAGTTGATCGCCCACGGGTTCATTGGTCGTCAAATCCAAGATGGAGGCGCCGATTTCCCGCACCGTTAGATTGGCGTCACGTGTCTCGATGGGGGCGGCGATGATCAGTGAAATCACGTCATTGCTCATCAGATAGTCGCCATAAATCCAGTCGACTTCCTTCCCCTCCATGGTGGGCTCCTGGCCGGGATAGATCACCCGAACCTCCGATGCGTTGACAGCAACGGCCGGCAAAATGTGGCTAGTGAGCAACACAAAAATAGCGAGACCCCACGCCTGCGTGAGGGGTTTATCTCGTAGCAGCGGACTGAAATACATCTTCGAGCGATCCTGATGAACGGCGAGTTGGAAGAAACGTTTGCGATTGTAACGTTGCGAATCTCGTGAATTCGCCGGCAGACAAAAAAGCGAACGAGACGAAACCTTGTCGAAGGCAGCGGGTTTGATTTCAAGGCGGAGAAACCCTCATTTGGGTCCTTCCACCGCTCGTTCGCAACGAAATCCTTTCGAAATCTTCTCGGATGCGACTCATGTCCCGAATACTAGCTACCTTCGTTTGCTTGTTCGCTTTTGCTTTACTGCCGGCTGCAACGGCCGCGGAGGTGGATCCGCCAGCGAAGCCGACACCGGATCAGCTAAAATTCTTCGAGACAAAAATCCGTCCCGTCATGGTTCGCGAGTGCTATGGCTGCCACAGCAAACAATCCGGTCAGGCGAGGGGCGGGCTGCAGCTTGATTCTCGCGAAGCGATGCTGCGTGGCGGAGACAGTGGTCCGGCGATCGTGCCGAAGAGTCTTGAAGACAGCTTGTTCTTTGGCGCGATCACGCACACGGACTTCATCATGCCGCCGAAGCGGAAGCTGTCCGATGCCGAGATCGATGACTTTCGTCGTTGGATTCTCGATGGTGCACCAGACCCCCGAATCAGCAAGCCGACGGATTCGCCCGTCTCGACCATTGACGAAGCGATGGTCGCGGAAGCTCGCGAGACCTTTTGGGCGTATCAACCGCTAACCGGATCAGAGACTCCTAAGCCCCACTCGCAGTGGGCGACCACGGACATCGATCGGTTCATCGAAGACAAGCTTGTTCAAGAAGGTCTGCAACCCGCCGCGGATGCCGAGCCCAAAGCCCTACTGCGGCGTCTCTGCTTTGACCTCGTCGGGCTACCCCCGGCACCGGAACAGCTCGACTGGTTCGAGAAAGCGTTTGACAAGAGTCCCGAGAGAGCCGTCGCGCATGTCGTTGACTCGTTGCTGGACAGTGATCAATTCGGCGAGCATTGGGGACGCCATTGGTTGGACGTCGTGCGTTATGCCGAGTCGACCGGGAGAGATGTCAACATGACCTATCCCCAGGCATGGCGTTACCGCGACTATGTCATTGACGCTTTCAACCAAGACAAACCCTTTAATGAATTCGTCCAGGAACAGCTAGCCGGTGACTTGCTGCCCACTCCCGATGACCAGCAGTGGAGCCAGAACTTGGTCGCGACGGGCTTCTTGGCGATCGGAACCAAGAACCTCAATGAGCAGAGCGCGCTGCAGTTCGAAGCCGACTTGGCGGACGAACAACTGGACGCCACGACCCGCATCTTCCTAGGAACCTCCGTGGCATGTGCTCGGTGTCATGACCACAAGTTCGATGCGATTCGCCAGGTCGATTACTACGGCCTGGTCGGCGTTTTCGGGAGCACCAAGACGTTTTTTGGAAATCCACCGTCGGAATACGGTCAAGCATCGTCGCCCCAGCAACGGCGAACCAGCAGCCTGATTTTGCTGCCGGTTCCCGATGAGAATCCGATCGGCCAGCGCTACACCGCCGATGAAGTCGCGGCAATGCACGACGAGATCGCTTCGATCGACGAGCAGCTCGCCGAACTGAGACGGGAACGGGCGCGTGGCAACTCCGCCGCCGCCAACGCACAGCAACGGTTGATTCGGTTGAGCAACCAGCGCGCTCAGCTGGCTAACAAACTGGGCTTTGTTGATGCTTCCGGAAATCCACGCAGCTACTGCATGGGCGTGCAGGACCGCGATCAGGCCCGCGATGCCGCCCTGCTCGTGCGAGGCGAAATCGATCAGCCCGCCGAGCGAATTCCACGCGAGTTACCGCTCGTGTTCTTGGACGAAGGCGAAACACTCGGGATCGATGCGTCATCCAGTGGCAGGCTGGAACTGGCCCGCTGGATCGGGAGCGATCGCAGTCCGCTGACGTCACGGGTAATGGTCAATCGCATTTGGCATCACGTCTTCGGTCAAGGCATCGTGCCGACCACCGAGGACTTCGGAGTGACCGGCTTGCCACCTTCCCATCCTGAGCTACTGGACCAACTCGCGATCGACTTTATTGAATCGGACTGGAGCGTCAAAACGATGGTCCGAAAAATGATGCTGACTCGTGCGTATCGGATGAGCACCGAATTCAACCGCGAGCATCATGAGAAGGATCCCGACAATCGGATGCTGTGGCACAGTCACCGAAAACGGCTGGGTGCGGAGTCCATTCGTGATGCAATGTTGGCTGCCGCCGGAGAGTTGAACACCACGCGTCCGCATGGCTCCAAAGTAGCCGAGGCAGGTTTTGTGCGTGTTCAAAGCGATCAGCTTGGCGATCCCCGCGAGTTGATTCGGCAGCAGCTTCAAACCACGCTCGCGAGCCGAGTCGAGCAAGTTCGCAACAGTCGTGGCGGACGTTTTGGAAACCGACGACGCGGGGGACGGACGTTTGGAGGCACCCCCAATAACTACGCCGACGAGATCCGCGCGATCACCCAAGCCAACTCGCTCGAAAGCGTCAATGAAGATCACCGCAGTGTCTATTTGCCGATTGTGCGTGACTTCGTGCCACGATCACTGGACGTATTCGACTACGCCGATCCGAGTTTGATTTCAGGAGTTCGTGAAACTTCGAATACGCCGAACCAAGCGTTGTATCTACTGAACAATCCGCTGACGATTCGTCTCAGCGAGTCGTTTGCGGAGCGACTCACTCGCGAAGCAACCACGAACAAAGATCGTGTCGAGCTTGCGTTCCGATTGGCGTATGGGCGAACTCCCTCGACCGATGAACGCGCCGCTTCTCACCGCTTTCTTCGTGATTCAGGTTTATCTCCCAAGGAAGCCCTTGAGGCATTTTGCCAATCGCTGTTTGCCGCCGCCGAATTCCGTTACCTCAATTAAGAGATCCGACAATGCTGACACGACGCGACCTGCTTCGACACTCGTCCGCCGGTTTTGGTTACCTGGCTCTCGCCGGACTGGCCAACTCGATGGCACCGAAGACTTTCGCCGATGGGATCGCCGCCGCGCATCCGCTGGCGCCGAAAGAACCCCATTTTCCCGCCCGTGCGAAACGAGTCATCTTCTTGTGCATGCAAGGCGGTCCTTCGCACGTTGACACGTTTGATTACAAACCGGCGTTGATCAGAGATCAGGGAAAACGAGCACGCTACGGTGGCGAGCTGTTGGCGTCCCCATGGAAGTTCCGGCAGCGTGGTCAAAGTGGCCTTTGGACGAGCGACCTGTTCCCAGAAGTCGCCGAACATGCCGACGACCTTTGCCTCGTACGTTCGATGAATTGCGATCAACCGGTGCATCCCGGTGCAATGACCCAAATGCACACGGGAACGGCGCAGTTCGTCCGTCCTTCGATCGGTGCTTGGACGCTGTACGGACTTGGAACGGAAAACGAAAGTCTGCCCGGCTTCGTTTCGCTGAGTCCTCCGGCGGGAGGTTCACGAAACTACAGCAGTGCATTTCTGCCTGCCATCTACAGTGGCACGAAAGTCGGACGAGGCGGTGGCCGGCTTGCTCAACTCGCGCGGTTGACGGGCAATCAGGACTCCATTCCCGATATCAAGAACGGCAAGTTGTCCGAAACGCAGCAACGAAAGCAGCTCAATCTGATTCAGAGCCTGAACCGAAGTCAGATGCCGAGCCAGGATCACGACCACATCGAGGGTGTTATCCAGTCGTACGAACTCGCCTTCCGCATGCAGAATGCGATGCCTGAGTTGATGGATCTGTCGCAAGAGAGTGAAGCGACACTGGCGATGTATGGTGCTGATGCCGGACCGACACAGACGTTCGGTAAACAATGCATCCTGGCCCGACGCCTGGCCGAGTCGGGCGTGCGTTTTATCGAGATCACGCATGGGAACTGGGACCAGCACGTTCGATTGACAGAAGACCACGCGGCCCGAGCGGAAGCTTGCGACCGTCCGATCGCGGCATTGCTGGCGGACCTGAAACAACGTGACATGCTCAAAGACACGCTGGTGATTTGGGGCGGTGAATTCGGCCGGACACCGTCGGCACAAAACGGTAACGGGCGCAACCACAACAACAAGGGCTACACCCTTTGGATGGCCGGCGGCGGCGTGAAAGGTGGCTTTAGTTACGGAGCGACCGACGAGCACGGATTTGAAGCCGTCGAGGACAAGTGCCACGTTCATGACTGGCACGCCACCGTGCTGCACCTGCTCGGCCTCGACCACACGAGACTGACTTACCGGTATGCCGGGCGTGACTACCGTCTCACCGATGTCTACGGTGAAGTCGCAAAGAAAATCCTGGCGTAAACCACGCCTGATGGAGTCCGCGTCGCGAGCGCGACGCGATTACTCGCCCTGTTCCAAGAAGATCGTCCAACGCGTCGCGTGACGCAGTAGATCCGTCATGTTCTCAAGACGCAGCTTGCCCTTGATGCGTTCACGATAGGAATCAACCGTTTTGGGGCGAATGCTGAGCCGGTCCGCGATACTCGTCGTTGAGATTCCCGATCCGATCATCTCGAAGACAAGCAATTCCCTGGCCGAGAGACTCCGCAGTGATGAAAAGGGTGGCGGAAAGGCCTCGGCCACATCTTCGTCGTCCACCTGAGTGACGCGGTCGCTCAGATAAACGCCGCCACCGGCGATCTGCTCGATGGCCTGAATCAACTCGGTATCACTTCCCTCCTTCGGAATGAACCCGGATGCCCCCTCCTTGATGCAGCGAGTGGCAAACACACGTTCATCACGCATCGATGAAACGAGGACTTTTGTTTCCGGGACATGATGCTTCACATGGCTAATCAGCTCGATCCCGTTACCGTCCGGTAAACCCAAATCGACGACAGCCAATTCGGGACGATGCTCACTGATGGCTTGACGTCCTTCGTTGACCGTACCGACCATCGAGACAACCTCATACTCTTCACGTACCGAGATAGCCGCTTGAAACCCGCGACGAATCAACGGGTGGTCATCCACAATCACAATCCGCACCGACAAATCCTCAACGCAATCAGAAACACCATTCAATTCGGCGGGGAGAGTCGCAAGCCGAAGGAACAAGACCAGACAGAACCGACAAGAGAAATCAAAAGCAACCATCCGCTCAAAAAGTGGAATTGGTAGCCCCTGCTAGATATTGCCCCATCCTGCGGGGGCTTGATTCCTTTTCACTTCATACTCCGAGCCGTTTCTTCGCGGTTCTACGTCTTTCGATGAACAGAACAGTTCAACGCCGACGTCCGCTTGAAAAAGGAACTGGAGGCCAACTGTTCGATGGACTCGGCAATTCCTCCATGAATTTCCTGTCTGGTGGATTCGTCGAGTGAAGCTTCCTTGCGCAACAGAGCAAAACCAACTCGAATCGCCTGGATGTGATCCCGTAGATCGTGGAGCTCGCTGCTATTGAGCCAAACACCCCGATCATTGGTGTCGTTCTTCTCCATTTTACCTCTCGCGCGCGAGTACCCCAGCCGACGATCGTAGCGACTCTCCGACGCGGCGAGAAGACGCACTGTGCGAATACGTCACACCGGCGGCCCGCTGAAAAACCCGGATTTCACAACATCGCGGGGGGTGTCCGGCTTTGAATCCGCGTAAACTCTCAGCTCGCTGAACCTAACAAATGCGTGAATCAAGCTCAATTCGCCGTGACTCAGCGAATCCAGGTGTTGGGGCATACCAATTTGGGTGATGGTTGCATGGTCGACGAACTTCCCTGTCATATTGTTGGAATCGGGGCATCTGCGGGTGGCTTGGAGGCACTGGAGGACTTCTTCGCCAATGCCAGCCCGGACGAGCCGATTGCCTACGTGGTCATTCAGCACCTGTCCCCAGACTTTAAGAGTCTGATGAATGAATTGCTAGCAAGACGTACTGATCTTGCCGTGCATGTGATCGAAGACTCGATGGCCGTTGAACCGGGTGCTATTTATCTTTTACCGCCCAAAAAAGAGGCCATCCTCTCCGGCGGCAGGTTACTGCTGACCGATCGAGCACGCTCGGAGCCGGTGACGTTCCCGATCGACCATTTTCTTCGCTCGCTTGCCCAGGAACGAGGTGAGGATGCGATCGGCGTGATCCTTTCGGGAACCGGTACGGACGGCTCTCGCGGGATTATCGAAATCTACCGGGCCGGCGGATTGGTCATTACTCAGCGAGACGCCAAGTTTGATGGGATGACGTCGTCTGCGAACGTCACGGGAGTCGTCGGACTTTCATTGGACGCGGGCAAGATCATTCCTGCCATCGTGCGGCGTATCAATCGTCCCGAAGGAGTTGCCGAACCCGAAGCACTCGAGGGGGACGTCCTGAACCGACCGGGCGAACAGATCATTCATCGCCTCAACGAGAAGTACGGGATCGACTTTAAAAACTACCGAATCCCCACGATCAGCCGCCGCATCGAACGTCGGTTGCAGCTCAACAAGATTGAATCTCTCGAGTTGTACGCGCAACTGATCGAAGCCGATGATGCGGAACTAGATCGGCTGTATCGCGATCTCCTGATCGGCGTCACGGAGTTCTTTCGCGACCGAACAGTTTTCGAGACGCTTGAGAATGTCATCATTCCGAAGTTGATCGGCGACGCGCTCGAGCAAGGCGAGCTTCGTATTTGGGTGGCGGCCTGTGCAACCGGCGAAGAGGCCTACTCGATCGCGATGCTGATCACCGAGCACCTAGAAAAGATCGGGCAAGAAATCCAGTATCGCATTTTTGCGTCGGACGCCCACGAAGGCTCCCTCAAGTTCGCCGGCCTTGGTATCTATGACGCGGAACGATTGAAAGGGGTCAGTCCCGAGAGACTCGATCGGTTTTTCGTGAGACGCGGCGACGGGTATCGGATTGCTCGCAGCATTCGCCAACGCGTGGTGTTCACACAGCACAACGTCCTGACGGACACGCCTTTCACGCGACTGGATTTGGTGACCTGCCGAAACATGCTGATCTACCTGGTCCCCGCAGCTCAGCGAAAGGCGCTCAGCCTCTTCCACTTCGGGCTGCGGCAGAACGGCTACTTGGTACTCGGAGGCAGTGAGTCCGTCGGAGAGCTCGAAGACGAATACTTGACGGTGGATGCTCAGTCGAGGGTTTACATGAAACATCGGGAGCTCAAGTTTCATCTCGATACGGCATCCACCGGACGTGTGCTTCAGCGTGAGCAACGGAACGAAGTTGCGCCACCGAGCCTGGCAGCGGCGGGCCAAGGACAGGCGTTGATGCGAACGTATGATCGATTGCTTGATCGTTTCGTTCCGTCAGCCATTCTGATCGATTCCAACCGCCAGATCGTGCACATCTTCCCGGGTGCGGGCAAGTTCCTTCACTTCTCGGCTGGACGCCCCACCTCGGACGTGCTGCTCTTACTCGCACCCAGCGTAAAGTCCGTCGTCGCTCCGGCGCTGCGGCAGTTAGATCAAGGTGGCGATGCGGTTTCGTGCGAAGGCTTACGGGTCGCCGTGGACGGCGAAGAATTGTTCGTGGACCTGACGGTCTGGCGATTCGAGCTGAATGATCCCAAGAGCCACATTCTGATTCAATTCAAAAATGAAACCAACGAGCCTCCCGTATCCGCTGAACCGCTGAGACTTGCTGCGACGTCCAGCAGCGCAGAGCTGGAATTGGTCGAACGCGAGCTGGAAGAAACAAAAGCAAACTTGCAATCGACGATCGAAGAGCTGCAGTCCACCAACGAAGAATTGCAATCGACCAATGAAGAGCTCACCGCATCGAACGAAGAGCTGCAGTCGACCAATGAAGAACTTCACAGTGTGAATGAAGAACTCTACACCGTAAACTCGGAGCATCAACGAAAGATCAGCGAGTTGGTGGAGCTCACCAATGACATGGATAATCTGCTCAACAGCATCGATGTCCACACGCTTTTTCTGGATCGGGAACTCACCATTCGCCGATTCACGCCGGGACTGGCGACGATTTTCAACTTGATCCCGCAGGATGTCGGACGACGATTCAACGACTTCTCCAATCGACTGCAGTACAACGATCTGGACAAGCAAATCCACGTCGTGATCGATAGCGGACAACCGCTGGAAATTGAGGTATCGGATGACCGCGGCATCTGGCACTTCCTGCGAATCCGCCCCTACGTGGCTCCCAACGGCATCGACGGGGTCATCGTGACCATGGTGGAGATCACTTCGCTCAAGGTCGCTCAGGCGAAAC
>JBCBOO010000104.1:0-20836 GCA_039821235.1 Planctomycetota bacterium
CAAGAAACAAATCGCCAAGTTGCTTCTTGGTGACTTCTTCACCGCCGATTCGTGAGAATTTAAGATCCGCCAGTTTTACCGGTGGCATTTTTTTCTCTGCGGGAATCGTCCGAGTCCGTGTTTCAACACGCAGTTTTTTCACGGGAACCAACCGCGTGCGTTGTTCCGCCCGCATCCTCGTTTCGGCAACTTCTTTCCCGTCTTCCGTTTTGCGCGTCACTGTGTAGGGCACCTGCACCATGTAGGTCTGCGCGACTTGCTCCACGTATGGCACTTCCACGTTGTACGTCTCCTCTCGCGCAACCGCTTCGTCTTTCGAATCGCTTCCTGGCGGCCAGGCGGGCTGGAATTTGACCAACGCAACATCGGAACCTTCGTCTACCGAGAGGACTGCGGTTGCGAGTTTCAGCTCTCCACTCGTTTTCGCACTTGCGTCCCCTTGGAACAAGAGAGAAAAAACCACACAACCAACCAGCAATGATCTACAAATCGACATCGAACAGAACTCCATTGAACATTTTCGCGAAGCGGTTTGTTGGACTCACGCGATTGTAGCGGGTTCAGACCAAGCGAAGTCCAAAACACTCGCCGTTCGACCGCACGCAAGGCGTTAAACTGCAGATTGAAATCAATGCCACCCTCGACAGTTGGTCGTGCTCTTTCAACTCTTGGATCTATGGTTGATGCCTTTGTTGATGCGATGTTCAAATCATAGCCCGGTGAGCGAGCGGATCGTTCCTATCCCTTGCTAACGCTGCGGGTTGCAAAATCAACAGCCTAGCGGTGTGCGGCTCAAACCTAAATGATTGCATCATGAATGATTACCCATATCAATTCGAAGCCAAAATCGAAAAGTATGATTTTGGGAAAATGTTTTACAGCGTCGTCTATGTTCCTGAGGACGTTCTGTCTCAAATTGAATTTGGAAAAACAAAGCGATTGCGGATTGAGGGTGAAGTCAACGGCATCCGAATCCAAGCAGCGATGATGCCCACCAAAGGCAAGTGGTACATCATGATTTCCAAGAAACTTCAGAAGCTCTGTGGTGCCACGCTCGGGGAGGTTGCGTCGATCGATTTTGAGATCGCAGACCAAGACTCCGTCACCGTTCCGACGGAACTCCAGTTTGCGTTGGAAGCCTCACCGGCGGCTCACGACGTTTGGCAGTCATGGACTGCCGGGAAACGTCGCAGTTGGTGTCATCGCGTTGCAGCGGCCAAAATGTCAGAGACTCGAGAACGACGTGTCGAAGAAGTGCTCGACGCGATTCGCAATGAGCGCAAACGATCATGACAGATCAAACTCTCGGCGAAGCTCGTCGATGACGTCTTCGTCCATCACTTGAACCACACCCACGCCTTTTGCATTGATGACCGCTTCGGCAGTGGACTCGAGGACTTCGAGGCGATCGAAGGCGTCCAGCACGCTGCGGCCGGTGACAACCACGCCGTCGTTTTCCAGAATCGCGGCGGGACACGACTCACTCACATAGTCTGCGATGGAGTCGTTGCTTTGGTACTGGATGCCATAGGGGACATTGGCCACGTCGCGCAGGAACACGTAGCTCTCGGGGATCGTTCGGACGACCAGTTCGGAGCGGGTGACGCTGAAGGCGGTTGCGTTGACGGGGTGAGCAAACACGATCGCTTGGACATCCGGATGACGTCGATAGATCGCTTGGTGAGCCCGCGCGGCACGACTGGCGAGCTTGCCCCGTTCACGGCCTTCGCCGTCGATCAGAACCAAGTCGTCGACGGTCAATTGTTCGCGGTCTTTGCGAGTCGGCGTGATGAGGAATGTGTCGCGACCGAGTCGCGCGGAAAAGCTGCCTTCGGTGCTGATGAGCAAGCGTTGCCGACATCCACGGCGAACGAATTCGCAGAGGGAACGACGAAGCTCGCATTCATCCGCCGTCGCTTCGACCGGGTCGAGGCTTTCGAAGTCAACGCTCCGCTGGGTGGCTTGTAGCAGTTCGTCCTCGGTCAGCGCGTTGTATTTTCCAAGTGCATTTGCCTTGATCAGTGTCTTGCCGGCAAACTCGAACGCTTCGAATCGCTGGAATGCTTCTTCAATGTTTGCACCGCCGACGACCACGCCGTGGTTTTCCAAGATCACGCTGTCGCATCCTTGGGCGAACGACTCAGCGATGTTATCACCGAGAGCTTGGCTGCCGGGGCAAGCGTACGGTGCAAAACCGGTCTTGCCGCAGACGCTATGAGCTTGATGGAAAATACGTGTGTCGGGTGTTTCTCGGCAGATGCTGAACGCCACGAGAGCAGCGGGATGAGCGTGAACGACCGCTCGAATGTCTTTGCGTGCCGCGTAGATCGCATCGTGAAACGGAAACTCAGAGGAAGGCGGGTGGGGGCCTTCGATGGTGCCGTCGGTCCTCACGCAAGCGATGTCACCGCGGGTGAGGCGTCCCTTGTCGATGCGTGCCGGTGTGATCCAACGATGCCCTTCCACGTCACGAATCGAAACGTTTCCGCCCGACGTGGTCGTCATTCGGTAGCGGTAAATGCGATCCATCGTTCGAAGGATCTCATCGCGCGGATGCAGAAGGTCTCGTTGTGACATGATGAAACAGGGGCGTTTGGAACCGATCGATTGTGGTGTTGAATTCAACGGTGACTTCGCAGTCTAACGAGTCGGCTCCCACTGCGTCATCGATCGCGATTTCTTAGCAACGAGGGAACAATCGATGTCGTATTCATTCCCCACTCTCGAGATTTCTCCCAGCTTTTCTCGCTTCGCGGGGCCGGGAGAGACGAATCGATTGACCCATGATTGATCCCTCGTTCCTTACGCCATGCCCCATCGGCGTCGCAAGTACCAGTCCGCCGAGAGGCTGGCAGCGAATAGAGTGAAGATGATCCACCCACTGATTGGGCCTTCACCCAAACGGAATTTTTCCACCACCGGTGTTTCAGCGGAGCGACGCTTGGCAAGAATGGCCGCCACGAGTTCTTCGGTCTCCGCCGCATCAAATGCCGCACCGCCGTGTTTGGTGGTCAGGTCGGCGAGTTGTTTCAAGTAAACCGGATCCGCCATCGGCCGGGCAAGCTCTCGGCTGGTTTCCGTCACCTGAAACGCAACTTCGTCATCCGTGATCGAAGGGTCATCGGCCGTCACAACCAACTCGTAGAAACCGGGTTCAAGATCTGGAAGGCTGCCGCTCAGATTCATTCCGTCACTGGCAATCGTTGCCTTGAGATCGGTCGAATTGTCATTCGCATCGCGCAAGTAAACCCTCAGTGTGATCGGGGATCGGGATTCACCGATGACTTGGAGCCTGGCACGGAACTCCGGGTTGGCGTCGGATTCGAATCGCCGCGCGTCCAACTCCGCGACGATGGAATCACCGCTGGACTCTTCCCGTGACATCAGCCACAGCATCAGTTGCCGCCAAAATCTTCGATGCGAGTCTGCTTTGCCCGCACGGTACCAGCGGTAGGTTTCGTCGATGGCCAGTGAAGCCACGCGTCCGCTGCCGTACTCGCCGATCACCATCAACGGGTCATTCTTCTCCGATTCCAAAAGGACTTGGACGCCGGGGGCGACTCGTGGGCCGACGAACTTGTTGGCGCCGGGCATCGGCGGCAGATCCGCCCAAGACTGGAGTGGGTCTTCACCGCCCAGATTCACGATCACGTGTTGACTGGAGGGAATGACGCGTAGCGGACCTTCGAGCTGCGTTGATTCACGTGCGGCAAGTTCCGCAGCCGTCAGCACCGAACGCGTCGGTTGTCGGCGTCTTGATCGGTCCATCTTCACCGGCAGCACACTCGCTAGGGGACCGTCGCCGTATCCGCCGACGCCATATGTGTGGTAGCCGCCGAGCGTGATCAGTCCCGCGCCACTGCCGACCCGTTCCGCCAATTGCTCCAGTTGTGATTTGCCGATCGCCGATGCATCCAGATCCCCGAGGACAAAGATGTCATAGCGTCCGGGACGTAAGATGGGTTCGAGATTGATGGGCCAGTTTGCATCGCCCCGAATCGGTGCGTAATCAATTTCCAGGTCCGGAAATCGGCTCAGTGAACGTCGTAGATAAGTTTGTTCGGGACGTCCGGGACCTTCCAGAATCAAGATGCGTCCGCCGCCTTCACGAACCTCCACGAATGAAGTTTGTGAATTGTTACTGACGACCCATTCGCCATCCTGTTGATCGGCTTCGACGCGCAATCGATACAGTCCCGGTGCGGGCGCGGTCATCGGAATGGAAACGGCAATGGTCTCCCGCGCGTTCTGAGGATCGACTTGGCGCGTCCGCGCGACCGTTTCGTTGCCCATCATGTCGATCCAAGTGGCCGATACCGGAACCTGTCGACTTGAGAGGCCGTTGGCTTCGACGGTGAATCCCAAGTCGAACTGGTTACCGGCAAAAAGTTGGTAGCTGTCCGGAAGATTCGAGATCGCGACGTCGCGAGTGGAACCATCCGTCCCGGGCGGTCCCGTGGGAACGGTCCAAAGCGGGACTCCCAAAGCGTCCAATACTTCGGCACCGCGACGCGCGGCAACCGTGGCATCGTCGCCGTCTGTCGCTTTCGTATCCGCCGTTTGCGTACCATCACCGATCAGGACCACACCGGCCAACGGGTTGCCACCCGCCGAGTCAATCGCCGATTGCAACGCCAACCCCAGTTCGGTCGCGTCGCCGTCTGGCGCGAGCGCCGCCAAGGCGTCCGATAGCTCGGAAAAACGTTCGGCGGACTCCCATTCCTGGATCACCTCGGCATCGCCCGCGTAGGCCATCAGCCGAATCGAAAGCTCGTTATCGAGTCCGGTCAATCCACTGCCGAGCGCATCGATCACGGACCGTTGTGTCGCCCAGCGGTCACCCGACTCTCCATCGGGGAGCGTCATACTCTTGGAGCGGTCGACTGCAATCACCAAGCTCGCCGACGCGGGCCGGTTGTCGGTTCGAATCCAGGTCGGCCGGATCGCAGTCAGTAAAAGAACGAGTCCGGCGAATACCCGCAAACCAATCAGCCACCTTCGTTGATGCGGCTCTTTCGTCAGAGGTGTGACCAACAACACGCAAGTAATCACCGCAATGCTGGCGAGCGCGGCGGCCCAATCGGAGCCGTACAGTGGTTCGATCGCAAACCGGGTCATGCGGCGACCCTCGATGACTTCGAAGGTGACGCGGCACCCTGGCGGTAAAAGCGATTGCTAAGAATCTGCTCCAGCAAGAACGCAATCATGGCGATCAACATCACGGGCGACCAAATCGAGACTGACGGTGTTTCCTCCGTCCCGGTCCATTCCATTTCATTGACCGAGTTGATCTGCCGAACATCCGAGGCTTCACTCCATCGCTCCAGTATCACCGGATCGATGGGGGTCTGGTCCAGTGCACTGCGTTGAAGATTGGCCGTGAAGCCGAGTCCGAGCTGCCCACCACGCACCCAGTGAACGCCACTGTTTTCCACACGGCCAATCATGACGCGTGAGTTAGCCGAGGTGTCCTCCTCCAGGTCAATGGGAATCGGAGAATCACCAACGGGCGGAAACCACTGCCAACGCTTTCGGGTACCCGGGCCAGAGTCTTTGACTTCTGCACTGGGGTTTTCTTCGTCGGTCCCGCTTTTTTTCGGCAAGGTGGCGATGCCTCCGATCGGCAACGTAAAACGCTCCGTGGCGCGGCCACTGAGGTACCTCGCCAAGTCTCTTACCAGGAGGAACGCCGGCCATGCCTCCGATCCGCTGAACAACTCGTTCCATGCGCTGCGCGTGGCAAGCTGTGGTATCGGTGTCGTTAGCACCAGCAGTTTCGAACCTACCGGCCGCAAGGTGTCGTTCGAATCGGACTGCGATGCTTCGTTCGTTTGCCGAGTTAATTCCATCAGTGCGATATGCCCCGTCCCCGCGTACCGCATTAAGACCTGTGCCTCGTCGGCTTTGGTTTTCCAGTACTGACTGATACGAAAGTCTTGAAAGGGAACGCCGCCCGGTGTTGCCGCGAGCGAAGCCACGGCGGGGTGAGACGCCGAGGAGATTTCAAAGAACGAACCCGGTGTCGGCACACGCCATCGGCGCTCAAAGACGGCGCCGTTCCACTGCAGTGCATCGTTCCCCAAGGATGGCCCGAGGGACACCAGTACCGAGCCGCCATTATCGACGTAGCGCGTCGTTGCGTTTTGCTCGAGAACGTCGGCAGGCGGGTCGATCAAAATTACCCCATCGAATGAGTCCAAATTCGATGCCCCCAAATCCGTATATGTGATTCGTGCCACCTCATACTGAGCGGCCGGATCATCCAGCGGAGCAGGGGCCGTGATTGCGAACCCCAAGACATCCAACTCTTCCAAGTCATTGCCAACGATTAACAGTTGGCTCGGTGGTCTGACCACGACCGTAAAGTACGCCACATCATCGACGGCCAAGGCATCCGCGCCGATCAACTGAATCGCCCCGTGATGAATCCCGGTCGGCAGCGGCGGTAACGTCATCTTCAAGTCGACGTCTTGACCAGGTCGCACCTCCACGGAGAGTCGATCGACGGCCTTGGGCTCGGGGCGAATGATCTTGCCGTCTCGAACGACCGGCAACGAGGGCTTGGCGGGAAACAACACGCATTCGGCCGTCACTCGACTTGCGGATGTGGTCGTTCGGTCTTCACCTGTAATCGAAAGCATCGCCGAAACCGTGACCGGGCTATTCGGCGCCGGACTCGGATCAGATAGCAGCGGTGTCGAAAGCGATCGATTGGCGGTGACTGGGGCCTCGATTCTCCAGAGCGTCGTTCGAACTCCTGCTTCATTGCCACGAGTAAAGAGTTCTTCCAAGGTGTCCGGTGGAAGGCTTGATTCATAGAGGCTTCCGATCACGACCAATTGCTTGGACTCAAGATCACTCGAACCCAAGAGACGCAGTGCGGCATCGATTCTTGCGGGCAGTGACTGGGCGCTCTCGAGCGACTCGAATGTCTCCGCTTTCGAAAGTGCACCGGATCGATCCAACGCAAACGTTGCCGGCGTGCCGGATCGATCGATGAATGAAAGTCGACTTTCCGGATGAACCGCCATCAATAGCTGGATCGCCGCATCGCGAATCGACTCCAATTGGATTTCACCTGCATCGCGAAGACTCGATAGCGGGCCATTGTCGACGACGATTGCCAAAGCGACCGGCCGTGAAGCATCCAACTCCGGCGACGCACTGCTGGCAAGCGTCAGCGCACCCCATCCCAATGCGGTCAACAAGGCCAGGCCGCCCGCGATCAACAAGGCCAGCGTCAACGCTTTTTGCCCGCCGCGCGTCGCCGCCACGGATGCCAACGCAAGTAGCGCAACGGCGAACGCCGCAATGATCGCGATGGTCGACCAAACCAATGAGGTTTGACCATTGATCACCGGACCCGCCAGCGCGAACGCGACGGCGGCGAGTGCCAGGATGCGAAGCGCGAGTAACCACCATCGACGCACCCGGACTTTGGTGCGATTCGTTTCAAACCGTTTGCGCAACAGTCGGATCGACGGAAACGAAACCTGCTTCGGCTCCCTCCGTGCGGTCAGGTGCAAGGCGATCGGTATTCCAATCGCGACCAGCGCAAACAATAAAGTCGTATTGAGAAACGTCACGAACGAAAGCG
The DNA here is from genome assembly GCA_039821235.1 of Planctomycetota bacterium. Classification (GTDB taxonomy): domain Bacteria; phylum Planctomycetota; class Planctomycetia; order Pirellulales; family Pirellulaceae; genus Stieleria. The sequence continues at coordinate 7,598 of JBCBOO010000104.1, forward strand.
ACCTTCCATGGAGCTTTTATTCCTCACAAGCTCGTTGACGAAGCTTACGGAGCTTGTCTCTTTGGTGCCGGACCGTGCGAAAGGCATCAAGGCCGGCCAGGATCACGATCACCATCAGCGTGAGTGTCACAATGGACCATGCCGCTGCGAACACCAATCCGACACCGGCGAAGGTGGCAACCATCACCAAAATGCCGCAGAACCCGATCAGGCTATTCACGAGCAGCCGCGATCGTTTTCGCCGAGCCAGGTAGGCGACATCGTCTTCGGAATCACAGGGATCGTGAGGCCAGCCTTGGTGCTCGGTCCATTGGAGCCAGCCGGCAAAGAAGATCAGCGTCGTCGAAAGAAGTAGTCCGCCCGCAAACATCGCCAATCCCCTCCCAAGTCCGTTTCACCCATCGAACGTCTCCCACACCAGGGATTCCCCCGATTGTAGGCGAACGTGGTCTGGTCGGGAATCGCGTTCGGTATTTCGCGATTCAATGACAGTTTACAGGTCACGGCGTCGGAAATGGCTCAGTCGTCTTTCTCGGTGGGCGGAAATCGTTTCCGAGTCCCGCTATTGACCGGTTTTCCCGATCGACGACTCCACCACTCGTCCGCTCGATCTGGATCGTAGCTCGGGTTGGAAATCGGAACCGCTGCGACGACTTGCTCACGCCAACGGGCGAGTTTGCGTTTGAGATCGCTGAGCCGGCCCGGCTTTTCCGCCGCCAGATTCGTGGTCTCGCCCAGGTCCTCCGACAAATGGTAGAGCTCCGTGTCGCCGGTTCCATCCAGGTATTCGATCAGTTTCCAATCACGCTCACGAATGCTACTCGCCGGGCGGTCGTGGTGGTAATGGGGGTAGTGCCAGTGCAACGCCCCTCGTTCCAGCCGTGACTCCGGTGAGTCGAGCAGCGGTAAAAGGCTCATGCCGTCAATCGTTTGATTCGCCGGCAGGCTCGCGCCGGCAAGCTCGGCCAGCGTCGGGTAAAAGTCGTAGCTGATCGTGGGTTCCGCACAAATCGAACCCGCCTTGGCGCGAGGTGGGTACTTGATGATCAACGGTACCCGCACACCGCCTTCATGCAGCGAGCCTTTTTCGCCTTTGAGAGGGGCTTGGGAACTGACTCGGTCGTCCGCTTCCGGACGATAGTCGTAACGTGTGTACAGTCCGCCATTGTCCGACGTGAAAATGACCATGGTTTTGTCGCTGAGTGATTGCTCCTCCAAGACCGAGACAATTCGGCCGACCATGTCGTCACAGTGTTCCACCATGGCCGCGTAAATCGGGTGCGGTAATTCACGACCAAGTTCTTTCACGCGGCGACGGTACTTCTCGACCTTGTCGCTCATCGCACCAAGTGGAATATGAACGGCGAACGGCGAGACCATGAGGAAGAACGGCTCGGCTTTGTGTTGCCGAATAAAATCGCCCGCCAAGTCCGCTTCGAAATCGGTTCGGTATTGGCCCTTTTTCGGCGTGACTGTCGAGCCCGAACCGGCGATCCGATAGCGTCCCGGAAGGTGGGGGCCATTGATGACTTGGCTGATGTCATATCCTTGACGATCTGGCTGGAACGCGGGGCCATTTCCGAGATGCCATTTTCCGATGTAGCCGGTTTTGTAATCGGCGGTCTTCAGCGTCTCGGCCACCGTGACGATATCGGTGGGCAACGCCATCGTCGTCATCGGCGTGATCACTCGTTCGAACGGTCGCCAGTGACCGGGAATATGCGCCGTGATTCCAACACGAGCTTGGTTTTGACCGGATTGCAGTGCCGCGCGTGTGGGGGAGCAAACTGCCCCTGCCGCGTAGAAGTCTGTGAAGCGGACTCCGTTGGCGGCAAGTTGATCGATGTGGGGCGTATCAATCATGTCGTTGCCATAGCAACTGACGTCCTTCCATCCCAAATCATCAATCATGATCAGGACGATGTTGGGCGCGTCCGCGCCGCTCGCGATGTGATTGCCGGTCGACATGAGGCTTCCGGCCACCATAACGCCTGCGATGAAAGCACTTAAGTTTCGCATGGTGGTTCTCCTTATTTCTTTTTCCGCTTGGGTTTCGGAATCACGTTCGAGCGTTTTGCCCAAGTCTGCCATTGCTCGCGCAGTTGTTTCACTTCATTCGGAAATTGGTCGGCAAGATTCTCTTGTTCGGTTCGGTCGGAAGCAAGGTCGAACAGTTCCCAATCATTTCGTCCTCCGGCCCGAACCAGTTTTCGGTCGCCGATGCGAATCGCCGCGTTTCCTTCGTGTTCCCAGTAAAGGGGGCGTGCCGCAAAAGAGCCTTCTCCGGTCAAGAGAGGCATCAGGCTTTGTCCCTGCATTGGAATCACCTCTTTGCCGCGTGAACGACTCGGGTAGTCAGCTCCCGCGAGGTCGACACAGGTCGCCATCAAGTCGACCAAATGCGTTGGTGTCTCAATCCAATCAGGTGAGGGTTTGATTTTTGCCGGCCAATGAGCGATCAATGGAGTCGCGATCCCACCCTCGTGGTTGAAGTGTTTGTATTTTCGGAAAGGCGTGTTGTTGAGATGCGCCCAGCACTTGCCGATGAAGACATTCGAATCCGGGTCACCAAGATTCTCGCCTTGGAACTTTCCCTTGATTCCGGCCTCCGCATTACCGCCATTATCCGACAGAAAGAGAATCAACGTGTTGTCGAGCACGCCTTTCTCTTCAAGTGACGTAACCAAGTTGCCAATGCTCTGATCGACCTCGTCGATCATTGCGGCGTAGATCGCCATCATCTCATCGTATCGAAGTTGATCCTCACTTGAGAGCGATTCCCAGGCGGGAATTTCCGCCGGTCGGTCATGAAGTTTCCAGCTGGAATCGATCAGTCCAATTTCGAGCTGCCTTTGGTACCGTTGACGGCGAAGCTCCTCCCAGCCCCGCATGTACTTGCCTCGATACTTGGCAATCGTTGCCTCGGGAGCCATGCAGGGGAAATGCGGCGCCACGTGGGCGAGGTACCAAAAAAACGGCTGCTCGTTTTCGATCGCCTCATCGACGAACCGAAGTCCGTAGTCGGTCCAAAGGTGTGTCCCGTACCAAGGTGGACTAAATTGAGGATCATCGCGCGCGACCTCTTGGCCATTGAGGAACAGCTTTGTTCCTCCCTTTGGACCCGTCTGGTTAGAAAAATGGAGGCCGCCAGCGGGCAGGTTAAGGCTTCGATCAAATCCTCGATTCGAGGGAGTCACACCGTGTTCAAAACCGACATGCCACTTGCCGGTCATCACCGTAAAGTAGCCGGAAGGCTTGAGAGCCTCTGCAATAGTGACGCAACGGTCATTGAGTTGACCTCGATAACCAGGCATCTTCTGATCCGCCGTCATCCAACCGATACCCGCTTGGTGCGAATAGAGCCCCGTCAGCAAACTCGCTCTTGTGGGACAACAGCGGCCCGTGTTGTAGAACTGTGAAAATTTGCGGCCGTTCGCCGCGAGGGCATCGAGGTGTGGAGTCGGGATTTCACTTCCATATGGACCTATATCGGAAAATCCCATGTCGTCGACCATAATGACGACCACGTTGGGCGGAAGCGACTCCGCAAGCGTTGCTCGGTTTCCATCGATCGCGAGAGCTGCGATGAACAAGACGAATGGCAAGAAGGGGTGGCTATCACGCGGCATGGAGATCCCATCAAACTCGTACAGGGGGCGATTCACGGACGCACAGTGTAAGTGCCAGCGACGCCTCGAATTGCGCCGAACGATAGATCGCAGCAAAGAGCACAAGAGACTCAACGTGGCTTCGCCCGAAATGAACGCCCAGCCGCGAAGTGAAGAAAGGATCCGTCCTGGCGCGACAGCTTGCCCCGTGCTGACCGCACCAAGACAGATCCGAAAGCTCAGCGACGACGGGAGGTGGGTGGGCATGTGTCGCAGAGCGATGGAGCGCGGAATGCGATCGTACCGCGAGATACTCGCAAATTTCGCCCAAAATGCAGATTTCGCGCGAATCCGCAGCTGGAGTGCGGTTTGCCGCAACTTGGGTGGGTGTATTCGTTCAAGCTGGCGAATCGCCGCCCGCGTGGCGAGGTTCTTTCGTTCCTTGACGGTGACGCGCATGATTCGTTCCAGTCTTCTCCTTTGTCTTTTTCTTCTCGGCCCAACCCAGCTGGTTACCTGTCTGTCTGGCGATGAAACTGGCTCGAGCGGACGAATGGGGATACCCAACCGTCAGTTGCTGAAGACCACTTTGATTGATGGTGTGGTGTACGCCCATAACTTGGATGTTTGTCCAGATGGAACCCTCGTCCTCGCGACCGATCACGGAGTCCTTTCTTACGATCATGAACGTTGGACCATGTCGGTCCATCCGAACCGTTGGCCCTGCGAAGCGGTCCAGTACGTTTCCGAATCCGTCGTCGCTGTTGGGTTCGAGGATGATTTCGGTTTCGTCGATTTGGATCGCCGTGAAGTGGGCGCGTTTCATTCGCTGCGGCAAAAACTCGAAGAGGTCGACCTGGGGTTCTCGGAGCAAATCCTTGTCAAAGGGGACAACGTCTATTTTGGCTATCAGTTCGGTGTTGTCATCTGGGATCGATCCAATCCGAGTGATTCGGAACAGGGCGATGTCCGTTTTGTGCCAGTTCCCAGGGCTTCCCAAGCTGATTCGTATAGCCTGGTCAACGGTGAAATCATCGTTGGCATGCGACCCGGCGGGCTCCATCGGTTTAACGATGAGGAATTCAAATGCCTGATGACGGGGCAAGAGAGCTGGGTCAAGTATGCACGTCAGAACACTCCGCCGGGTCCCGAAATCGTGGACTGCTGTTCGTTCCGCGACGGGACCTATCTGTTCGCCAGCAAAGTTGGGTTTTGGTTGTTGGAACCGGAAAGCGAGCCTCGGCCGTTTAAGAGCGAAGTTAGCGAAGCGTTGCGAGGCAGTCGCCTAATCGGACTCGCGAGCGTCAATGATGAGCAATTCATCGTCAGCACCGGGATGGGGGTTACCGTCTTCGATGTTGACGGTTGCATCCTGGACGAAATCGGCATCGGCGATGGGTTTCAATCGGTTGTTGGCGAGCCCGTGATCGATGATTCGGTTGTTTGGCTTCCGATTCTTGGGCCGGGAACCCTTGCTTCTTTTAACTTGCGAGATCAAATCCGCACTTTCGACTTCAAGGATGGTCGACTTCGTTGGTTGCAGTCTTTTGCCGGCAAGCAGTATGTCTCGGTCACGGATTCTGTCTATCGCATTGATGAGGTCGAGCATCCACGCCGATTCGAATACAAGCTGACCCCCATCATTGAAGGAATCGGACAGTCGGATTCACAAGTCAAGACTGAAAAGGAGTTGCTCATCGCCACATCGGGCGGATTGTTCGCTTTAAAGGAAGATGAGACGTACTATCGAATTGACTACGACGGGCACAATCATGGGGTGCTGTTACCCGATGGCGAGACCGTTTTGATGGGGAGCATGCTGCAGGGCATTCGCGTTTACCGGCGCATTGATGGGATCTGGCAGTTCGCAAGAATGCTCGGTGAATCGATGCACGGCGCCACCCAAATCGAACTGGACGTCGAGGGTGGTTGGATTTGGTGTGCCGCCAGAACGCCCAACTGGTTGGTCGTTCCGTCCAGATTGCCTCTCGCCGCAGTCAACGCAAAGCCCCCGCTTGCGTTGCAGCCCGAGTACTTTTCGCCGACGTCCAATCATCCCTTTGATCGCATCGGGACCTGGAACGGCAAAATCGTGTTCAATAGCCAAGACGGCCTCCGCTGCTTCGATGGCACGGTCTTCCAACCGATCAACCAATGGCTTGATGAGCCGCTCAGTGAATTCGATCGTGTCTGTGGCCCAATGATGTTGGACAAGCTTGGGAATCTATGGACCTCCAGCGATGATGGAGTCGTGATCCGGCTTAACTCGGATGGGAAAGTGGACACGCCAATGACGCTGGGAGACGATCGTCTGCTTAGGAAGTTCGTCTCGCGAGAGGAAGACGTTGGGATGTTGGGCAACGACAATCGAGTCTTTCAAGTTCCGCCCGATATTCCGCGTGGGCGCTCGATTGATGGCGTTGAGATCACGGGAGTGTTCACCGGAACATCACGGCGTCGCGTTGTTTGTTTTAATTCGGTCACACTACCTGCAGACTCCGCACCACTTGAAATTCGCTACACCGCAGGGTCGATGCACCGGCTCTCCGAACGCGCCTATCAGACCCGGATGGTTGGTTTGGACGAGCATTGGTCCCAGTGGACAAGCGATAGTAGCCAGCTCTTTCGAAAACTATCACCAGGCAACTATGAATTCGAAGTGCGGGCCCGCGGCAGTGACTATCGTCCCACACCGATCGCGTCGATTCAAATTACGATTGCATCGCCCTGGTACCAGTCGCGACCTGCCATCGCATTTTACGTGGTCGGGGGTTGCGTACTCGTTTGGGGATTCATCCAGTGGCGTATTTTTAATGCACATGAGAACACGCGTGTCCTAGAGACCGTCGTGGCAGAGCGGACCGAAGACCTGATCGAAGCTCAGGAGACGCTGGAGGAAAAAGTGGCCCAGCGAACGGCGGCACTGCAGTCGGTGAACCTGCGGCTGGTCGAGCAAATCGATCAACGTCGTGCCGCCGAAAAACAGCTCCGCACCCGCGAGCAACAGCTTACCCATGTTTCCCGACTTTCCACGCTCGGCGAGATGGTCGCCGGCATCACGCATGAAATTCGTCAGCCGCTTAGTTCCATCTCGAACTTTGCTTTCGCCTCCGCGAATGCCATCGATCTCGACCAATCACCGAGCCAGTTGAAGCAATGGAACGAGCAGATTGTCTTACAGGTCAAGCGAGCGGACCAGATTATTCAAAGGCTGCGAAGGTTTTCTCGTCGCTCGTTGCCAGAGCTTTCGGAAGTCTGCCTGAATGACCTCATTCACGAAACGCTTGCAATGCTTCGTTTCGAGTTGGAGCGTGATGGAGTCCACGTCGAACTGCACCTGTGTGGTGAGGTTCCACCTCTGATGTTGGATCGCATCCAGATCGAACAGGTAATCGTCAACGTGATGCGTAACGCTTGTGAAGCCATGCAAGGCATTCCACATGAAGATCGAGTGGTTTTCCTGTCGACCAAGCTGAGGTTGGACGTCGATAAAAAGCACTCCGTGGTTGCTTCGATCGCCGATCGTGGAGACCTCACAGTTGACCTGGACCAGATGTTCGACGCGTTCCATACTAGTAAATCGGACGGTATGGGACTCGGATTGGCCATCAGCCGCTCCATTGTCGAGGATCATGGGGGTATGATTTGGGCGGAACGCGATTCCACGGGCACCCAGGTCTTTTTTTCTATCCCCGTGGAGCAGCAAGAATTCAACCGGGCAGCAAGACAGGGGCACCATGACTTTTCAATCTAGCATTGACCAATTGGCAGTTTCGGGTTCTCACCCTTGAACGGGCCGGGTTTCAGCAATCAGGCTCCCGAGAATCACGTATTTGTGATTGATGATGACGAAAGTTCGCGGGAATCCATCAAGGCACTTCTGGATCCGATGCGAGCGCAAGTCAAGACGTTTGAGTCTGCGGAAGCTTTTCTGGCAGAATACAAGGAAGAGCGTCCTGCTTGTCTGGTCGTCGATCAACGTATGCCGGGAATGGGGGGCATTCAGCTCCTCGAACTTTTGCGTCACCGCAACTGCTTTGTTTCCTTCGTCTTGATGACCGCCTATCCCAACACTCGGTCCACCGTTCGCGCCATTCAAGGGGGGGCAATCGACCTTCTGGAAAAGCCTTGCGACCCCGAAGAACTTTGGGAACGAATTCAATTGGGTCTCAAGTTGGACCTGCAACGCTGCAAACGGGAAGCGGAACGATTAGAAGCGGTTCGCCGCTTCGAAAGCCTCAGCGAATCGGAACGCGAAGTCGCTCGGCTGCTATGTGACGGTCACGCCAATAAAGTCATTGCCGCCAAACTCGAGCTTGGTTTGCGAACGATCGAAGCACGTCGAGCTTCCATCATGAGAAAGTTTCAAGTCGACTCTGTTGCGGCGATGCTGAGAGTTTGGCTTCGTGCTCACGATGAGTATTGAAACCCACGAAGCAAACGCTCGAGACCCGCTTCGCATTACCAGTGAAAAGAGCGGCAACAAACGGCCGGTCCGCCGGAGGACCGACCGTCATTCGTTGCCGCTCACGCAATCAAGCAAGTCGCCTTCGGTCGCCTAGCGAACCGCGAGCTCGTTCTTGTTCTCGTCCGACTCCAGGTCAAATCGATCCAGTCGCATGACCTTCGTCCAGGCTTCCACAAAGTCGTTGACGAACTTCTCGTTGGCGTCTGAAGAAGCGTAGACTTCCGAGATCGCACGCAGCTGCGAGTTCGAGCCGAACACCAAATCGACTCGGCTGCCGAGCCACTTCTTCTCACCACTTTTCCGATCAATTCCAGCGAATTGGTCCTGGTCTTCCGCCGTTCGCTTCCATTCGGTGTTCATGTCCAAAACGTTGACGAAGAAGTCGTTGGACAAGGTTCCGACGTTCTCGGTGAACACGCCCAGCTGAGAATCATCCGAGTTCGCACCCAGAACACGGAGTCCGCCGACCAGCACCGCCATTTCCGGGGCGGAAAGCTGCAATCGATGGGCTCGATCGATCAGCAATTGCTCGGCAGGCGTGCTATGACGCTCGTCGATGTAGTTTCGGAAACCATCCGCAGTCGGCTCGAGCGCTCCAAAGGAAGCGACGTCGGTCATCTCCTGTGTGGCATCCGTTCGGCCGGGAACGAATGGTACATCGACCTTCATTCCAGCTCGTCGAGCCGCTTCTTCAATCCCCGCACACCCTGCCAACACGATCGTGTCCGCGAGTGAAATTTTTGCGGGCCGATCCAAGGCGTTGAACTGCTTGCGAACGATGCCCACCTTTGCCAAGACATCGGCGAGTTGCTCGGGATCGTTGGCGTCCCAGTCCTTTTGCGGCGCCAGCCGAATCCGTGCTCCGTTGGCACCACCGCGATTGTCCGTCCCGCGGAACGTCGAAGCGGAAGCCCAGGCCGTCGACACCAAATCGGAAACCGAAAGCCCGGTCGAGAGAATCGCTTTCTTGATATCAGCGACGTCTTTAACAGTCACCAACGGATGGGTAACCTCCGGAATCGGGTCTTGCCAAAGCTGAGCCGGCGGGACTTCTGGACCAAGCAGACGCGAAACCGGCCCCATGTCGCGGTGAGTCAACTTGTACCAGGCCTTTGCGAACGCCACCTGGAACTCCTCGGGGTTTTCATAGAACCGACGTGAGATCTTTCCGTAGGCCGGATCCATCCGAAGTGCCATGTCCGTCGTGAACATCATCGGTGCATGCGACTTGGAATCGACATGGGCGTCGGGGACGGTTCCCTGCGCGGACTCCTCTTCGGGAGTCCATTGCCAAGCACCGGCGGGGCTCTTGGTCAGCTTCCACTCATAACCGAACAGGTTCTCGAAGTAACCGTTGGACCATTCGGCCGGTGTCGACGTCCAAGCACCTTCCAGACCACTCGTGATCGTGTCTTCGGCGTTGCCCTTGCCGTACTTGCTGATCCAACCCAAACCCTGCTCTTCCAGTTTCGCACCTTCGGGTTCCGGGCCGACGTTCCCGTCGGGCGTTGACGCTCCGTGTGCCTTTCCGAACGTGTGTCCGCCCGCGATCAACGCGACCGTCTCTTCATCGTTCATCGCCATGCGGGCGAAGGTTTCACGGATATCGCGTGCCGAGGCAAGTGGATCGGGCTTGCCGTTGGGCCCTTGAGGGTTGACGTAGATCAATCCCATTTGGACGGCCGCGAGCGGGTTTTCCAAGTCACGATCGCCGGAATACCGCTTGTCGGCAAGCCACTCCGTTTCCGGGCCCCAGTAGACGTCCTCTTGCGGTTCCCACACGTCGGCGCGACCACCGGCGAACCCAAAGGTATCAAACCCCATCGACTCCAAAGCGACGTTCCCAGCCAGAACCATAAGGTCCGCCCAAGACAGATTCTTGCCGTACTTCTGTTTGATGGGCCACAGCAACCGTCGAGCCTTGTCCAAGTTGGCGTTGTCGGGCCAGCTGTTCAGTGGCGCGAAACGTTGCATCCCGTAACGGGCACCGCCACGCCCATCGGTGACTCGGTACGTTCCCGCACTATGCCAAGCCATTCGGATAAACAGCGGTCCGTAATGGCCATAGTCCGCCGGCCACCAATCCTGTGACGTCGTCATCAACTCCTCCAGGTCCTGCTTGACCGCTGCCAAGTCCAGTTCGCTAAAGGCTTCGGCGTAGTCAAAGTCCTCGCCCATCGGATTTCCCGAGGGAGCGTTCTGGTGCAGGACACGCAGGTTCAGCTGGTTGGGCCACCAGTCTTCGTTGGAATACGTTTGGCGAGTGCTGACGCCCATCCCCGGCTTGGTCGCTTCCGTTTTTGCCGCCGCCGCGTTTGTCAGCGCGGTCAGGGTTCTCATTGCACCGGTAACGGGACACTTACTGGCCGATCCCTCCGCGGCGCCACCATGAGGTGACTGTGGTGGTGTTGCCATCGCGGGCATCGCCGTGGTCGCCGCGATTGCCGCCAGTAACGCGACGCGCTTGAGGCCCAGCGGCGAACGCTTCCCCGAAGCGTGTCGTCGAGGTTTGAGATTCGAGTGTGTGGTTGTCATCGTCCAATTCTCCTGAAAGTAAGGGTTGTCGACCTCCGGCGGTGCGACGGCGGTAGTATTGGCGATCGGACACCCTGCGACCAATGCATTTTGATTATACAATCCATGCACAAGACGCATGCCTCGGTTGACCCACCGATCGGGCGTGATGATTTGCACAGGAGATTCCGATGGAAATTGAACAACTGCGTTACTTTTTGCAGGTCGCGGAATCCAAAAGCATCACCCGGGCGGCCGAGTTGCTTTGCGTCTCTCAATCGGCGCTCAGCCGATCCGTCCAGCGATTGGAGGCCGACTTTGGGGTGCCCCTGCTCGTTCGTAAGACTCGCCGCGTCGAGCTTAGCGACGCCGGTGTCAAATTGAAGTCGCGGATCGAACAGATTCTTGCCATCCTGGATGACACCCGGGCGGAGCTATGTGACGACGGCTCCAGCGGGCGGATACGAGTCGGATCGATCCCGACGATCGCTCCCTATTTCTTGCCGGCGTTCCTAAAGCGATTTTCGCAGTCGTTTCCCGGCGCCCTGGTCGAAGTCTACGAAGAAACGACCAAGAACCTGTTGCACCAGTGTTCGCAGGGCGAAGTCGATTTTGCAATCCTCGCGTTACCGATCGAGAATCGTCACTTGGAGACGAACGCCTTGTTCGACGAGGAACTGCTGCTGGCTCTTCCCTCGGATCATCCCCTCGCCGAGCGAAAGAAGGTGCGACTGAAAGAGATCGAGCGGGAACCGTTTGTGATGTTGGACGAACAACACTGTCTCTCGGACAGCATTCTGTCGTTTTGCAGTAGCCGTTCCTTTCAGCCGGTTTCGGTCGGTCGCACGAATCAACTGTCGATGGTGCAGGAGTTGGTGTCACTCTCGCATGGGATTTCGCTCGTTCCGCAGATGGCGGTCGACAAAGATCGCGCCAAGACAAGGATCTACCGTTCCATTGCCGGCAAGACGCCCAAGCGAACGATCGGAGTGGTTTGGGATCCATATCGTTTCCAAAGCCGCTTGTCCAAATCCTTCATCGACCTCCTGCACCAATATTGCGACAACCCATGACGGTCCATCGCCGTCCGAATCCTCCGCAACCAACTCCCCAAAGTCGCCGCCTGCTCCGCGGACGCCCTCTCCAACCGTCGCCGCCTGCTCCGCAGGCGTTTCCCCAACATCTCCCCAACGCCAGCAACCGCTCGGGCATCGGCAGGAGACGACTTCTTCTTTGGGATGCATTCAATCTTTGCAAGCTCTACAAGCTAATTCCGCGGTGACTTGACTTGATGCCAGGGTGCCACTAGATTGACAGGTGCCAATTTGGTGACACCCTTGGGTGAGTTTCGTTGTGAGAGGAACTATGGCTATGGATTCAAAACAAGAACGATCACTCGCGCCTCGCGAAGAGCAAATCATGAATGTGCTCTATCGGTTGGGCAAAGCGACGGTCGCGGAAGTAAGAGAGGGTCTCTCCGATCCGCCCAGCTATTCGGCGGTTCGAACCATGCTGGGCAAACTTGAAGAAAAAGGGATGTTGCGGCGTGACCGAAGCGAGATGTCACACCGATACTTGCCAATCAAATCGCGCCGGCGAGCTGCGTTATCCGCAGCTCGTGAGCTGATAAGCACGTTCTTTTCAGATTCACCAGCGGATGCGTTAGCAATGTTGATTGATGATTCCGCAAAAACTCTAAGCGACGAAGACATCAAGCGTCTCGAGCTCGCTATCGCCAAAGCCCGCAAAGGAGACAAGTAGATGATTCTCGATCTCTTTCAAAGCGTTGCCGTGCGTTCTTTCGCCATGCTCGCGTTGGCTGCGATTGCGGCTTGGCTGTTGCGACGCCAATCTGCTTCGGCCCAGCATCGCCTGTGGACGTTGGCTTTAACCGCGTGTTTGTTCATACCGGTTGTCAATGTCGTCATGCCATCATGGACGCTCTCTATTCTTCCCTCCGACGACAGTACGCAACTGGCCGATGAACCGCGAGTCGACAGACCCGAATTGCTAAGTCTTCGACAAGTCGAAAACAGTGACCCCTTGAATGCGAGCTCGACAAACTCTTCATCAGCATCTCTGGGCCTGCCCTCAGGTTCAGACTCTCGGCCAGTCACCGTTTCAGTCCTACGGGGATCTTCCGGTTCAACGTCTGGACCGCATTCCGGCTCGCTATCTGGTTCTATCACCGAGTCTTCGGGCGATCCGGCGGCAACTGGCGGCGGTTGGACTGTGGATGAACTCCAGACGTCTTCGATCGGCACGGCTGACCTTAGAAACTCCGCCGCGACCAACCAACCTATTCTCATGGAAGCAGTACCGGCCTCGAATCGTCGTGATAGATTGATGTCAATCGCGGCCATCGTTTGGATCAGCGTTTGTTCTCTGCTCGTTTTTCGTTGGATGATCCACTGTTTTCAAGCTCGGCGACTGTTATCGAGTTGCCAACCGATCCCGAGCGGTGACCTGCAGCTGTCTTTGTCAGACTTGTGCAGCAAGTTGGCGATCAAACGATGTCCCAAGCTGTTAACCCATGGAGAAATTGAGTCACCCATGGTCGCAGGCCTATCGAAGCCCTCGTTGATCTTGCCGGAATCAATGCTGAAGTGGCCCGAAGATCGGATTCGCATGGTGATGATTCATGAACTG
>JBCBOO010000105.1:0-20829 GCA_039821235.1 Planctomycetota bacterium
CGCGGATCTAATCAGGATCTAATCAGTGGCTGGCACCAATTAAGGCAGTCCGATGGGAGACGAAGGCTGGGTGGAAACAATCGCCAGAAGATTGAATCTAGAAGCAACGATGCGCCCCCGAGGTCGGCCTCGTGTGCGTTTCCCTGAAGAAAACGAAAACAAAGAGGCCTGACCCCTTTTTTTCTCTGACCCCTTTTTTTCTCCGACCCCAAGCAACCGTTCACTCTCGAAGCGGCGTTTAGCTGGGAATTCAAATCTGGTTTGACGGAGGCGGCTGTTTTTGCAGGCCGGGATGGAGATGCGCATTCTTCAGATGCGGGAGTGAGGTTTGCATCTTACGGCTACGGGCATTTTAGCTATCGTCTTGGCGACGTCGCTATCAACGAGGGAATGGTCCCCAAGAAAAGAGAACGTGTTCATCTTGCACTTGTTCATACCGGTGAGGAACTCTTGGGATTTTGGGACGGACAACTAGTGGGAAGAGAACCAACGACGGGCAAAGACCTCGGTCCGGGGACCGGTCGTTTTCTGATTGGTAAAAGAATGGCAGGTCGATACGAGATGCTTCGATTCTCAACGAAGGCTCGCTACGACAAAGACTTCGATCCCCAGACTCGATTCACTCCTGACGAAGACACGCTCGCCCTATACCACTTCGACGAAGGCACCGGCGATGTCCTCAAAGACGCGTCCGGCAACGGCCACCATGGCAAGATCATCGGAGCGAAGTGGGTGCGTGCCGGCGCTCCCGTAGCGGAGCACCTTCAACGCAATGTAACGCGGTGAGGATAGCTGCTCGGCTCTGTAATCGATCTCGATCCCTTCGCCTCCAATTTTGCAAACGATTCGAAAGTCGCCAAATTTGCGAGGGATGGTTCCGTCGTTTCCGGAACAAACCAGATCCCGTCAAGACAATACTGCAACTCGTCAAGAGAGGAAGAAAAAGGGACTGGGGTTGAATGTAGCTAATCGGATGGTGCCAGCCACTTTACACTTGCGGTGATGCGCAAGCTGCTGGTAACGCTCAATGTGATGGTCCGCGATCAAACTTGCTGGCAAGAACCAGAGGTACCGACAGCGGCATAACGATCGATTCGCACTCGCAGAAGCAATCGATGGTTTCGAAGACAAGCTCCCACAAGGATTCGTCAGCGAAGTGCAGCTACCCAAGAATGAAACAGATCAATTGGTGAGCCCCTTTCGCCTCGCCGTCACATCGGCCTGCGCCAACAGATGAGGCCGATGTGACGGCGAGGTGAAAGGAGGCGGCCCCATTTTGCTGAGCCCGAACGAGCGTCAGCCCCCTCAACCACCCACTACCGTCGATACGCATGACCAAAGAAAACCCAAAAATAATTCGCGGCGAGCCATCACTCGCCATTGACTGAAACTAAGACAGCCGATGGCACCTTGCATCGTGTATCCCGTTATCGTCTCGCTGCGTCCCACCCTTGCGTGCCGCAGTTTACTGTCGTAGCTGGCAAAGCTAATTATCGAACCAAAAGACCAACCGTGTTTTTCCGGGTCCAAGGCCACGCTCTAAAAACTGCATCAAGCTCGGTATGGCATTGAACTCTAGATTCGCTTCACCGTGCACTTTCCTGACTTCAAGGACTTCAGCCAATGTCAACCAGCTCGTCGAATGCCAACAGGGATTGGGAAAGAGCTGATCGGAATCGTAGGGTATCGCTGGCCCCGCATGTGTCAGGAAATCGGCTTGTTTAGTCACCGGAACAAGTGGCACAGGAATCTCCAACATGGAATCATTGATTCGCGCCTCCGTTGTAACATGAAACCGGCGTACCACAGCATCGGAACAGTGCTTCGGCAAACCGCGAGGTTGAAACAGGATCTCTTCACAATGCTCTTTTTCCATAGACGTTGCGCGTGCACCGGCGAGCCGATCAAATAGCAAGTAATCGGCCAGGATGAAGAGTTCACCGCTGTTAAAGCAGCGTACGTCGCCCGAATCAGTAAACGCAATCTCTTCCCCAAGATCGTACTCAATGAAGGCGTGAATTTCAGTGCCCATGCATCCTATCTCAGAACTTTGAAGAGGTCATTGAGTTCGACGAAAAGCTGATCAACATTCAAGCTGTTCAGGAACTGCTTTGAAGTGGTAATCTGCAGCCTGCCAGCACCGTTTAAATCCAATGCATCCCTGAGTTTTGTAACTTCGCCAGCGGACACTTGACCGCTCCGAGGGCTGATCTTGGGGAAGAAAAAGGGACCGCAGGTTGGGACGGCAGGTGGGGAGGATCTTGCGCCGCATCCCGAACTTCTCCGCTGGATGTTTCGCCTGCGTTCGAGTCGCCCCACACGCTGGACTACGGACCGCCACCGGTAGGTGTGCGGGTCGTATTCGAATTCGTGCCGCTTTCCGCGACGCCGTCGAAGTCCGCTAAGGTTGCAGCCAGGGTGCGATTTGGTTTTTCATTTGGTTTCGCACCGGTAGTGAGAGCGGATTCTGATAATCCGGTGGACGCATGCTTTTGTCATCCGGCCCGATGTCCGCTTGGGGAAACGGGTCGTGAACGACCGCGTGAGCTTGCTGATAGTTCATTGGCCCCGGTGGCGCGATCCATCCCCGCTGCACCAGAGACTGGCAACCGGCGAAGGAGACCACCGTGCTGGCCAGCGCGACGACGCAAATGCGGAGAGGATTGTTTGTCTTCATTCGTTCAGTACCTATCAAGAAACTACTGTCGACCGAAAGACCGAATCAACTCTCTTTTTGATCGATCGTGCTGGCAGGTTGACTGGTCGGCTGAACCGCCCGGCGATAGTGCTGGCTGATGGACGTCACCGTGATCAAGTACATCACTCCAAAGAGCAACGGCGCCACTCGTGGATAAACCGCCGTGATGGGGGCGAGGGCAAAAAAAGCCAAGCCGGCGATTGCCGAGCCGCCCCAAATGTGCCCCGACAATGCCACGAACGCGAAACCGCTGAGAGCGGACGCGAGCGGGAAAAGAGCTCGTTGGTCGATCCCACCGATGAACAACAGCAGATTGATCACCGCAAGCGTGCTGAGGTAACCCAGCCAAATCGACCAAACCGGTCGCTCGGCGATGCTGCGAGGCGAAAGCGACCCGTCACGCGCTCGGTAGATCAACCAGAAGATAACGGTGAACATCGTTAGGCGGGGGATCCAATAAGCGACCAAGTGAGGAACACCCAGTTCCAGCAAAGCGAAGATCGCGACGTGGGCAACGAAAATGACCACCCCCAACAAGACCAGAGTTCCATGCCATGGCTGAAAGTGCGGCTGATGTTGGTCACGTCCAATCTCGCGAGCGACGCGTTCGATCAACCCGCTGCCCGCCGCACGAATCGGTTCGCCGCCCAAGAACCGATCGAGGTCGTCGGCTAATTCATTTGCCGTCTGATAGCGCGCTTCGGCTTCGTACCGCATCGCTTTCAGGCAGATCATTTCCAAGTCACGTGATACATCCTGTCGGTAGCCTCGCGGCGGAAATGGTTCGTCCTGCAAAACACTGCGGAGAACTTCCGCGGGCGTGTCGCCCTGGTGCGGGGGCACGCCGGTCAGCAGTGCGTAAAGCATCGCACCGAGCGAGTAAACATCCGAAAGAACGCCCGCACCGTCACGTCCGGTGGCCTGCTCGGGACTCATATAATTCGGTGTTCCCAGCACCTGTCCGGTTCGCGTCAACATTGTCCCGTCACGATTCCATTTCGCCAGACCAAAGTCGGCCACAAGGGGACGCCCCGATGCATCGATCAGGACGTTATCGGGTTTGAGATCCCGATGAATGATTCCATGATGATGCGCGTAGTCGACCGACCGAGCAATCTGGCGTATCAACTCCGCGGCTCTTGGTTCCGCAACGGGCTGTTGATCGACCAACCGCTGAAGTGTGGGGCCTTCGATAAAGGCCATCGAATAAAACTCGTGGCCTTTCCAGGTTCCGGTTTCATAGATCGAGATGATCCCCGGATGGTCCAGCTTTGCCGCCGACTCGGCTTCGATTCGAAAGCGACGCCTCTCCTCATCGCTGGCGAGAACGCCGCTGGTGATCACTTTCACGGCCACCGTCCGCCCGAGCCCTTTCTGTTTGGCTCGGTAGACGACGCCCATGCCGCCACGCGCGATCTCTTCTTCGATCAAGTACGCGCCGACCTCTTGGCCGCACAGTGACATCATCGGTGGTTCGGGGGTTTCACCAATCCAATGATGGTTGCGAAAGAAGCTGCGCAGTTCCTCGGCATGATGAGGGTACTTGTCCAGATAGTCGCTCGGGTCGGGCGACTCGCCGGACTCCACCCGTTCCAAGTAATCCGCCATTGCGGATTCGAGTTCGGCGTCACTCATCGCTGACGCACCCGGGTCATCACGCGGATGCGACGGCAGAAGGGTGGCCTTCGCTTGCGCCGGACAACGCCGATTCCATTCCGTAAGCGAGAATTGTCTGTTGCAGTTCGGCTTCGGCGTCTGCGTCCAAGGAAGTCATTGGCAAACGCAACTCGCCACTGTCTCGCCCGACAAGGCGCATGGCGGCTTTGACGGGAATGGGGTTGGTGGCCAGTCCGAGCATCTTCTCGCACAGCCCGAACAAACGATGGTGTGACTGTCGCGCGGCATCCAAGTCCCCACGGGCCATCGCTTCGACCAGCTTGACCATATCACCGGGCACCAAGTTTCCCGCAACGGAAATCACGCCTTCGGCACCGACGGCCATCATCGGTAGGGTCAGCGAGTCGTCACCCGAAAGCACGGTCAGGTCGGTCGTTCCGACGATTGCAGAACACTGATCCAATTTGCCGGTCGCTTCTTTGACCATCTTGATTCCGGGCAACTCGGCAAGTCGCTGAATCGTCGCGACATCGATTTCCTTACCAGTTCGGCCGGGAATGTTGTAGACGCAAACAGGGATCTCAACCGCTTCCGCGATGGCTTTGAAGTGTTGATAGAAACCTTCTTGAGTGGGCTTGTTGTAATACGGTGCGACTTGCAGTGTCGCATCGGCACCTTCATCGGCCGCACGTTTCGTCAAACGTAGTGCTTCGGCGGTGCTATTACTGCCGGTGCCCGCCATGACTTTCGCGCGGCCGGCGACACACTGAATGGTCTCCGCGATCACGCGTTCATGTTCATCATGCGTCAGCGTGGGTGATTCACCGGTGGTACCAACGGGAACCAGGCAACGCGTGCCG
Organism: Planctomycetota bacterium; assembly: GCA_039821235.1. Classification (GTDB taxonomy): domain Bacteria; phylum Planctomycetota; class Planctomycetia; order Pirellulales; family Pirellulaceae; genus Stieleria. The sequence goes on from JBCBOO010000105.1 coordinate 5,176, forward strand.
GCTTCGATTTGAAACTCAATTTGCTGTTTCAAACGAGCGTAATCGACGGCGCCGTCTTGAAAGGGAGTCACGATGGCTACCGAAAGCCCTGCAAATGCTGATCCACGACGCTGCGTCATTTCTTTCTCACAAATTTCGAATGGCAAATCGACGCGAGACACCAGGAAAAAGAGCTCACATTGGTCTCCCCGCCGAACCGCCAAAATACCGCTTGGCGTGTCGTTTCACAATCGGCGAATGTGGATTCAAGGCCGTTCGGTGCTGATCCCGCTAACTCTGCGTAAGGCTAGAAACCCTCGAAAAACGAGCCCCAAACTGGCCAAGGCAGAGACCAATGTCACCCCAATCGCCCCGTCTCTCCACCACGGCTGATAGCGAAATGTCACGCGCCATCGCCCGGAATCGGGAATGACCACCGCCTGATGAAACAAACTGCTGGGCAGCACTTGCGCCGATTGAACGCGGCCGTCTTCTGAGACCCGTTCCGCGCGCCAGTTCCCATCCTGGAAAACGCTGCGTTCGACGACCACCGGAGATTCCGTGTCGATTTGGATTTCGAGCCGCTCGGCACTGCGGTGGAGGACCTCCAAACGAGGCTTCGTCAAACGCTTGTCCGTGTCGACTAGACGGTCAGTGTGTTCCCATTCGAAGGACGGCAGGGGCACGGTCCCCGCTATCAGTTCCGTCACCAGTTCGTCGACGGTCCGCGTGCCACGCCATGATCCCGAGACACGGATGTTCGGTAGCGGATCAGAAATCACCCAGTCCACGTACACCAACTGTAGTCCATCGATGTCCGCAATCCGTGCCGCGTCGGTATGAACCCTCGCAGGAAGCGACAGCCATCGCTTGGCGGCTACCCAAAATCGCTCGCGTTCTTCGTCGGTCGCTTTTGATAGCTGGCGGTTCAGGCTGCGCCAAAACCGTTTGTATGTTGCGCTTTGGATACTAACCATGCTATTGAAGACGGCTTGGCGTTCTGCCAGGTGCCAACGTCCGAGGAAAGCAAGCCGTTCACTGACGGCCGACTCCAGGGGGCGGTCTTTCGAATGAGACTCGCTCCAAACCCGCGGCCAAGACCCCGACTGTGTTCGCAACCATCGCCGCGGTTCGTCACGAGGGCCACTCGGGAACAACATGGTGGAATCGCCAATGCGATCCGCGTAGATGCGATTCGACTCGGCAATCGAGATCGTTGGGAATATTGCCCGTGCGCTGAGTGACAAATCGACCGCGACCAAAACAAGCAGCAGCATCACTCTTGCTCTGCCGCACAAAGTTGACACTTGCATGTCCGACCCGCTTGCCCGCCGACGTGGCAGTAGCCAAATCAAAACGCCGACCAGTGCGGCCGTCCAGGCCCACGACCCCATCGAAAGTCGAATTCCGCCGGCGACATCGAGCGGGCCGTAGTACTCGTCGCCCAAGTTGGCAATTGTGTCCGACGCGACACGCTGCAGCCAACCCGTTTGCAGCAAGACCATGCCGACCAGCAAATGCGTGAGTGCAACGCCAAGCAAAACCCACTGTTGGATTCGTTCCGCTGAATCTTGGGTTTGATCTCGTTTGGTAAACGCGTCTCCCCAACGCGCGGCGATCATCGCGGTCGCGATCGTAAAGACCGGCAACCACTTTACCGGATATCGAAACGCTCGGTAGGGAGGCACGAGCCGGCTGAGAACCCAGTACGGTCCGCCGACGCTGCTGGAAACCTCTTGCCAAAGGCCAAACTGTTGCAGCAACCAAAGCGCCGTGAAATGACCAAAGCTCATCATCAACGCGACCACGGCAAGCAATGTCCAAGGGTCGCGAAGCAGATGACGTGGACGGCCGAGCCGAGTCAACAACGCGAGCCCGGCAAGGAACCCCGCGTAGATCGTCGGTGTCCACATCCGACCATCACCCGGAATCAACTTGGAAAGCCGCCGGTTGATCGGAAAAGGTTCCCCAAACGGACGCGGTGTCAAAAGCTCCATTGAATGCCAGGGGCCCAATGAAAAGTCATAGGTATCTGTCCGGTAGACGCTTGAATCGGTACGCGACGATTGACGACTCCAATCGTAAGACGCCGCCAGTTGAAGCGATGCCATACCGAGCCCCAGTGCCGTGGCGACTGCGAGGACCCTCAATGAGCGTCGACGTTCTTGCGTCCACAGGATGATGAAGAGGCTGATCAGCCCGGCATGGAAAGCCGCTTGTGGGTCGCCACCCAAAATCATCATGGCAAAAGCAATCGCGCCGACTCCGATTCGAAGTGAGACATTCTTTTCGAAAAACCCCTGGGCGTCTGAGCGTGGTTCCCCGCCCTGCCCTTCCCTGCCCCAGACACACGCGAGCAGGAGTGGCAGCCATGCCGCACCGACCAAAAAAGGCGGATTGCAGACCAGAGAAAAGACACTTCCGGACAACGGGTACACCATCGCGGCGATCGCGATTCCTACCATGCGGCAGCCGACGCGTTTGGCCAAGACCGCTGCGCAAGCGGCACCGAGCAGCAGATGGATTGCCAGGTAGACGTTCATCGCCTGTTCGCCTCCGACAAGCGAGTACACGACGAATCGAACCGGATAGAGCACCGCGGTGGAGGATTCTCCGATCAGCGGCATCCCGTTGTGGTCCAGCGGATTCCACATCGGTAGCCACTGAGAGGCCGTCCGCTCGGCGACGTAGTCATAAAGCGGCAAATAGAAATGGTTGACGTCGCGAAACGCAAATCGCTGGCCGAGAAAGAGCGGCCAGATCGCCCCTCCGATCGCCGCCGCAACGACAAGCACCGCAAAGAACCGCGGCACACGCGTCGGCAGCTCCGATGTCACGTCACGAGTCCTTTGGTGACCGTCATGAAGACGTCTTCCAGCGTCGGCGCTCGATCATTGAAAGAGCGCAAGCGAACGCCTTGCGCAATCAGATGTTCCATCAATCCCGCCAAACCTTCGTCGTCCATTTCGAGTTCCGCGACGTACCCGGTCGGCTCCTGTTCCAGAGCTCGCAGCTCAGGACAACTGCGCAAGATCGATAGTCCGGCTTCCTCATTCTCGACGAATTGAATTTCGACGTGTCGGTTGCGGCGGATTTGACGATAGACCGTGTCGATGGGACCGTTCATGAGCAGTTGGCCGCGTTCGATGATTCCGATCGACGTGCAGCAATCGGCCAGTTCGGTCAGGATGTGACTGCTGATCAAAATGGTCTTTCCCATCCGCCGTAGTTCTTTCAGCAGCTCTTTGACTTCCACTCGGGCGCGTGGGTCAAGGCCACTGGCGGGTTCATCCAAGATCAAAACCGGTGGATCATGGACAAGGGTCTTCGCCAGGCACAGACGCTGCTTCATCCCGCGAGACAATCCGTTGACGAAATCATCTCGCTTGTGCGTCAGGTCGAGCAACTCGAGCACGTTGTCGATGATCTGTTTGCGATCTTTGCGGCCGATACGGTAGGCGACGGCGAAGAAGTCGAGAAACTCCCAGACCCGCATTCCATCGTAAACGCCGAAATTGTCCGGCATGTAACCGACGGCTTGCCGAACACCGACGGGATCCATCATCACGTCGCATCCCGCGACTTCACCGTGTCCGCGGCTGGCACGAAGCAGCGTCGCTAGAAAACGAATCGTGGTGCTCTTCCCTGCCCCGTTGGGTCCGATGAATCCAAAGGTTTCGCCGGCCTCGATGTGCAGATCCAGTTCCTTCACGGCCGTGAAGTCACCGTAGTCCTTTCCAAATCCTTTCAACGTGATCATGGTGTCTCTTCGGTCGGTTCTTTCGGATCGCTTGATTCTGCGGCTGCCGGATCATTGCCGTCGTAACGATTGACGCGTCGGAAGTCGGTGATCAGGTTGACGTCTGGTTTCGGGTCTCGAGGCGGTTGGTATTCGAGGTGGACCATCACCACCGTTTGAGCCGTCGTTTGGCTGGCCGACGGGGTGATCTCCAAGCCCGGCAGGCTGGATTCCATTCTTGCAATCAGACGTGTGGTTTGTGACGGCACATTCAGTGGATCGATCAACTCTGCCATCAACTGGTCGGCCTTCATGGGCAATTCCTTGGGCACCGCCGCCTTTGAATCGCTCCAAGTGATTTCCTTGCCTTCGCCGACACCAAGCATCCCCAGTGACTGAGTCCGGAATGCGTTTTCTTCCTTTTGAACGACAAACACGTCCAACAATTCGTAATCCGTTTCATTGATCACATAGCCTTTTTCGTCCATCCGAATCGCGCCCCCGAGTTCGACGATCTCTTCACAGTGGGCGTACCGCATGCGGTTACTGAGCACGGAGAAGTCCGCCAGCGAGGGCCCTTCCTCAAACGACAAACGAAACTCGGGAAGGACCGTCGTCCCCGGGTCAGGTTCGCCGGCGAGTGGAGATGCGATCCCATTGAGTGTCTTGAATTGCAACTCGTAGGAACTGGACAGCGAATTGTAAATCCCGACCAATCGCGTCAGGTGGGCACGGGGGTAGTCTTTCGGAACCTCGAGGAAGCTCAGTTCGGTGTTGCTGCGAGCGAATCCGATGTCCAAGCGTGCTTGGCGAGCCGCAAACACGGCACCCAAAATCGCAAGCACGGGGACGGCGAACCAAGCGTACTCCAGACGATTGAGCAGCCGAAAAACGAGGTAGTTGGCCGGCACCAGTAGCACCAGATAGATCGCGAGTGAACGAAGCACCAGGTCCGAGCCCGGTATCTCAATGCCGGCTTCGCTTTGGATTGAACGACGCAAGTTTGAAACCACATCACTGTCGTCCGCCCAAGCCCCCAGACCCGTTACGGCGTCGACACGGTGGTGATCGTCAAAGTCACTTCCCGAGAGCCGTGGCTTTTCCTCGGACTGAAGCAGAAGGTCGCGCGCGGCGATGCGTAGGTTGGTGTTGACCGCGGCATCGGCCGCTTTGTCAGTGCCAACAAAAATGTGATCCAGTTCTTCGATACTGCTGGGTTTGTACTGACGCGGAGGACGACCCAAAATCACGCCGCTGAAAAAGCTGTCGTACGATTCCCAGTCTGTGACCCAATTACTGGTCAAATCGAACCGGGGCTGAATCACTTGACCTCGGCCGAGTCGTTTTCTCAGCACGAGTGATTCGGTCTGGTCGATCGACGACGCGCCTTTGCTCAACCGGCCGTCAATGGAAACGCGGCTGCTTTCGGACTGCACCAACTGGACCTGCTTTTCAACCGATCGATCGCTGGCAACCGACCAGGAACGCAGTAGCCCTTCGGCGGCATCGCCTGAGAGTTCGATGTTGCTGGTGGGCTTGAGCGGCAGCGCGTCGGCAAGTGACGAGTTGGCGAACGCTTCGCTGCCGGACGGACCGTTGACGATCAGGCGACCGCCCAAATGCAGCCAATCTGATAAAGCTGTTTGTTGCGCGGGTGTCAGCGCGTCTTCGGAAACATCATCCCAAAAGATCACGCCGATCGAAGTCATGTCCAGCACCGTTTCGGGAAGCGCGATCAGACCATCGACTGTCGGCACGACGACGCGGTAGTTATCGCCATCGGATTTCTTGTCGAGCGATTCCACCGTCGTCCGAACCCAGTCGGCCACTTGCAGACGTGTGAACTGTTCCGGACGCGTTGTCAGGACGACAAAAAAGTACTCGCTGTCGACCATCACATTCAGGGGCTGACCACCCGTCTCCAGGATCCCACCGGTGCGTGGCGTCAGCCGACTGGATAACGTCGCCCGCTGTGAGGACACCGCGTTGGGAATGGGGCAGCGCATGCGAAAGTCGATTCGTCGCATTTGGCCTTCGGGCAAGGTCACGGGGCGGACCGATTTCAAACTCGCCAGATCGCCGATGGCTTCGCCCTTGGAGTTCCGCAGCGTGATCGTCAGCTGACTCGCCAATTCGCCGCGAACGTCCGCCAAGTTACTGCGGAAGGATTGTTCGGCCGACGACCAGTGGCCCGGTTTGATGGACTGGAAGACGGAGCTTTGGTCGGGCGGGTAAGCAACCGTTGGACCGATGGTGAACGCATCTCTCTCGGCTTCTTCCTGTCCTTGCTCCGCTTCCCCCGTGGAAACTTGGCGACACCCGTCACACCCGATCAAGAGAGGACAGCAAAGCAGCAAAAAAAACAGTCTGGCGCGCGACGACATACAAAACATCGAATGGAGAAAAATCGTATCCGATCCAATTCCGAATCGTCTCGGTAGTTTAGCCGAATACGGGACGGTCACGTCATGCGCGTGAAAAGAATGTTTCACGACGTTTTGGGAGCGCGTTCGCCCAGGAAAAGTTGCTATCGAACCTTTTGACGATCTCTGCGCATTCCTTTCCAGTAAGCGATTGAAACCGCAAAACGCGACAAAATCATGAATCACTCTCGGAGCCATTCGCGGGCCAAGCGTCGTTCTCTCTTCGAAGCCTTGGAAGGGCGTCGTCTGTTGGCCATTGGTCCTGAAAATTTCTCGATCGGCGAGCAGGTTTCCACCTACCGACTCGCCTTAGCCACCACCGTTGAATTTACCGAGAGCGTCTGTGATGTTTCACCGGGCTGTGACACATCGTCCGCATCCGAGGCAACCCAGCGAAGTGTCGCGAGCGATGCCCTGGTGCAAATCGTCGACGAGATCAACGAGATCTTTGAGCAGGAACTTGCCATTCGGTTTGATTTGATTCCCGGCAATGACACGCTGATTTCAACGGGAGACTCCAACAGTGATGGCTACACCGACAACCAGGCGGGGACCCTCATCGATGAAAATCGTCCCGAGATTGCCCGTCGACTTGGCTCAACGATTGATGCCGGTGGGCTGAACGAATTTGACATCGGTCACGTCCTGGCGGTCGGCGCCGGTGGAGGCTTGGCTCGACTCGGCGTGGTCGGCCATCCCGAAAAAGCTGCCGGGGTCACGGGAGTGTCTTCCCCCGTGACGCTGGACTCGGGGACGGTCGTCCCGACAGCGGTTCTGACGGCAATTCTGGCCCACGAAATGGGGCACCAGTTTGGTGCCGAGCACTCGTTCAATGGAGTCGATGGGTCGTGTTTCGCGCGCGAAAGCGACAGTGCATTCGAAGCCGGCAGTGGATCGTCGATCATGGGTTACCTCGGAATCTGTGGAAGCGACAACTTGAGTTTCTTTCCGGGCGATGAAAGCTATTTCCATCCGATCAGCCTGGATCAAATCCAACGCTACATTCGAACTCAAATTCCCGATCTCGCTTCCACCGTCGGCACCGGAAATGTCCTTCCCGAATTGCAAGTGGCTTCCACGCACATCATCCCCGCCCAAACGCCGTTCGCCCTTACGGCGATGGGTACCGATGCGGATCCCGGCGACACGCTGACCTATAGCTGGGATCAAATCGATGTGGCGCCGAGATTCCGCCTCGCCCACTACGAACCCTTTACGACGTTCGGCAGTCCGGCACAATCTAATACGCTGCTGAATCAACTGGATCTTTATCCGAGTGAATCGACGTTTCAGAATGGCGACCAATTCCAGATCACGGGAACTCGTCCCGACGGCGTCATCGTCGATCAGAGTTTCGTGTATTCGAGCAGCGATGCGATGTCGCGTTTGGTAAACGAAATCAACCTGGCCTTTGGGAGCAGCACAACCGGTGGTGCCACCGCAACCCTCGACGATGGTTTCCTGTACGTCACACCCAATGGTGAGTTTGGCAACTACGATTCGTTTTTCATCGAAATCAACGTGGTTGCTCCACAGGCTCGTCTCCAGTTCGACTTTATCTCGATCGGTGAGTCGGTGCCGCTGACCGGAGGTGCGGATGCCGCTGGACCTCTGTTTCGGTCGTTCGCACCGACCACGGATCCGACTCGCACCTTCTTGCGTTTGCCGGACTTGTTGAACAACACGTCGACACTGGGCGAAGAGCTTCCGACCCAAGCTCGTGAGTTGAACTTCCGAGCAACCGTGCGAGACAACCATGCTTTCAACGGGCGTACGGTCAATGGACTGGTTTCCGACGACGTGCTTGTTCAAGTGGTCGACACCGGTACGCCCTTCCAAATCACGTCCCCCAGTTCGGCGACGACTTGGCAAGGAGGCAACCTTGAGACGATTACCTGGGATGTCGCTGGGACGGATGCAAATGGGATCGATGCGTCACAGATTGAACTGAGTCTTTCGCTCGATGGAGGACAGACCTATCCGGTGCTCTTGGGGACGTTCCCCAACACGGGTTCCGCTGACATCGTTGTGCCGCACTTTGACGCCGCACAATCGACGGCGCGACTGCGGGCGCGCGGAGTCGGGAACGTATTTTTCGATCTATCGGACGCTGAGATCGCGATCAATTCATCGTCGGGTGCTGGTATCACCATCAGGCAGACCGAAGACCACACACTTGTCAGCGAATCCGTCACGTTCGCCAATGACACGTACACCGTTGAGCTCGATTCGATACCCACGGGGGAAGTCACCGTCACCGCAACCGCCGGCGGACAAGTTGAACTGAGTCTCACCGGTGAAGCTGGGTCGTTTGCCTCCTCCATCGACGTTGCCTTGTCGAACACGAATTCACAGACGATTCACGTTCGCGGAATCGATGATGCAAACATCGAAGGCAATCATTTCAGTCTAATTACGCATCGCGTGACAGCCTCCGGTGACGCGTTGAACTATCCGTTGTCGCTCGCGGGCGCAACCGTCGCGGCGGAGTTGATCGATGACGATGGCTTGTTCGTTCCAAGCGGAAACGGCCAGTTGGTGGGCGTCGACTTCGATCAAACGTCGGGTAATTCCACTCCGATGCACTGGACACGCATTGAACCTTCCTTCAGCTCCGATCGATCGTTCTACGAAAACTTGATCGATGAAACGGGAACGCGTTCAGGAATCGATTTGTTTGTTCACACGGTTACCGGGTCGGGTGGTTCAACTCCGAACACTTCAACGCTCCCGCAGCACGGTCAATCTCTCCAGGCCATCGATGGGGTGTTGTTCAGCGGAGAATTCCAAAACTACATTGAGCCCGTGGGATTCACCTGGGCGGGGCTTACGCCCGGACGTCAATATGAAATCTACGTCTTCGGGCTTGAGAATTTCGTGGGTACGTTCCGTCAACAAGTGACGATCTCCGGTGCCGGCCAAACCATCGTCATGGATCAAACGCTGAGCAATCGCACGGTTTGGATCAACGACGAAGCGGGGTCGTCTTCGCGATCGCTCGAGTCGTATGCGAAGTTTGTCACCGCGGATGAGTTCGGAACGATCGACATTCGCGTCGCACCACTTTCCGGTAGCGAAGGCATCGTGATTCCGGCACTCGCCATCCAAGAAGTGCTGCCTGTGGCAACCGTCGACGCTCTCCAGAGCGATTCCTTTGCGATCAATGAAGGAAACGGCAGCAACCAATCGATTCAGTTCACCCTCTCTCGCAGCGGCGACCTGACTTCCGCAGCGACGGTCGACTTTTCGGTCACCGGATCCGGCGGTAATCCCGTCGATGCAGCTGATTTCATCGGCGGGCTTCCGGGCGGATCAATCAATTTTGCGGCTGGAGATGCGACCTCCGAAACCATCACCATGACCGTCGCCGCGGACGTCGAACTCGAGGGCGACGAACGATATTCGATTGACCTTTCCAATCCGTCGGCGGGATTGCTGCTCGCTACGGCAAAGGCGACGGGCGTGATACAAAACGATGATCAATCCGGACCCATGGTGTCACTTAGCGTATCACCATCGTTGATCGCAGAGGATGGAAACGAGTCGATGGTGTTTACCGTGTCACGCAGTGCAACCGGCGGAACACTATCGGTTCCCTTTACGGTGAGCGGATCTGCGACCTTTGGCGATGACTATACCCAAACGGGTGCGGAGAGTTTTACTGCGAGCGGTGGCAACGTCTCATTCGCGGAAGGAGTCGAGACGGTCGAAGTTACGATTACACCGCTGGTTGACGCGCTCTTTGAACCGAACGAAACGATCGTGTTGGGGATCACGTCGGGCGACGGATTCAATGCGCAAGCCGAAGCGACCGGCGTGATCCGGCGCTCCGCCAAACAAACACGCATTGGCCTTTATCAAGGTGATGTATCCCTGTTCCATTTGAAAGACACCTTTTCGCCCGGACCCTCGGATCAATACTTTTCGTTTGGACCCGGCGGAGACGCGGGGTGGATTCCGCTGGCCGGTGACTGGGACGGAGACGGCACCGACACGATCGGCCTGTTTCAGCCCGATCTCTCTCTGTTCCATTTAAAGAACAGCTTTACCGCGGGCCCATCCGATCAATACTTCTTTTTTGGGCCTCAAAATGCTGGGTGGACACCGATCGCCGGTGATTGGGATGGTGATGGCGTGGACACCATCGGGCTCTATCAACCCGATAATTCGTTCTTTCACTTGAAGAACAGTTTTACACCCGGAAACGCGGATCACTTCTTTGGCTTTGGCCCCGGTGGAGCCGGCTGGATTCCATTGGCCGGAGACTGGAACGGAGACGGCATCGACACCATTGGCCTCTATCAACCCGACGCGTCACTGTTCCACCTGCGCGATGCTTTTGGGTCGGGCCCCGCCGATCAATTCTTTGCATTTGGCCCGGCCGGTGCTGGCTGGATTCCCATGGCCGGAGACTGGAATGGAGACGGCATCGATACGATCGGTCTCTATCAAACCGACATTTCGTTGTTTCACTTGCGAGACTCCTTCGGGTCCGGTGCCGCCGATCAGTTCTTCGCATTTGGCCCGTCAGGGGATGCCGGGTGGCAACCTTTGGCCGGTGACTGGAATGGTCCGCCATCGGGATCTCCACGAAGCAACGAAGGCCGGGGCGAAAGTGGAAATAGCCACATGGACCGTTTGCAAGGCACACTCGGCTCGAAGTTAAACGTCAACGGCAACAGGTTGCTCAGCTCAGACGGTTCTCTTTTAGGAGAGGCAGACGGATAACGCGTTCAGGTGGGTGCGTGTCATCGGCCAATCGGATTCCTCACTGGGCCTATTTCACTGGGCTATAGTGGACGAGTTCTCAAACTGATGCTCTCTCTTTTCGCGACGCAGTCCGATGGCACCTCGACCGAAGCTGATCCTGTTGAAGCTCCTTTTAGCGATTTCCCTATTCACATCGTTGAACTTGCTTGCTCAAGGGACCGCCAATGCTCAAAATGATGCAGCGGCGAAGCCGAAGTCTCTGATGGACAAGATGACTGGGCACTGGGTGATGACAGGCACCATCGCCGGTGAACAGGTGACCCATGACGTCAACGTCGATTGGATCCTCGGTCGACGCTACATTCGAATCCACGAAGCGTCTCGCGAAAAAACGAAAACGGGAGAGCTGGAATACGAAGCTTGGATTCACATCGCTTGGGATGAGGAAAATGCCGAGTTCGTCCTCATGTGGCTCGACAACACCGGCACGACCAATTTCGCGGCGGAGGGGGTCGGACATGGAAAGCCCAACGGAGAGGCTATCCCGTTCATTTGGAAGTTTGCCGATGGCAGCGGAATCCACAATACCTTCTCGTACGACCGCGAAAACGATTCTTGGTCATGGTCGATTGACAATGTCGATGAAGCTCAAGGTCACTCCAAGTTTGCGAGACTGGTGTTGAAACGAAGAGACAATCAATGACAAAAACCACAACGAAAGAACACGACGAACGAATCGCCACGATGACGTTCGCGTCGGTTTATCCCCACTACGTCACGAAGGTGGAAAAGAAAGGCCGGACCGTCAAAGAGCTTCACCAAGTCATTGAATGGCTGACGGGATTCAAGACGAAAGACCTGAAGCGTCTGATGAAGAGCGAAGCCACGTTTGAAGAGTACCCGCGCAATCGAAGGCGGCCACAACCGTCCAGCACTAGTGCTTCACCCACTTTAAATCTTGGGGGTCGCAACCATAGTAGCTCGGCTCTCCGAGCCGAGACCTCACGGCTCTCCGAGCCGTGCTGTTGAAAAACCAACCCTAAGTTTGATGGTTGACGATGCACTACCGTCGGTGAAACCAATCTTCGGAATCGAACCGCGATTGCTCAATCAGTTGCGCTCGTTGCTGCTCCCACGACGTCGTCTCCGCGGGTTCCAACTCGCAGTCGAGGAAGGTGGAGACTTTTCGTGCGAGGCTGTCGGCGAGCCATTCAAAGGTGATCCGATTGGAACTTAAGTTCCACAGCCCGGGCAACTCCGGTGCGAGTGGACTGGCTTCTAACAGGACGCTGCCGTGTTGGAGGATCGCTCCTCGATGACGTCGCTGGGCGCTTCCAACGATTTTGTAACCGTTTGTGACTAAGTCCTCGTCCGTGCGTCTTCGGAAGCACAGAAAGTCTTTCTCGGAGGGCCAATCCGGCTGCGGGTCGTGACGAAACGGCCTTGCGGAAAAACCATGATCCGATATCGCATCGATGATCGCTTGATGAATCCCGGCATAAAGATCGCTGCGAGCTCCACGCTCGGCGAGCGGTGTGCTGATCACCAGGCTGTACGTGAGCTCGCGATCATGCACAATCGCGCCCCCGCCTGTCGATCGACGCACCCGAGTCGTCGTGGCGAAACGGGGCTCCGACTCAGCCGCTTTCTGAAAGTAACCTAGCGAAAGCGTGGGTTCGGCCCAATCGTAGAGCCGGAGCGTTGGAGCGGAGGTGGCACCCTTAAGAGACTGCTCGCTGGCAGCTTCGGCGATGGCTTGATCCATCGCCATATTCCAAGCGGCTTCACCGTTTCGGTGAAGTAGGAGTCTCCCGCTGGGTGCCGCGGTGCCGGTCATTCGGAGTCCGATGTCCAACGCAGGACGGGTTTCCTCGCCGCCGCAACATCATCGGGCCGGCTGATCCGCGTCGAGTGCGGAGCTTCCTCGATCAAGTCGCCGCTTTCTTCCGTGATGCGGAACAGTGCTTCGGCGAACGCATCAAGTGTCTCTTTGCTTTCGGTCTCCGTCGGCTCCACCATGACGGCTTCATCGACGACTAAGGGAAAGTAGACGGTGGGCGCGTGGAAACCATAGTCGAGCAACCGCTTCGCCAAATCCATCGCGGTCAGGTGCTTTTCCTTCTTGAGCCGAGTCGCCGATGCAACAAACTCGTGCATGCAGCGATCACCGTGAGGCACATCGAGAATATGTTTCACCTTGCTGAGCAGGTAGTTGGCGCCCAGCAACGCGTCTTCGCTGACCATCCGCAAACCTTCCTTGCCGTAGGTACGGATGTAGACATAGGCGCGAACGAGCACGCCCACGTTTCCGAAGAAGCTTCGTACGCGTCCGATCGACTTTTCGGGATTCACGCAGCGAAACTCGCCTTCGACCTGCTCGACGATTGGGCCTGGCAAGTACGGTGCCAGGAAGTCGCGGACACAAATCGGACCTGCACCCGGCCCACCGCCGCCGTGCGGGCCAGAGAACGTCTTGTGGGGATTGAAGTGCATCAGGTCGGCGCCAAAGTCGCCCGGCCGCGTGATGCCCAGGATTGCATTCATGTTCGCGCCGTCGAGGTAAATTAAACCACCGGCGTCGTGAACCAGATCCGCGATCTCTTTGACTTGGGAGTCGAACAAGCCAAGCGTGTTGGGATTGGTGAGCATGAAGACGGCGGTGTTGCCATCCAGTTTGCTTTTCAAGTCTTCCATGTCGACCAGGCCATTGGGACCACTCTTGATGGTCTTGGTCGAGAAGCCCGCCATCTGAGCACTGGCGGGGTTGGTCCCGTGGGCGGAGTCCGCCGTCAGGACAACTGTCCGCTCGGTTTCGCCGCGATCGTTGAAGTACGCAGCCGCGGTGAACAGGGCCGTCAGTTCCCCGTGGGCGCCGGCGGCCGGTTGCAACGAGACTCCAGGCAAGCCGGCGATTTCGCCGACCATGTTTTGCAGTTCGAAGAGGAGCTGCAGTAAACCCGGAACGGACTCGTCCTGCTGCATCGGATGGACATCAACAATCCCCGGCAGGGATGCCATCCGCTCGTTCCGCTTGGGGTTGTACTTCATCGTGCACGAACCGAGCGGATAGAAGTGCGTGTCGACACTCATGTTGAGCGTCGACAAATTGACGAAGTGACGAACGACATCGCCCTCGGACAATTCGGGAAGCGGTGGTGGTTCGTCGGCGAGTTGATCGGCCGGCAACCGCTGGCTGATGGATTCCTGGTCGCTGAGAGCCGGCAGACGATGTGCACGTCGACCGCTACGACTCATTTCAAAAAGCAGACGCGTGGCTTGTTGGTTCCGCACTTCAATTCACCTTCGATTCGATCGTGCCCGGAGGGGCGAGAGTGGAGCTGAGTTATTCGGCAAATCGTTTGCCCGTTAGGTTCGACGGGCAAACATTCAGTTGGGCTAGACGGGCTGGGCGACGGGTTGTTCCTGCGAAACCGGCGCTTTCGAGAGGACTTCCATCAGGCGGTCCAACTCGGCCTCGGTGCGTTTCTCGGTCACGGCGAAGAGGAAGCAGTCGTCGAGATTTGACTGCCCGTCGGCGCTTCGGTGCGTGCCCTTCATCGGGATGCCTGCCAAGAAACCGTGCTCTCGTGCGTGTTCGATAACGGATTGCACGTCGCCGTTTCGATCGCGAACCAGGAACTCCTTGAAGACCGGGTCAGGATGCACAAGTTCGAACCGTTCGCTGGCGGCAAAACGTTCGCGGGCCGAGTGCGCGCGAGCCAAACAATGCTCGGCGGTTTCCTTCAAACCATGCGGACCGAGCAAGCTCAGATAAATCGTCGCCCGTAGTGCGAGCAGCGTCTGGTTGCTGCAGATATTGCTGGTCGCTTTCTCGCGACGGATGTGTTGCTCGCGCGTCTGCAGCGTGAGCACCCAGCAACGATTGCCGCGTCGGTCGGTCGTTTGACCGGCGATCCGGCCCGGCATACGCCGCATCAATTCCTTTCGGCACGCCATGATGCCCAGGAACGGTCCGCCGTACTGAAGCGGGTTTCCGAGACACTGCCCTTCGGCAACCGCGATGTCGGCACCCAGGTCCCCCGGCCGCTTGATCAACCCGAGGCTGATGGGGTCGAAGGACTGAATCACCAACGCTCCTTTCTCGTGAGCCGCGTCGCTGATTTGACGGACCTGTTCCAGCCGTCCAAAGAAGTTCGGGTGTTGCACGAGCACACAAGCCGTTTGATCGTCGATTGCATCGATCACGGCTTCGCTGGTGCCGGCGTAGCTCGACGGGACGACCACCAATTCCGCGTCAATGTTCTCGAGGTAAGCCTCGAGGATTTCGCGATACTGAGGATGGATGGCGTCGCTGGTCACCACTTTGCTGCGGTTCTTGACGCACGCGAGCGCCATCAAGACGGCTTCGGTGGCCGCGGAACCTCCGTCGTAGAGGCTGGCGTTACTGACGTCCAAACCAGTCAGCTGGCTGATCAGCGTCTCGTATTCAAACATCACCTGCAGGTTGCCCTGCGAGACTTCCGCCTGATACGGCGTGTAAGACGTGTAGTACTCACCGCGGGAAGCAATCTCATCGACGACCGCGGGAATAAAGTGGTCGTACGCCCCGCCACCCATGAAGCAAACGTGACTGGAGACCGACGCATTCTTGACCGCCAGACTTCGCAAATCAGACTCCAACGAAAGTTCATCTGCCGCGGCGGGCAAGTCCAACTCTCGCTTCATCTGAAGGGGCGCGGGAACTTGAGAATCGATGATTTCTTGAACCGAAGCGGCGCCGATCGATTCGAGCATCTCGCGACGGTCCTGTTCCACACCGAACAAGACCGTCGCGAGATGCTC
>JBCBOO010000106.1:0-20617 GCA_039821235.1 Planctomycetota bacterium
ATCGTACCGCGGCGAAAGTCGTACTCACATTCTGCGCGTAGGTGTTGGTAGCGCCGTTTCCGTCGCTGCGTAAGCTTGATGGTGCCCGGAAAGACCCGGTAACCGCAATACGTCACACCGTGATTCGAGCGGTTGATCACTATCGGATCGCGCACTGCCAAGGAGAGTTTGTGATCGAGGTATTGCGTCGCCCGATCCGCGATTTCGCGGGCATCGTGCCCGCAATCGCACCACCTAACGACATCATCCATGTAACGCACCGTCCCGCGCACTTCGGTCTGGCCGGCCAACCAATGATCGAAACCCGACAGATAGAAATTCGCAAAATTCTGCGAGGTGAGCGTTCCGATTGGCAGTCCGCGACCGGGTGTCTCGTGGTAACAGTCAATGACCTGCCAAATCAGATCAAGAAGGCGTTGGTCCTTGATCCGCCGCTCGATCGGTTCAGCCAAGGTCGAGTGAAGGACGCTCCCAAAGAACTTTCGCACATCCAATTTCCCAAACCAGGAATACCTTCGGGCGTGATGCTGGACACGTTTCACGGCCGCGAGTGAGCCCTTTCCGATCCGGCATGCGTAGGTGTCATCGATCAAAACGCGATCCAGGGTCGGCCCAATGACATTGATCAACGCATGGTGCAGCACGCGTTCGCGAAATGCAGGCGCACAAATCTCCCGGGGCTTGGGATCGTGGACCAGGAATCTGCGGAATTCGCCGAGTCGAACGTTACCCGATAGGACGGTGTCCCTTAAGCGATTGATCTCGAAATCAAAATTGGAAAAGAATCGTCTGACTGCGATACGATCACGCTTGCCTTTGCCGGCACGAGAGGCCGCTTGAACCAAGTTGCACCAGTCGACCACATCCTCAAGACTTGCCTTCGATCGCTTGACCATCGTGTTCCACATTGGAATCGGTTTTGCGGGCGGCAGACATCGCCTTCAAGATGCTGCCACTGTATTTATCAATTTTGGATTTCCCCACGCCCCTTATTTTCGAAAACTCCGTGACCGACGACACGTCTCGGCGCACGATTTCGGCGAGCTGCTCGTTCGTGAAGACGGCGTAAATGGGAACGCCGTCACGTTCGGCGAGAGACTTCCGCACCTCGCGTAGCTGGGAATTCAAACTGCTCCCGGGGTAAAACCTCCTTGTAGTCGACTCGCTTTTCGTTGTCCGGGCGTTTGTTGGTCGTTCCGGCGGATTCCGTGTAAGTCACCAACACCGACCAGAAACTATTGTCCCCTTGTTCGACGAAGCGTTTCTCGACGGATGCGATCTGATGCGCTCGCAAAAACTGATTGAGCGACTCAAGATCCATAGGGTCCGCAGGAGTCGCGATCCGGAAGTGTTGAAACACGTTTTTACGCCTCGCCTCGCTGCGCTCGTTGCGTCTTTGGTCCGCCTCGTCCCTCGGCTCCCCGTGACGCACTTGCTTCTCTCGGCGCCTGAACTCCAACGCAGCGGAAGCCAAGGTCGCCGTTCCGATTGCCGGGACGGTTCGCGCTCCGGGAGGCGGCACGCACGTACTGGGCGTGATCGTACCAGCTACCACCTCGAATGACCCGAGACGCGTCATCTTCTGTCGGGCCAAGCGGGTCCGACGCGGGGGCATCGTGATAGGAACGCTTACCATCACGACACCACTCCCAAACATTGCCGAGCATATCGTACAGTCCCCATGGGTTGGATCGCTTCTGCTTCACTTGCCGCGTGCCGCCGCCCTCAAAATCGTACTGCGAGTCACTGACGTGCGTGATCTGAACCGACTTTTCGTGATCATAGTCCACCCCGCTGTTCCCCGCGTACCATGCAACCGGATCCAATACAGGCGCATTCGCGTCCCCGACAATTTTTAGGTCGCCTGTGTAGATGGCGGATGTCGTTCCCGCGCGACAGGCATATTCCCATTGCGCTTCGCTGGGTAAATCGAACTCGAGACCATCGATGTTCTGGGTGAGTCGGACGGCGAAGTCACATGCTTGTGCAAAGTCGACCGACTCGACCGGACGGAGAGGGTCCTGAAAATGACTTGGATTTCCATCCATTACCGCGTTCCACAGTCCCTGGGTGCAAGGTGCGTCAAACATCCAGAACCCCGTCGTCAGAGTTACCGAGTGCACTGGTCCTTCGTCACCGAATCTTCCTGCCTCCCCTTCCGGAGATCCCATTCTAAGTTCGCCCGGTGAAATCCATCTCAAACGCTGGATGACTGGCACGGTTTTGCGACGACTACCGCTGGTTCTACGAATCGCGTCAACACGCAAGTCGGCCCATAAGCCATAGCGGTCACGGCCGAAACCCTCCGCCCAGGCAGGATTCTCAAAGGGCTCCAATCTCAATTCTTCGCGATCGGTCCGCAACACGGTCACGCCGGTGGAGGACAACTCCAGTTCGCGCGGCTGCCGCTCGATCCGAATCGAAACCGCTCCGCCGCCCCGAGCCGGTTCCGCTCCTCGCTCCGCTCGTTCGCTGCTCTCCGGCTCGAGCGGCTCCGCACCGGACTGAACCCCAACGCAGCGGAAGCCAAGGTTGCTGAACCGAATGCCGGGACGGTACGCGCCCCGGCAGGCGGCACGCGCGAGCCGGGCGAGAATGTTCCAGCCACCACCTCGAACGACCCGACCCGCGCCAACCTTCGTCGGACCAAGTGGATCGACGACCGACTCGCCGCGATAGTCTCGTCGACCATCAAGGCACCATTCGTCGACATTGCCGTGCATGTCCAACAATCCCCTGTCGTTCGCCGCGTATTGGCCCACGTCGACCGTACCATCACTGGATTCAAATCGTGCATCGCGCGACGTGATCTTGTCGCCGAAGTGATAGGCCGTCGTCGAACCGGCGCGACAAGAGTATTCCCACTGGGCCTCGGTCGGCAAACGGAGCGACAAGCCAATCCGATCGCGAAGCCGGTCTACGAAGCGATTTGCATCCTCCCAGGACACGCTTTCGACGGGGCGGAGTTCGCCTTTGAAATGGCTGGGGTTCTTTTCCATGACGGCGCACCAAAGCCGCTGCGTGCAGGGTGTGTCGAAGATCCAGAATCCACTTGAGAGGATCACTTCGTGGCGAGGTCCTTCGTCCGAATCTCGCCCTTTCTCGTTATCCGGCGATCCCATCTGGAAACTTCCTGCGGGAATCCACCGCATGCGTTGGGAAACGGCGGACTCGCCCGGCCGCTCGACCTCAAATTCAAACCATGGGCCAAATTCGTCATGTCCCCAACGACGAGCGAAGTCGGGCGGATCCCCTTTCCAAAAGGGTCGCCCCAAGGTGACGAAGCCGTTACGCGTTGAAATGTTCGCCACCACGCGGCGGGATGCCTTGCCGATCTCCTCCCACCGAACATCGAGTCCTGAATCGGATTCGCAAACGGTCGCGACTTGGTCCGCATTCGGGTCCGTACCTTGCACCATCGACCAAAGCGTTGCGAGTTCTTCCGACACCGGCGAGCCGCTCCGCGTCGAGTCGGAGATGCGAGCCATGAAGCGCCCCAGCCATGCAAACCTCGTACTCGTGCGCGCGAGCTCTTCCGGGTTTTGCTGGAGCCAGCGAACGTAATCCATCGCCTTTTCATACAGCAGTTGCCAACCCAAATCTTCGATGAGAGCTTTGTCTTCGCCGATCGAAAGCACTTCCTCAAAGAAGATTTCATCGGGCAGATGTTCGCGCCACGATTTGAGCACGATCGCGGATTGCCGGCGCAAGGCGTCCGCGTCGGGCACCGTGAGATTCCGAAACTCGTTGCGAAGTCGCCGCGCCTCGTCGGGATGCCAACAGCCGCACTCAAGGCTGGTGCCTAACATGGCGGGGTCTTGCCAAAACAAGGACTCCAACCCGGCGTCGGAGGCGCCGGACGGGAGAATCCGTCTCATCGCACGAACCAAACCTGGTTCCAAGCGAATCGCATGAGCGAGCAAAATTTGTAGCAAGCTGAGAGGTTCCGGGGCGTCGCTCGCGCCCGTCTCGTTGCGGCTCGCACCGAACGGACGTTCCCATTCCATGATGTCCCATACGGTGCGCAGTTCGATGGGAATCCGTGACGCCGCGCAGGGTAGAAGAGCCAAAGGGCGTCCGCCCGATCGCCGGATCTGCTCGCCGAGGTTTCGCCAAGAGCCAATCGTTCCTTCCCAACGTGTCTCCAGCGCACCGAGGTCGCCCAGGACGAGCCACTGCCGCTCGAGTTCGTCTTCCGTGAGAACCTGTGAGCCAAGAAGCCCTTCGTCGATTTCCGACACCACGTCGACCTCGACGCCGTTACGTGGAAAAAGCTTCCGCAACGCGCGGAGCAGTTCTTCTTGGTCAAACCAGTAAGGCAAGAGACGCTCGTGGCGATCGATCACGATGCGAAGGCGCTGCCCCCACTTGCGTTCTTGTTTTCGCGGGATCTCGGCCAGCATCTCACCGTGGCTGATGCGGTGGATCACGGCCGCGACATCGACCCCGCGCGTTGTCCGTTCTTCCCAAGTCCTTCGAAGCCTGACGAGCAATGAGCCGACGGGCGCGAGGGGCTGAGACCGCGGTCTCGTACCGGAGGTTTCTGAGCGTGTGGGACGCTGCGAGACGATGCGTTTCGGCTTGTCGTCGTTTCCCAATCGCTCGTACGCAACGAGGCGCCATGTACGAAGCGTCGTTGCGACATTGGGCGTGGCGGTGGGTATCGGCGGATCGGGGGCGTCACCACCCTCCGTCGCTTCGTCCTCGACGCCATCGCCTTTTGATTGCTTGCCGACACTACCCTCGTGGGAATCGATTTCCCCATCGGCCCCATAGCCAAGAATCGCGGCGGCGCGCTCAAACTCACTGTCTGGCAATTCAAACGCAGACACCAAATCCGCTCGGCTGACTCCCGAAAGCGTTGTGCCATGGCACCGCGTTTCTCGGCTCATCCAGTCACACCACGATTCTTCTTGAGTGCAAACTTGGATGCCCGCCGCAATAACGCCAACTGTGACGCCGTATCACCCTGTTGATCACGCACCGCACGGACCAAGTCCAAGTACTCGGCCTGCCCAGGATACGGCCTTCGATTTTGCCCCTTCGCTTCTTTTCGATCCTTGTGCAGTTGCAAAGCCGCCTCGCGCAGCACCTCCTCAGCGACCTCGGGAAAGTGCACCTGCCCGCGGGGGACGAGGTGGTCACACAATTCCTGCTCGCTGTCATCGGGCAAATCAATGAAGTGGACGAGGCAGCGGCGAACAAACGCATCCGGCAGCGTGCGTTCTTCGTTCGTCGTGACGATGACCAGAGGCGGCGGATCCCCAACGCTGATCTTGCCGTCGAATCCGAAGGGCTGAAATTCCCTCGCGCCTAGCGCAGCGAGCAAACCATTGGGCACATCCGACTCGGCCTTGTCGATTTCGTCAATCAACACCACACAACCGTTCGCAGAGTCACCGGTTTGTTGCGGGTACGGTGAGCAGGCGTGTGAAACTTCGTCCTGCGTCTTCGCTGACTGCCAGTCAAAAGCCCACCACAAGGGACCCGGTTGGACGTAATTCCGTTCGGCGAGTTGCTGGCTGATCTGATCCCGAATGGTCGCGAAGCCGTTCGAGTCGTCTTCGGATTTGTCTGGCTCATTCGAGGCGGCCGCTTGCAGTGCGGAGGCTGGCGGCGTCGGGTGCCGCATTGCACCGATCAACTGTGCATCGGCGAGACGTTTGATCGCGTCAAAGCGCCAAAGCAAGTCCCTTGCTTCGGTCTTGGAGTCGACCACGAACGGGATGAACTTCCGATTCGTGTGTCGCGCGACGGCTTCGGCGAGTTGGCTCTTGCCGACGCCGGGCTCGCCCCGGACCAACAACGGCCGGCGCGCGGACCACGCCATGTTGACCGCCAGGATGGAGTCTTCGTCAAAGACGTGCACGCGTTCGGTGCAGTCGTCGAAAGACTCGAGCGTGACGTGGTGGGTAGGTTGTAAATCAAGCACGGGTTGATTGGTCGGAGGGGTCTTGGTTGATCACTCGCACGAGAAGGTCACGCAACGATTTTAGTTCTTTGAACTCCTGTCGAAACTCCTTGGAGCCCCCCTTCATGTCGATGATCGCGAGCTCTTGAATCTTCTGTTTAAGCGCGATCGCTATCTCGCGTTTCTTGGAATCCTCTTTTTCAAGACTCGGACGAAACACGTAGTACAGGCTCCCCTGATCTCGGCGTAATTCGCGGAGACAATCTCGCAAGATTTCGATCGCTTCGGGGAGTTCGGTATAGCGGAGTTCCATTTTGGGAACGCCCGGAGTCTTCTCGGCGAGGTGCCGGATGGTCGCGTTGACTTGATCGTCAATGGTCCAAGTGTCGCCACCCTCTCCACTGATAAGTGAAGAGTTGGGAAGCTTGTTGAGCCCCGTCGGAAGGTCATCGGTCTCGTGGTTCGACCGAAACCTTGCGGAGCGGCTCTCCAATGAGGCAATCGCAAGTTCTGCCATTGCGTCCGAGATCGCCTTCAGTTCAAACGAGTCGTTCGTCTTGGCCAAATGCCTCGTCGCCGTGTCGATAGTAACCGGCAACACGAGTTGGCTAATCTCTCGAATCAGTTCTTTCTCGTTCGAGTTCAAGGTGGGATTTTCCGAATCAGTCGCTGCCAACAGGGCCTCAAGCGCCGTCTTAGGTTGCACTGAAACTAGAATCCTCGACAAGGGAGCAGCTTGCTCCGAGACCACAGTCTTTTTCTCTAGCTCGGATGTATCATCGTGCTGGCGTAATTGAAGAACCAACTTTTGTATGACATTTTTGTGCGGAGCAAGTAGCTCCTCGAGGCGACAGACGACGACATCGCGTCGTTCCTCACGAATCCGTTTCAGCTGTTCGACATCGGCCGTGAACTCGATCGCATCGAAGAAACCATGATGTTGGGCCAGTACACAGAGCGGGATGGCATTGGCACGCGTCGCGCTAAATCCAACCGGACAATTCGCGAGGATCGCGGCGAGAATACCGTTCAAAATCACAGGACTTCCCGAGGCGCCCTTCCAGTCTTTTTCTTGCTCCGCTCCAAATTGTATACCCAGCGAGACTTCCTTGTCGATTTTGACATACTGAATCACCTCGCCGGTAATCGGCACCGCCTTGCGATCATCCTCCTGTTTACCAATCGCCGCGAAGCCACGACTCTCAAACGGCTGCTTGTACTGGGGAGGTTTGAGCGAAAGCGGAGCGTAGTTGGCAATCGCGTCGGGGAACTCAGTTTGAAGGACAGCGACGTCAATCCCTTCGTCCGCGCCATCCCACGCGACTTTCGCCTCTCTCCAGTCGAGTCTCTTGGCCTCTTCCTTCTGGTTCCACCAAATTTCGGCGTTCTTCCTTCCATCCAAGACATGAGCCGCGGTGATCACTCGGTCCCGCGCGATCGGATACGCCGTTCCATTGTTGCCCGTTTTCTTACCTTCTTCGGCGGAGAAGATTCGCGCGACGCATTCAAGGTATTCACTCATGGATCGGCACGCTATTTCGTGTCTTCGTCGGCGATAGCGATGCGTCTTGGCGTTCCGTCAACCATGGTGATCGGCTGGAGCTTGAGGGTGATCTTTTGCGTTTGCTCCTTCGCAGAACTTCCGCCGCCTTGGAGGACCCAGAATTTGATTCCAGCACTCCCCTCGTCGGTGACTTTCACAGACGCCTCCAATTCCGTGTCGCGGACCAAGAACTGAATTGCCTTCCCCTCGCCCTCCTTCTGAGCCTCTTCGAGCGTTTTCCGTAGCTCAATGATCATTTTCGAAAGCTCGATCTCTGCCATGTCCCACCTCTAACACGTGATTGCTGTCAAAAACCGACAATTATCATGAGGGAGACAAAACCACCCGTCCAGCCCCACGACTCTTTGAGTGATGGAAGGGCCCTTTACTAGCCGCGGTTGATTGAGTGGTTGAGAATGAGGGGTGTCCACGAATCAGTCGAACAGGCCGAATCCGGGCGGTTCAGCTCCGAGTAGCAATCCGGCCCTGCCATTCATGACTGCCCCCTTGCTGACGATTCCTTCATGCCCGCCACGAAGGCTTCTTCATTCGTTCGATTCGAGTTATTCGTGGACCAACGTCTTCACAGCTTTGAGCTGACGAGCGATCGCCCTGGTTTCTGAGGACAACCAAGGCTATCGCTGGACTGTCGAAAGTCTGGGGTTACGGCCGTTTTAGATTGTGCAGGTTTGGTGTTGTGCACTAGCCCCGAACGGGGCGGCAGCACCCTGCCGGTGGGCTTGCCCGGCGAGCCCCACGGCAAAGGGCTTTCGGCCCTCCGGGCCTATCGGAAGTCAATGATTACTCTGGTGATACGGAAGGAAAGCTGCGCGAGCAGAATCAGTCACAACCCCAAACCTTCGACAGTCCAGGCTATCGCTGGGCGTGCTATGAAAGCAACGCCGCCCGCGGAGCGTGCGGCGACGGTAGGAATGAGTATCGGCTGCGAACGACTAGCGGCGATGTTCGTTTAGGAAGCCGTGGTTGGTCGCCGTCCGTGGACGAAAGATTTGACGCGTTCGGCTTGGCTTGTACGCGGGTTCGACGGAGTCCATCGCGTGGCCTTCGATCACGGTGGGAGCGGTATGGATCACTTCCGGGTAGTACTCGCCACCGCCACAACTGCAACCGCCTTCGCAACCGCAACTGACCTCCATGCCGCAGCCGGGCTCGAGACCACAACTCGGTTCGAATCCGCAGTCGCAGGCGCCTTCGCATCCGCATGCCGGCTCGGACACGCACTCGTCGCAACCTCCGCAACTGCTCGAACAACGGGGTGCGAAGCAGCGGTCACTCAGCGGCGTGGGAGCAGCCTCGCAACCGCAGCGGTATCCCCAAAGGCTCTTCGCACCGGCGAACACCGAGCGACACTTGCCGCAACTTTGTCCGTTGAAGTTTCCACACTGATCACAGGGGTCGACACAATCCGCCGGATGATTGATCCACGGATCGATGTACAGCTCGCCGCAACCGCTGCAAGAGTCGCAGCCGCCGCAGGATCCCGTTTCACATCCGCTGTTGCAACTTCCGCAGCTGGACGCGATCGGTCCGCAGCATCCGGCACCCATCGGACCGACACACCCCGTCATAGCGAGCGGGAAGAGACCGATTAGTAGCAAGCCTATTGCACGTAACATTGACCTTTGACTCCGTCCAAACATCCGTGAAACAACGGAAACCGTGTGAGCTCCGGCAGCGCATTCCACTGCCTCCACAGCATGCATCGTCAACGCAGTCGTCAAAGTTGACTAATTTTCTCTAAACGGAATAGTCTTCCATCCCGGCGCCGATTTTGAGTATGGACAACAAGCGGAGTATGACTCGGCAATTTTGTTTCTCTTTGATGACACCACCTCCATGTCCAGACTCATTCGGCCGGTTTCCTCCGAACCGATTTCACAGGACTCCACCGAGACCTCGCAGCCGATCCCATCCGATGCGGCGTCCCGTCATCAGGAGCAGCCGATCATCCTGCCGCTGCGCCCCCCAACGGCTCCGCAACCGAGCTACTCGGGAATTCGCGTCAGCGTGCTGCTGTGGTTGGCGGCGATGCTACTGCTCGCCGTTCCGATGATTACATTGGTCGATATCTCGGTCGCGCGATGGTTTGCGAATGATCCATTGCCGCGTGAATTGCGCAGCGCGCTTGAACTGATGCTGGTTTTCTCGCATGGCAGCGGCGTGTTTCTGGTGCTGTTTGGGGTTTTTCTGATGGCGCCTTACTGTCGTTGGCATCTGCCACGCTTGGCAACACTCGCATTGGGAGCCGGTGCCATCGCGACGCTCGGAAAGATGTTCGTGCTTCGGCCACGCCCGACGGGTCTCAATTTGGACGTCGCCTCGATCGATTCGGCGTGGCTTTGGGCATTCGATTGGACGCTGTCCCAAGTCGCCACCTACGACGCGAGTACGCGAGCCTTTCCCAGTGGAAATATGGCGACCGCGACCGCGTTGACGATCGGATTGTGGGCGGTACTTCCCCGCGGCCGCGTCCTGTTTGTCATGATTCTGGCGGGCACGCTGCTGCAGAGGGTCGCCTGTGGAGCCCATTTCCCAAGTGATGTCTTGGGCGGCGCGGGCTTCGGCTTGGTTTGGGCCTACGTGTGCTACCACCCCCGGATGCTGGGAAACCTTTTCGACAAAATGCAACCCGAATCCGAACCGCGTCGCCGTCGAAGAGCGATCGAGCAACAGCGTTACGCGGCGTGACCGCAGGGTTTCCCCACCCGTCACATTGCACCGCTCTGCAAAGATCTGTTGCCGGCGCCCCGAGTCATTGAAGTAGACCATCTGCCGCCCGGTCGGTATTTTACACTGGCACGAAGTTTTCCCCTCACCCTGAGCCGCATCGCAGATGACCCCGTCCCCGCAAGCTGAAGGCCCCAGTGAGAGGCCATTGCTGGAGCGGAAAACGCCGTTCGGAATCTCCGTGGCGATGCTGATCCTGTTCGGCTTCTTCTTTTTGATGCCCTTCGCGTTCCGGGCGGCTCGGCTGAGCCTGAACGAGAAAGAGAACGACATCAAAGACTGGCTGCCGGCCGAATTTGTCGAAACGGCGGAACTCGAGTGGTTTGCCGATCACTTTGCCGGCGAGAGTTTTGTGATCGCGACTTGGCCGGGATGCAGCGAAGGCGACCAACGGTTGACGCTGCTGGAATCAAAGCTCCGAAACGAGAGCAGCCAGGCCGATCCCGCCAAGGGAATCGATGACCCCGAGCTCGCAGCTGACTTTCGCTCGGCCAAAGAATACGGAGTCCGTTTAGGACTGCTGCCGGCACCACGATCGCTTGACAACTGGGGCGGTAAAAATGAAAAGTGGTTCGCGACGACGGAAGGTCGCTGGTACTACATTTTGCCCAACGGACACTTACATCGTTGGGAAGGGAAATCGAACGGTCCCGCGGGACTGACCCGCGCGATCAAGCGAAGCCTTGGGAAGCACGAGCTGCAAGGAACCTTCGTCGCCGCGTTTGGCTCCGAAGATCCTGACCAAACCAATCCGTTCTATAACGAGAAGTCTCGGCTGTGCGCACCGATGTTCGAGACGGTGGAGACGGGTGATTCGCTCGTTCGTGAATTGGCCAAGGAAGGCGGTCTGCTCTGGCCGGTGGATTTCACAGATCCCACCATGCGGGCCACCGTCGCCAAACGCCGCGCGATTGAACGTTTGACGGGTTCGCTCTTCGCGCCCGCCGTTCCACCGGAGTTCGACTGGACACCGGAATCGTTTCGTGGCGTACTGCCTGAACAGGACCGGAGTGACCTGCCGGAGAACTTTGATGCAATCGCTGCGAAAGCGCTCGCGCAACATCTGGACGAAAACTATGACGGTGATTTAGATCGATTGGTCTCGGCGGAAACGCCCCAGCAATCGAAGGCTTGGTACGCGGTGTTCGATGCGACGGGCGTTGAACCACCGCCACGGCAAACCGCACTGCTGCTCACGCTCACAGACATCGCGGAAGACAACCTTGCCTACGCCCTCGGTCGCGGCGTGATGGGCGCACCGCGCGGCCGACTGTTGGAACTCGCACGCGACTCCGGTATTCAGCCTGCCGCACCGCCATCGATGGCGCCGCCGCCGTTTAACCGAAAGGAAGTCGACTCGATCGCGGGCGTGCCTCCGCTGCGACTCGGTGGACCACCGGTCGACAATATCGCCATCGACGAAGAAGGCTCGATCACGCTCGTTCGCTTGGTTGGTTACAGCGTGCTCGTCGGCGCGTTCCTCTCTTACCTTTGTTTCGCCAGCGTCAAAGTCACGTTGATGGTGTTTGTCGTCGGCGGCGCAGCGGCATTGATGAGTATGGCATTCGTCAGCTGGACCGGCGGCCGAGTCGACGCGGTGCTGATGAGCATGCCGTCACTGGTTTACGTCCTCGGGCTTTCGGGGGCGATCCACGTGATCAACTACTACCGAGATGAAGTGCGTGGCGGCGGACGCAGTGGAGCGGCGGGGAGAGCACTTAAGCACGCTCTGTTCCCCTGTGCACTCGCGGCACTCACGACCGCAATCGGACTCGGGTCGCTCTACACCAGCAACCTCGCACCGATCAGCAACTTTGGTTTTTATGCCGCCATCGGTGTGATCGCCACGCTTGCCATTCTTTTCTCTTACTTGCCCGCCGCGCTTCAGATCTTCATCTCGGAATCGAACTCGCGTTTCCTTTCTGGTGACACGTCAAAAACGGACTCAAGTAATGAGGCCGCAGAAGTCCAAGAGTCTTGGCTTTCTGATCGGTGGGCTGCGACCGGAGCCTGGATCTGCCGCCACCATCGACTGGTCACCGCCACGTGCCTTGCAGTCCTGTTGGCATCGACTTGGGGACTGCGCAAGATCGAAACCTCGGTCCAGTTGCTGAAACTGTTTGACCCAGGCGCCCGCATCATTCGCGACTACGGCTGGCTGGAAGCCAATTTCGGGAAACTCGTCCCGATGGAGTTGGTTCTCCGCGTTCCCAAGGAACTGCAAAGCGATCCGATTTCCGGCGAAGACGACACCAGCCAAAACGATGCCAAGGGTGAAACGCCATCCTCGAACAACGCACTCGCTCAGCTGGACATCCTCGAACGCGTCGAAGCGGTCGCGAGAATCAGTCACGTCGTTCATGAAACGCTCGGTGAACCCGGATTGGGAGTCGTCGGCAGCGTTACCGGAATCAATACATTTCTGAAACCGTTGCCGGGCGTCACCAATGGATGGAACCCGGTTCGTGCACAATACGTTAGCGAGTTGCGACGCGGTCGAGCCGAATTGCTGACCAACGACTACGTCCGCTTGGAGAAATCCGGTCCGTTCCGTGACAGCGAGCTGTGGCGAATCAGCCTCCGAGTCGGTGCGCTCTCGGACGTCGACTATGGCATGTTCATCCAGACGCTTCGCACGTCCGTCGAACCGGTTCTGCGAGCCTACGAAACGCGGCACCAAATCCTTGAGCAACTTGCGACGTTGCAGGCCGACGGCGAGGTATCCAAATCTCCCGTCATCGTCTTAATGGGACGCCCACGCCCCGACGCACTGAGTGATTCAACGTTGATCGCCGAAGCAGAAAGTGAGGAGCAAGAACTCAATGATCGGATTGAGACGGGTACCATTTACGCAGCGACCCTGGACGAATTGCTTCGTGGCGAGCGTGTGCGGCAGGCGATCTGGATGGATCCGGCCAACACGGAAAAACCGATCGAAATTGGTGGCGAGCTCTGGCAGAAAGTGCTCAAGCGAGCCGATGTCGTAGTTTGGGTCGGAGACGATCCTGCGCCGAGCCAGGCCATGGCGGAGGCCAAAGCATGGGTCAACGGTACCGAGATCCTCTCGCGCACCATCGAACATGAACTCACCGACGACCGCACGCCAGTGGTTTCCGGCGGAGGAGCGATGCAAGTCGTTTACACCGGCGCCGTTCCCGTTGTTTATAAAGCCCAGCGGACACTGCTTGGCAGCCTGGTCGAATCGATCGGTTTGGCCTTCATCTTGATCGCCATCGTGATGGTGGTCTTGCTCAACCCGGCGCGGTCTCCGCTGCCGATGCTCGCGCCACGAAACTTCGGATCCGGCTTCATGGCGGGTGCGGTTTCGATGATTCCCAACATGTTCCCCGTGCTGTTGATCTTTGGGTTGATGGGACACTTCGGGCGTTTGATCGACATCGGAACCATGATGACCGCATCGGTCGCGATGGGTGTCGCGGTGGACGACACGATTCACTTCCTCAGTTGGTTTCGGTCGTTTCTTGACAAGGGATACGACCGTGTCAAAGCGGTGGAGATGACCTACCGACGGGTCGGCCCTGCGATGACGCAAACAACGATCGTCGGTGGGATCGGGCTGTTCGTCTTTGCTCTCTCAACCTTCACGCCGACACAACGCTTCGGCACCCTGATGCTGGTCTTGCTGTCCGCCGCATTGATCGGCGACTTGATCCTCTTGCCGGCGTTGCTCGCGGGGCCCTTGGGCAAATTCTTCAAACCAAGGCTTGGTTCGCGTGGCGCATCCGACAACGTCGCCGATGGCTTGGCAGTCATCGAACCTGATCCAACGGATGAAGCACCGATCGACAAAGAGGAACTTCCTTATCTCAAGCTTCACGCACCCGAACGAAGAGCCGACCGGCCCCATCGGATGAAAGGCCGCTAGTTGCTTGTGCTTTGTCTCAATTTAATTTTCGGGTCGCAAAGAGAGTTGCTCGGCTCTCCGAGCTGAGTCCTCACGGCTCGGAGAGCCGTGCTACTAAAAAGCCCACCCTAATTTTAAAAATTGACGAGGCACTGGTTAGCGAGGGATCGTTACCATTCCGCGCTGATGCTGCCGGTAAGGACGGCACGGCACCCAGGGCGTTAGTCTTCTTCGCCTGCGGCTAGCAATTGATCGACGACCTTGGCGACGGCAAGCTCGCTTGATCCCCAATCAACCTGCTTCATGATTTCCCGTTGTTCCGGGCTGATCGGCATCCGCCAACGGTCGGCAAAAACACGCGTCAGGTCCTCGCCCGCAGCCGAGGACGCGCAAACGAGCCAGTTGAAACACTGACCCATCGCCGATGCCTCGTCCGTCGCCCGATAAGCCTTGCAGTCATGCATGCGATGGAGAAATCGTTTGACCCATTCATCGCCGCCATGGTCTTTCCGCAGCTTCAACATCGCAGTGGCGTACATCACGGGTTGGTCGCTCGGCGCGAGAGTCTTGCCGCTGGCGTCCCGAAGACGATTTCGCTTCTCACCCGCTCCAAGGTCCGTGAACGCGTCCATAAATCGGACGTCGGAAGCCGCATAAATCGCTTCACATCGCTCGATCGTGTCGCGCGTTTTTTGGTCGGAGTCTTTGCAGCCGACACGGTCCATGCAGACGTATCGAATAAAGACGGCGTATCCGGTGGTGAACAGCGAATGCTTCTGACCGTAGACAAAGAAATTGCGCCCCATCTCATAGAAGTAGTAATGCGCAAACGCTTCAGGATCGGCTCGAAATGCCGGCCAGTCTTTGTTGTAGAAACCCGCGACCTCGATCCCGGTCGCGCCCACGTAACCACAGCCATACCCACACGAGAGGTTTGACTTGGGCAAGGCACAGATCGTCGGCTTGCCATTGAACTGACGGAAAGCGACGGGTGGCTTGCCGACCAATTCCAATTGGGTTCGCCAGCCTTGATCCAGGACGTCGACAAAGGCTGCCAGTTGCTCTTTGTCGTAATCGCCCTTTTGGGTCAAAAAGACGACGTCCTCCCCCTCCCAACCGAGCAAATTGAAATCCACGTCCGCCGCTTTCCACCGATCCGGGTAGAACGCCAGTTTTGACGCGTCAACGGGAACGGGGTCTTGCGCCACGACGATGGTGGCTGAGAACCAGCTTCCCAATAACAAGGCCACCAGGACGCACGTGTCGGCGACGGACTTGATCGAGACAGACGCGGAGTAGGTTTGATTCACGTGGGGCTCCTTCTTGAAAAGCACCGAGGATACTCAAAAGCGAACTCCGAAACAGAGCTCTCCCAAGGCCAATTGCTGGCAAAGAAGTGGCTTCCGCATTGCGATCACGGACCGCGTTTGACTAGGTTCGCCGGCAGGGGCGCGACAACTGAGATTCGCTACCACAAGCGACCGGCATCCCGAAAGCTGCTCTCAGCGGCAATATCGGATCATGTTACCAAGCCATAACCGCCGAAGTAGGAAGGGTGTTTTGCCGCGCCGATTCGAGGGCAGGAGGAGGTTTCGCGATGCCAAAGGATACGAACAACGGACGCCGAATGGACACAGGTCCTCGGCGAGTTTCACGACGATGCATGCTGCGCACCAGCTTGCTGACGAAGGGACTCATCGCCGGTTCGGTCGTTCTGCCGTTCCATTCCGCCATCGCTGCTCCACCGGCATCGCAACAGGTCGCTGTGAACCCGCAGCAGGGGCGTTTGGTCTACGCAAAGGCCAGCAAGCCGATCGTCTTGACGCCGGTCAGTCGTGATTTCAAGAACACGATCGTCCGCGCGATGACGGCTGACGCGCAGGGCAAGTTCATTGCCGTGGCGGGCGACGATCATGCGATCCGCATTTTGGACGCCACCTCCTTGGGGACGGTCGCGACGCTGCAAGAGCACACGGATCTGATCCGCACGATGGATTTTTCCGAGGACGGACGCTACCTCGCATCCGCAGGGAATGATGGGCAGTTGATCGTCTGGGACTGCCAACGGGAGTTTCGTATTCGGCAACGGATGCAAGGATCCTTGGCTCTCGCATGTGTCCGATTCTCGCCTGATGGAAAAGAGCTCGCGGCCGTCGGCTTCAAGAACGAAGTCTACCTTTTCGCTCGCGGTAAGCGTCTCAGCCGCCCGCAAGCCCAATGCGACTGCACGGACTTGCGTGCGCTCGCATACCGCTCGGATGGAAAACTGCTCGTCGTCGGCGGACGCAGCGGTCAGCTGCATTTGTTTGATCGTACGACGGGGAAACTCATCGGTGACTTTGCAGTTCATAGCGGACGCATTCACTCGCTCGCCTTTCTCGGCGACTCGCCGGTGGTGGCGAGCGTTGCCGAAGACGGTCGCGTGGTGCTGTTTGATACGGAGAAGCAAGCCGTTCAATCACGTATCAACGTCGCCAACGGAAAGCTGTTCGCCATCAGCGTCCTCGACGCACAACACCTCGCGGTGTCGGGCAGCGACAACGTCGTCCGAATCGTGGATTGCGAACAAGGACGCGCGACCGAAGCGTTGCGAGGACACACCGGGTCGGTCGCCGCGCTGACCTGCAGTGGCGAATTGCTGCTCTCAGGTGGTTATGACGCAACGCTGCGACGATGGCAATTGACGGGGCTGAGTGGCGGGCGCGAACGCATCGCCGAACGGCAAAACCCGCTGGATCGATAAATCGGGCACACGGAGGTGCCGACGCGTGATTTGGAAACGAAAGCGACATCGTCAACAACGACGACCGAATAGCCCTGACCCCAAACGCCGGGTCGCGGTCCCTCAGGTCTTGGAAAGACGAGAACTGCTTGCCGCCGATCCGATTCATGTCGGCGTCGTGTATTTAGAAACCGATTACTTGGAATCGGACAACGACGTCGGCAGCGACTCTCGTGGGGATCGTTTCCTGCTCACCTTCAACGGCGGTGCGGCGGACACGGTACTCAGTGAACTGCGAATCAATACCGACAAGTTCGGTGACGGGATCTCCATCGGCGACCCCATCTTTGACACCCAATCCGGTGGGCTTGGGAAAAGCTCCGCCCATCCCTTTCAAATCGTCTCGATCGAAGCCGACGGTGGCCGCCAACCAACGGTCAGCGCGAGTGTCGCCGATGGCGGCCAAGAGTTGATCTTACAGTTCAATGGATTCCAAGCCGGTGACCGCTTGGAGTTCACGCTGGATGTCGACGAGGTGCTCGTCCCCTACGTGCAAGGTGACGAAGACCAGTTCAACGAGTCGCTGGACGTGATCACTTCGGGCCAAGAGTTTCAGAACTCGATCTTGCAGGCGATGTTCGAGGCGCCACATTTCGAGACCGCTTCCGCAGATGCGATTTTCCGAAATGACTATGAATTACCGGAGCAGGGAGATCTCAATCTGCCGGCGGACGATGGCGACGGACCAGATAGTCGCCCCAACCGCAGCGCCGCTGCTTTTGACAAGGTGACCCAAGAAGCAAAACCGGTTTCCATCAGCGGTCACGTTTGGCTCGATGACAACTTGGATGCCATCTGGCAAGACTTCGAAAGTGGCATTGAGGGCGTGCAGCTCTCGCTCGCGATGCAAACTGATTCAGGAGTCTATCAAGACACTGGATTCCGAACGGCGACCGACTCAAACGGCTACTACGAGTTTTCCAGGTCACTCCCGCTGACGCCTGGAAACTACCAAGTCATCCAAACCCAGCCGGTAGGCTTGTTCAGTGTCGGCGCGTTCCCCGGCAGCGTCGGCGGCCAATCCACCGGGATCGCCGAGGGTGACAATGTCTTGACGGAAATCGCGTTGCCTTTGGGTGACACCGATGCCGTGGAAATGAACTTCGCCGAAGCCCGTCCGGCGTCACTTAGCGGATTTGTTTATCGCGACGACAACAACGACGGGATCCGTCAGACCACCGAGAGTGGACTCGCCGGTGTCACCGTTCGTTTGGTGCCGGTCGGATCCTCCACCGCCGCAGACTCCGTTGACGCCGTGACAGACGCATCGGGTGCGTACTCGTTTGCGGGCCTGCGTCCAGGGCAATACGAAGTCATCGAAGTCAACCAGCCAGCGGGGCTGCTCGATGGCTTGGATAGCGCCGGTACAATCTCCGGCGTGACGGTCGGCGTAGCCGAAAATCCCGGCGATGCGATTCGCGGAATCTCGCTTCGCGGTGGTGATGTCGGCATCGAGTACAACTTTGGCGAGATCGCTTATGCAGAAATCAGCGGTTTTGTTTACTTGGCAGCCCCCGGGGCAGACTGCACGGGTGAACTCCAACCCGGATCAGATGAACCTCTTGAAGGCGTCCTCGTTGAACTGCAGCGACCCGATGGAAACGTGATCTCGCGCGTCTCAACGACCGCCAACGGCAGTTACTCTTTCACCGACGTTGAACCCGGTGAATACCGCATCGTTCAATACACTCCCGATGGGCTGATCGATGGACGTGCGTTTCCAGGGATGATCGACGGCGTGCGTTTGGGCGACTCCGAAAGTGGCATGATGATCAGCCGCATCACCTTGTCGCCCGCCGATGTCGGTGTCGAATACAACTTCTGTGAGATCGCGCCGGCAAACCTATCCGGCTGGGTTTACTACGACGCCTCGCAAAACGGTGTCCGCGACAATGGCGAGGCCGGCATCCCGAACACGACCGTGATGCTCGTCGATGAAAACGGCGATGTCGTTCAAACGACGATCAGCGACGCGGAGGGACGGTACGAGTTTCGCGGACTTCCGCCGGGCAACTATGAAATTCGTCAAGAACAACCCGCCGACTACCTTGATGGCGGCGACTCTCTTGGAACCATCGCCGGTGTACCGACAGGGTCGGTCGCGAATGATCGCTTCTTTGGCATCAACCTTCCTCAAGGCCTTTCGGGTGTCGAGTACAACTTCGGCGAAATCTTGCCCGCATCGCTTTCCGGCCGCGTTCATTTGGACTTGGATGGAGACTGCATTCGCGACCCAGATGAGCAAGACCTCGCGGGTGTCACGATCCGATTGTTCGATGACAGCGGCGTCCAAGTGGCCCAAACCGTCACCGACGCACAGGGCCGATACCAATTCGACAACCTGATCCCGGGACGGTACAGCGTCGTCCAAGACCAACCGTCCGGTGTCTTTGATGGCGGCGTCAGCCCCGGGTCTGAAGGTGGCATTGCGGGAACCAACGAAATCCGTGACATCGTCCTCGGCTCGGGCGTGAGCGCCGTGGATTACGATTTCTGCGAAGTCCCACCCGCATCGCTCTCCGGACTGGTTCACGAAGATCGCGATGGCGATTGCATCCGTGACCCCGACGAAATCGTCTTGGAAGGCGTTGTCATCCAGTTGTACAACGAAAACGGTGAACTCGTCGCCCAGACAGAGACCAACGCGGAAGGCATCTATCGCTTTACCAACCTCCCGTCAGGACGCTATTCGATCCAGCAGATTCAACCCGACGGCTGGTTTGATGGTGGTGCCAAATCGGGCTCCGAAGGAGGAACGGTCGGCGAAAATGAAATCTCCGCCATCGCACTTGCCGCCGGTATCGATGGAACCGACTACGACTTCTGTGAACAACCTCCCGCATCGGTCTCCGGGATCGTTCATGTCGATCATGATGGCGACTGCATCGTCGACGCGGAGGAGCCAAGGCTCTCGGGCGTCCTCATCGAACTGCGTGATGCGAGCGGAACGACCGTTGACCAGACACTAACGGATTCCGAGGGGCGGTACGAGTTCAGCGGTCTGCGCGGTGGGACCTACACGATCTTTGAAAATCAACCCGAGGGATACCTTCAAGGCGGACAGCGTCTCGGGTCTGCCGGCGGTTTAGTGCTGGGCGTCGACCTGCTGTCGGTAACGCTAACACCCGGCCAAGCCGCCACGGACTACCTCTTCTGTGAACATCAGCCGGGTTCCATTGCCGGTTCGGTTTGGGCGGATCGCAATCAGAACCAAGAACAAGATCCCGGTGAAGCTGCCATCGCGGGCGTCACGGTGGAACTGGTGGACGATCAAGGCCAGGTGATCCGGCAGACACAGACGGGCGCCGATGGAAGCTACGAATTTGGCGGCCTTGAGCGAGACGTTTACGGTGTTCGCCAGCAGCAACCCGAAGGCTTCTTCCATGGCGGACAGCTCATCGGATCGCGTGGGGGAACCATCACCGGCGACGACTGGATGACCGGGATTGAAATCGGCAGCGGAATCGATGCCGTCGAGTATGACTTTCCGGAAATCCCCCCGGCCACCATCAGCGGACGCGTCTTTATCGACGGGCCGACCCTTGAAACGGAAACCGAGATCGCGGCCGAAGATCTTCGCGACTACAAGGATGGCCGCTACACGACCGATGACGTTCCACTGGAGTCCATTCGTGTCGAACTACGCGATGAGCTTGGGAACCCACTGACGCCCGAGTCGTTCTTAAGCGGAACAGCCGAAGAAGCTTCCGTGGTAATGACCGACGTCGAAGGTGTCTTCTCGTTCCGTGGCTTGCGCCCGGGAACATA
>JBCBOO010000107.1:0-20544 GCA_039821235.1 Planctomycetota bacterium
CTCCGACAGCATGTGCAACTGATGGTCTGCGGCGTTAAATGATTGGTCTTCAAGAAAAGTTCGATCGATCGTGAGAATTCGGTCGCTCAAAATCGCATTGATAAAAGTCGAACAAATACCCAAGAGGTTTCCTACCCAATCGGGACGTCCTTATTTGGTGATGGAACTGGTCAGGGGCATCCCGGTGACCGAATACGCCGACGTCAATCATCTTTCCACCGAGCAGCGACTCGGTCTGTTCGCGTTGGTTTGCCGAGCGGTCCATCACGCCCACCAAAAGGGAGTCATCCATCGGGATTTAAAGCCCAGCAACGTAATGGTCACGCTCCACGATGGGATCCCCGTGCCGAAAGTAATCGACTTTGGCGTCTCGAAGGCAATCGGTCAGCCGTTCCCAAGAGATCCGAGACGCGGGCTTTGACGGAATGCGGAAAATGATCCGCGAAAAAGAACCGATTTGCCCGTCGAATCTGGTGCAAACTCTCGACGCCGACACCGCCACCACGGTTGCCAGCAATTGTTCGTCACGACCCGACACCTTGCGAAAGAATTTGCGGGGTGAACTAGACTGGATCGTTATGCGAACGCTCGAAAAAGATCGCGGGCGACGATACGATTCGGCCAGTGCACTGGCCGACGACGTGCTCTGGTCGCCGGCAGCTTGATCTTAGCGACAGGTATCTCGCTGGTCGCGCTTCGCGATAGTTGGCGAATGACTCAGGTCGCGGTGGAGCAAGGGCAAGTCGCGACTGAGCAAGCGGGTTCGGATTCGTGGGTTTAAAACTGATAGAGGCTGGGAAGTCCGAGTTCACGACGAATTTGCGAAAGTTGTCCCAAATGGAGCGCGATATGCGTCGTGTAGACGTGTGCGAGCAATCCGCCAACGGTTGGCAGTTCCTTCTGCAAAAACGGCGTTGTCTGCGGCTGCCGCAGTTGCTCTTCCGTCGCTACTGCGACTTTCTCCCTGAGGGCATCGCCAGTCCTTTTCATGTGCTCCACCAAGTCTTCGCGTGTTCGCGAATCCTCCACACGTCCACCGGGACTTCCAGGGCCATAATCGGGCATCATTCCTGCGATCGCAGCAGTCGGTTCACCCAAAAGGCTAAGTCCGAAATCCATTCCCAACGCCAAGTGGCCCGTGATCCACTTGGGACTGTTACTTCCGCCACGCGGTTCATTGAAGTGCTCGTCTGGTATACCGAGTGCCATCTCAGCGGCCATGGATCGTGTCAAATCAAAAAGCTGGGTCTTGAGTTCCCACGGAGATACCATTTGAATCCTCATTCAAGTTCGAGAAGAAAGCCGCTGTGCCAGATTCTGAAAGCAATCAGATCCGCGAGGTGATGCGCGGTGATCGGCTAGAAACGCGCACTTGTCGCATCGTAGTCTCGAGCGAGGTGTCGTCGTCAGCCCCCTTTGAAGTCGAGGACTTCAGAAACAAGGCACGCTACTCCGGCGGCATGTCGATTGAGATGTCGAAGCGGCTCCAACACCATGCTGTCACGGCGACGGCTGCCGCGGCGAGGGTCCACGTCGCCGAGATCGCACCGGTGACGTACGCGGCAACCGAAAGCGATTCCGAAAAGACGGCTCGGCAAACGGTAACCCAGACGAGGAGTGCCCCGACGGATGCCGCGATCAAGGTTGCTTTGCCAAGAAACATGACGTTCGCGCGAACGACCATGCCGATGCCCTGCGCATTTTCATGGTGTGGGTAAACCAGAAAGAGTGCGTTCTCGGCGGCGAACGTAAACACCGCGAGGGCAGATAGCATTCCGCCCCAGCCCAAGACCTGTCCCCAGCCCGGATGAATGGCTGCTGCTGCAATTCCCAAGGTCGTCCACTGAAAAACAACTGTGATCAAGACCGGCAGTGTGAGTTGACCGAGGACGGCATGGATCGGCCGTAGCGGCAGCGCGCGGAGAAGCAATACTCGTTTCAGATCACGACGAAAGTCCAGCCGTAACGCGGGCGGCGCCAGCAGCATCGTACACAGCCCAATGCCCGCGATGACAAAGCCCCATTGATTGCCGATGGTGCCGGTCATCAATGGCGACAAGCAGAGGATCAATGGCACGACAAAGCTCATCGCAATCGTGCCGCTGTACTTTCGAATCGCCAATGCCTGACGCCAAATCAGTGCCACACTTTCATGGAGCAGCGTTGGAACCCAACGATCCAGGCCTTCCGCCATCGTGTCTGCTTCGAGTTCGACCAAGGCACGACCGGCGGTATCGGAATCGCGAACGTAACTTCCGTTGCGAAGGTTGTCCTGTTCGCGAAGCAGCGTGGAATGCTGTGCCCACGCGTCGATGCGAACGAGCATCCAAATGGCAAACGGCACCAATGTGATTGACGCGAGAAACTGGACCGCAGTCTGTGAGGTGATCACGGTGGTTGTTGCCAGCAATGCCGCGGGACGCCAGGGTAAGGCCAGCCACTGGATGGCATCGCTGGAGGCCACCATTCCGATGGCGCGAAAACTGCTCAAGACGTACGCGCCCGGTTGCGAACCCGGAGGCGTGATGTGAATCAGTTGGGCGAACCACTGGACGACCGCTGCGACGGCAAGAATCACCAATGAGCCGCGCGCGATGTAGAGATGTCGCTGTGAAAGCCCGGAGACAACTCGCTGCCAAATCATTCGCACCGTTTCCAGCAAGACAAGCGCGACGAAGACACCGATAAACAACAAGCCGGCGTGGGCGGCGTCGGGAGCGAGCGCGATGACGAGGAAGAACGTTTTGAGTAACGCCGAGAACATCACCGTGTTGACCTTGTAGGCCGCGAAACGCGAGCGTTTCAGGGGAGCTCCCCCAAGCCAAAGCAACTCTGCGTCGGTGTATTCCAAGTCGGCTTGCCGCTCCGTCCACACGCAACGAACCGCGTGGTAGATGAGATAGAGCACCATGCCGCCGGAGAGCCAGAGACGCAGTGATTCGGGATCCGCCGCGCTGCGGGTTGCAAGCACGAGAAACCCGTTCATCACGTAAGCGCCAATGAAGAAAATCGCCAACAGCGTTGCCACGATTCGCCGTGGTGATCGCATTCGATCCAGTGCACGCCGGAAACGAAAGAAACCGCGTCGTGACGTTAGCCAAACGAGATGCTTTTCAGGTGCAGACATGAGTGGGAGGTATCGCCTCTCAGTGGGTGCTGGGTTCTAAACCGGCAAGGCAGTGGTGGCTTCGAAGTAGGCTTGTTCCAGCGAAGTTGCGTTGGGGAACTGCGTGCGGAGTTCTTCCACCGCGCCGAAGTACTGCAGGCCACCGTTCTGCATCACAATCAGGTGCGTGCAGACGTCTTGGATCATGGCCAGCAAGTGACTACTCAGAATCACGGTCGCGCCCGCTTCGGCGCGTGCCTTGATCGACTGCAAAAGGGCGCGGATACCGGGCGGGTCCAGACCCGTCATCGGTTCATCGAGTAGTAACACGGCCGGGTCATAGAGATAGGCGCAGGCGATCGCCAGTTTTTGTCGCATGCCCCGCGACAGTGTCGTCGCCCCCGCGTTGACTTTATCGCTGAGTTGAAAGTACTCGAGCAGTTCGGCGGATTTCCGGCGGTGTTCGGTGACGCTGTAAATGCGTCCGATGAACTCCAGGTGCTGGCCCACCGTCAAGTCGTCGAACAAGGGCGGATCGTCGGGGACATAGGCAAGGCGGCGTTTCAGCTCAAGCAAGTTGCCGGCGTTGCCCTCGGATAAGTTGTATCCGGCAACCGACAACTCACCGTCGGTCGCAGGAATCAGGCCCGCGAGGCAACGCATCGTCGTCGTCTTGCCGGCACCATTGGGCCCCACCAACCCGCCGATCTGACCGGGCTCCAGTGAAAAGGTGACCCCATCGACCGCCAGATGGTTTTCGTACAGTTTGCGAAGTGCGGAGCAGCGAAGCATGATTGGGGGCTGGATGGGGGAGCCGGGCCGTACGTCGAAATCACTCGACCGCTGGAAAGCTAGGTCGCGCTTTGAGCAGGTGACGGGAAAATCCGTTACGCTCCCGGCTGGGTGTCGGAGACCAGCGCCCATTTGCCACGGTGGCTCTCCCCACACGGGGTACAGGGGTTCAACCGTTTCTTCCCAGCACCATGATCAATCCCTACAAACCGCCCTCGGAACCGCTTGCATTCTCCGATGACGGAGAGCTAGTGGCACGATTTCATCTGACGCGTTCCCAGCTGGAACATGCGAAATCAAAATTCTTGCTTCGTAAGTACGGCACGCGATTGACCATTCTCTCGCTCGCGATGGTCGCGTTGGCGATCTGGGTGCCCGCCGTCGCCTATTCAAGGATCCCCGGCGGTGGCTATGTCACGATGCTCGCCAGCGAGGGTCTCGTGATGGTTTTGGCGTTTGTCTGTTACAAAGCTGCCATTTACAAACCGTCCAGCCGGATCGACCTGCGGCTAAGCGAATTCGGGATCACTCCGGGCGTTGAGTGTGAGTTTCGCGTGGAAGCTCGGAAGATGAAGTTGACCAGTTCGCGGGGCGATTTTGAGTCGCCGCTCGACGTGGACCGATGGCAACGAACCTCGCGTGGACTGGTGTTGACGGTGGACCAAAGTGGATTTTGGTTTCTGCCAAAAAAAGCGCACTTTTCCACGGGCGGTTATGCCCGGTTTGTTCGGGAAATGAAGCAATTGGCACCGACTTGACCGGTACGTGACCGCCCCCTAGCATGCGTGGTTTTTCAATGCTCGGAGGGCCGTCGTTGCCCGGGAGTATTCTGAGTGCTAGAAGCGATCGCAAAAGCCGACACCCTCATCGAAGCCATGGGGTGGATCCGGAAGTTTCGCGGCAAGACGACCGTCATCAAGTTGGGCGGCAGCGTCCTCGATGATGCCAGCGCGTTGATGCATATCCTGATCGATGTCATTTTCATGGAAACGGTTGGGATGAAACCCGTCGTGGTTCATGGAGGCGGCAAAGCCATCAATCGTGCACTTGCCGAGGCGAAAATTGAGCCGAAATTCATCCACGGCAGACGTTTTACCGATGACGCGACCTTGGAAGTAGTCCGCAAGGTGCTCGCCGGCGAAGTCAACGAGTCGTTGACCCAAGAGATCGAACGACTCGGCGGTCGCGCCATGAACTTATCGGTCCACAGTACCAACGTTCTCTTTGGCGAACCGCTTCAGTTACCCGGCGGGGAAGACCTGGGGCACGTCGGAACCGTCACCCGAGTTGATCGCGATGTCATCGAAGGATTGCTTTACACCGATCAAGTTCCAATCATCCCCAGTTTCTGCGAGACCGAATCCGGCGAGGGTCTGAACGTGAATGCCGACACCGCTGCCATGGCGGTTGCTCAAGCACTCGGCGCCGAGAAACTGGTCTTCCTTTCCGACGTCAATGGTGTCCGCCGCGATAAACACGATGCGGAGACCATCATGCATTCGCTAAGCGAAACGGAAGCGCGCGAGTTAATTGAAGACGGTGTCATTGATGCCGGCATGATTCCCAAAGTCGAAGCCTGTTTGGAGACACTTGGTCGTGGCGTTGGGAAAGTACACATCATTGACGGGCGACTCCGACACTCGCTGCTGTTGGAAGTCTATACCTCCCAAGGTGTCGGAACCGAAATCTACAAGCGATGACGGCCGGTCCCGATTCACTTTGCTCCACTCCTCGGCTACGGATGGTTTCACTTGCGAACCGAACCCGTTGCCAATGTTCTGTGACCTGAACACTTTCTGATTTCAGGAGACGTGATTTTCCCATGCAACATTTTCTCTCGCTTTTTGACGTCGATCCGAGTGATCTGAAACTGATGCTGCGCACGGCGGCGGTCGTCAAACAAAAGATGCTTGCAGGGGATCGGCCCTGTATCTTGCAGAACCAAGTGATCGCGTTGCTGTTTGCCAAGCCGAGCTTGCGAACACGGGTGAGTTTTCAAGCCGGTATGTCACAGCTCG
This sequence comes from Planctomycetota bacterium, assembly GCA_039821235.1. GTDB lineage: Bacteria > Planctomycetota > Planctomycetia > Pirellulales > Pirellulaceae > Stieleria. The sequence goes on from JBCBOO010000107.1 coordinate 5,917, forward strand.
GCGGCGACAGCCTGTTCCTCGGCGAAGACGTCGGCTGGGGAAAACGCGAATCACCTTCGGACTTCACGAAGGTGCTGGGTCAGTTCGTCGATGCCGTGGTGTGTCGCGCAAAGTCGCATGAGCAAGTCGAGTTGTTGGCCAGCTTTGATGCCATGCCGATCATCAACGGATTGACCGACCTCTGTCATCCCTGCCAAGCGCTGGCGGATGTGTTGACGATTCAAGAGGAATGCGACGGTGACTTGTCCGGCAAGCACTTTGTCTTCGTGGGAGACGGAAACAACGTCGCCCATTCACTGGCACTGATTTGTGCCATGCTCGACATGAAGTTCACGCTCGCCTGTCCAGCCGGCTACGAAATGGACGTCGATTGGATCAAGAAACTCAGCAAGCACTACCCTGGCGCGGAGATCCAAACGGAGCACAATCCCGCATTGGCTGTCGGCACCGCCGATGCCATCTACACGGATGTCTGGACCAGCATGGGACAGGAAGCCGAAATGGCGGCACGTCGGGAGGCGTTCTCGGAATTCCAAGTCAACGAAACGTTGATGAAGGCGGCACCTTCCTCCGCTCGTGTGCTGCATTGCTTGCCGGCAGTTCGCGGTGAGGAGATCACCGACGGAGTTATCGATGGTCCACAGAGTGCCGTGATCGCGCAAGCAGGCAACCGAATGCACGCCCAGAAAGGTTTGCTCGTCTGGTTGCTCGCCCGCGATTGGATCACAAACAATGTCTCTTAGGGTGTCTGGAATTTTAATCCTGTCTTACGCCGTCCACTCCACTTGAAACCGAAACGATCCATGTCCGACTCCCGCGCCGCTGATTGTCTTCGTCCCATCGAAATTCAACTCAACTACTTGGAACATCATCCCGCGAGCGTGCTGTACCGGAGCGGGAAGACGCTGGTGCTGTGCACCGCATCGGTGGAGGCAAACGTTCCGCCATGGCTGGAAGGGAAAGGGAAAGGCTGGGTCACGGCGGAATACAATATGCTGCCCGGGAGCACCGTGCCGCGCAAACGACGCGAGCGCAGCAAGGTGGACGGACGGACCACCGAAATTCAGCGATTGATCGGACGCTCATTACGCGCGATCGTTGATCTCAAAGCACTGGGTGAACGATCGATTGTGGTCGACTGCGAAGTCTTGCAGGCCGATGGCGGGACTCGCACCGCGTCGATTACCGGAGGCTTCGTTGCACTCGCCAAGGCCGTTGCCGCCGAGGTGCCCGGCAGCAAGATCGGAGACGGACCGCTGCTGGATTCCATCGCCGCGATTAGTGTGGGGGTCGTCAACGGCGGCGTGCAATTGGATTTGGATTACGAACTCGATTACTCCGCCGATGTGGACATGAACGTTGTCATGACCGGCAGTGGAAAGTTCGTCGAGATCCAAGGCACCGGGGAAGAAGCCACGTTTGACGATGCCGAGCTCACGTCCATGATTTCGGTTGCAAAGAAGGGCATTGCCGAGCTGACGGAAAAGCAACGCGCAGCACTTCAAGTGTGACGATGGTTCCCATTACTCCGGCAACGGCCGATGCGATTGCCGAGGCGGCCTCCAAGTTGCGAGACGGCCAGATTGTGGCAGTTCCCACCGAGACGGTTTATGGATTGGCCGGAGACGCGACCAACCCTGACGCCATTGCCGCGATTTATGCCGCAAAGGGACGCCCTTCTAATAATCCACTGATCGTGCATGTTGATCACGTTGATGCCGCGATGCGCTGCGTCGATGAACGTCAGTTGGATCAACGGATGCGAGAACAGCTCGAAGTGGCAAAGGACTTCTGGCCGGGGCCTCTGACAACCGTGCTTCCACGTGCCTCGGATCTACCGAACGGTTTGACGGCCGGTTCCGACTCGGTGGCGATCCGAGTTCCCGATCATCCCGTTTTGCTCGAAGTGATTCGACAGTCCGAACGCCCGCTCGCTGCTCCCAGTGCCAACCCGTCCAACTACGTCAGCCCAACGACAGCCGAGCATGTCGCTGAAGCGGAATTGCCGGGGCTGTCAATGATTCTCGATGGAGGGGCGTGTCGACACGGCTTGGAATCGACGATCATTCGTTTGGGCGGCGAGAGTCCTGAGTTACTTCGTGCCGGTGCGATTGCGGCCGAGACGCTGTGCGATGTCTTCGGCGGACTTGTGATTGAGCACGAAGTCCAAGCGAGCGATGCGGTTCAGGCTTCACCGGGACGGATGAGCAAGCACTATTCGCCGACAAAACCTTTGTACTTTGCTGCCGACGAGTTGCCGGCCGGAATCTCACCGAGTCGCGTGGCGCGACTGTCGCTCGCGCCTCTTACGCGACAACAGCAGTCTGCTTTCGGCTGGTACGCCGCGATGTCCGAGACGGGAGAACTTTCTCAAGTCGCTCAAAATTTGTTCGCGATGATTCGTCGCGCCGATCAATCGGACTGCGACGTGATTTTGATCGATCCGTGCCCCGCGATCGGGCTCGGACGGGCAATCATGGATCGCATTCGCCGGGCGAGTCACCGTAGCGGCTGATCGCATCGACGCCTCTTTCGAGCGTTCTGATCGCGTTTGGTACCGTATTTCACGCGAAATCGGTGCATTCTGTCACTTGCCGGCCGCAAGTCTGTCCGCTGGCGGGCATTCGATCCGTTCCTTCCCACAGGAGCGGTGTGGGTGTTTTTCTGAACACTCCTATGCCATCCGCTCACAGTTTCCTTGAAGCATCAAGACGCGCGGAAAACATGGCTGAAAAACGAAGCTGGCTCGGATCCAAAAAACAACGTCGCCGATTCCATCGCAGTCTCCAAAAACGACGTGTATTCGCCGAGCGGCTCGAAGAGCGACGACTCCTCGCCCGGGAAGTTTCAGGAACGCTCACGGCGGACGAGGTTTGGAATGGCACCATCCATGTGACCGGCGATGTCACGGTTCCGGATGGAGTCAACCTGGAAATCGATCCGGGCACCGTCGTCAAATTCAATTCGGCTCGGTGGATGGCCGGTATCGGCTCCGTCGATGTCAACGGCACCTCAGAGAACCCGGTGATCTTTACCAGTGTCCGTGATGAAACGGTGGGCGAAGACTTGACCACAGAGTCGACCGTTGCGGAGGCGGGTGACTGGCGAGCATTGTTCGTTCGAGGCGGTGACTGGCAAGTCGATCATGCCGAAATCCGGTTCGGTGGTCGTACCGAAGGCAGCCTCGTTCTCGACGAAGCAACCGACCCGACACCAAGCGGAAACGTTTCTTCGTTCAATGATCTCAACATCCTTCAAAGCGACGATTATGGCGTGGAAATCCTGACGGGGTCCTCTGCACTCAATCGAGTGGGGATCGTCGACAGCACTGACGCGGCGATTCGAATGCAGGCCACCGCCACGCCGACGTTCTCCGAGCTTGCGGTCTCCGGTAATGGCGCAGACGCCATCGAGCTCTCGTCAGGAGTCCTGACTGGAAGCCGAACGTGGGACTTCACGGAACTTCCCGCTCACATCACCGGCGACATCAACCTCAACGGTGCAAGTTCCGTGCTGGAGATCACTCCTGGCAGCACGCTGAAGTTCGCACCCAACGTTCACTTTGCATCAAGTTCCGGCGTAGCGGATCGCGGTGCGTTGGTCGCCGTTGGAACGGATGTCGAACCGATCACGTTTACGTCCATCAACGACGACTTTGGAGGCGACTCGAACGCGGATGGGAATGCCAGTTCCCCCGCCCCAGGAGATTGGGCGGGACTGTATCTCTACAACGGAGATTCCCAGCTCGAACACGTACGAGTCTTACACGGCGGTCGTGACAACAACGGCGGCATCTCGATCAACACGACCACCGCTGGTACCGATGGACGGGAAATCACACTCAATGATGTATTGGTCGAGAGCAATCAGGGTGAGGGCATTGAAATTTTTGCCGGACGACCTCAATTGACCGATTTGACATTGATCGGCAACACGGACGTGGCGATCGAAGAAAGCTCGGTGTCGCGCCCGCTCTATGACAACTTGATCGCAAGTGGAAACGAAGCGGGCGATCATGTGAGAGTCAATGGCAAAACGTACAACGAAGACTGGACGTTTGACTTCGGTGGTCTTCCGGCTCACTTCGTCGGCGACGTCAATGTCAATGGTGCCAACAACACGCTGACGATCGTTCCAGGAAGTGTGCTCAAGTTTGCTCCCAATGTCCATCTCGCAGCATCGTCCGGCGTTGCAGATCGTGGAGCGATTCATGCGGTTGGAACGATAAGCGAGCCGATCATTTTCACATCCATCTTTGACGATGGAGTTGGCGGGGACTCGAACAACGATGGTGACGCCAGCACGCCCGGTCCGGGAGATTGGGCAGGACTCTATGTCTACAACGGTGACACCGAACTCGAACACGTCCGTGTCCGATTCGGCGGTCGTGACAATAGCGGTGGCATTGCGATCAACACGACCACCCCCGGGACCAATGGACGCCAAATCAAACTCAACGAGGTGCTTGTGGAGAGCAATCAGAGTGAGGGTATCGAGATCTTCGCCGGAAGACCGGAACTGAAGAATGTAACGCTGTTCGGCAATACCGACGTGGCGATCGAGGAAGGCTTTGGGGTGAGGCCATTTTATGACAACCTGATCGCGAGAAGTAACGAAGCCGGCGACCATGTGAGAGTCAATGGTCAAACCTACAACGAAGATTGGACCTATGACTTTGGCGGTTTACCAGCTCACATCGTGGGTGACATCAACGTCAATGGCGCCGGAACCACACTCACCATTACTCCCGGCAGTGTGCTCAAGTTTGCTCCCAATGTTCATCTTGCAGGATCGTCCGGAGCGACAAATCGTGGAGCCATCCACGCGGTCGGGACGGCCGATGAACCGATCATCTTGACCTCCATTTTCGATGACGGTTTTGGAGGAGATTCCAACGCCGACGCCGATGCCACGGACGCGGCACCGGGTGACTGGGCGGGTTTATATCTCTACCACGGTGACACGCAACTCGAAAACGTACGTGTTCGTTTTGGGGGTCGCGACAACAGCGGCGGGATCGCAATCAACGCGACCACGGCGGGCACGGATGGTCGCCAAATGACGCTCTCGAACGTGCTGGTGCAAAATAACCAAAGTGAAGGCATCGAGGTCATTGCGGGGGCACCCGAGTTAACCGATATCACGCTGCTTGATAACACGGATGTAGCGATCGAAGAGCGGACCGGGACACGGCCGACTTATCACCGCGTGGTCGCACGCGGAAACCTAGGCGGCGACCATATTCAAGTCAATGCGCAGACGTACAATGACGACGTCATCTGGGACTTTGGCGGAATGCCAGCTCACGTCATTGCCGACGTGAATCTCAACGGTGCCGGAACAGAGTTGACCGTCGCGCCCGGCAGCGTCATCAAGCTCGATGCATCCGTGAATATTGGTTCTTCCGCAGGGGCGACGAACCGGGGTGTGTTAACCGCGATTGGTACCGAGGACCAACCGATTGTGTTTACCTCCACCATGGATGACTCGGTCGGTGGAGACTCCAACGCGGATGGTGATGCGACAAGTCCCGCTCCGGGAGACTGGGACGGAATCTACCTCTACAACACCGACTCCGAACTGAATCATGTCGAGGTTCGCTACGGAGGCGGAGCCGGTTTTGGGGGTGTCTACTCGATCAATAGCACCCAAGGCATCGATGGAGATGGAGTCACGATCGCCAATGTCTTGATCGCGGAAAGCGCCTCCGAGGGCTTAGAGGTTGACGGCGGAAGTCCGATTTTGCGCAACCTCCGTGTCTTGGATAATCAAGGTGTTGCGATCGACCAGGCCTTCCCCGCCACCTCGCTTTATGACGGTGTTTTTGCAGCCAACAACCTGGGTGGAGATCACGTGCGCCTCGCCGGCGGCACGATGAATGAGGACCGCGTCTGGGATTTCGGCGGTTTGACGGCCCACTTAACCAGCTCCATCAATGTCAACGGCAGCGACACCACACTGACGGTTGTTCCCGGTAGCGTCATCAAGCTGGAACCGAACGTCTTCATTTCTTCCTCTGCGTCGTCGAGCAATCGGGGCAGTGTCGTTGCGAACGGAACCGATGCCGAACCAATTGTGTTCACTTCGATCCATGATGATGCCTTTGGTGGAGACTCAGGTGCCGATGGCAACCAGTCTCAGCCAGCCGCCGGAGACTGGAATGGACTGTACCTCTATAACACCGACAGTTCGCTCGACCATGTCCAGGTTCGATACGGAGGCTCGGGCGGATTTGGCGGAGTCTACACACACGAGTTGACGCTGGGTGTCGACGGGGATGGCGTCTCGATACAAAACACCGTCATCCGCGCCAGCGAATCCGAAGGTATCGAAATCGTCAGCGGATCGCCGCTTGTCGAGAACGTGACGTTCCAAGAAAGCGGCAACGTGGCCGTTCGCCAAGCATTCGCAGCGACACCGATCTACCGTGAACTCACAGCGATCGCGAACGCGGGTGATTTTGTCGAGCTGCCCGGAGGAACAATCAATAACGATCGCACCTGGGACTTCGGCGGTCTGCCGCTGTATTTGACCGGCGCGGTCAACATCAACGGTCTGAACACCACATTGACGGTCGTCCCCGGCAGCATCCTCAAGATGGGTACCTCCGGCCGTCTGGGGTCTTCGAGTAGTGCCTCCAATCGCGGGTCCTTGCAAGCGATTGGAACGCTGGATGAACCCATCGTCGTCACTTCCATCATGGATGACACGGCGGGTGGAGATTCGAATGCGGATGGAACCTTGACCCGGCCGAGCGCCGGAGACTGGCAAGGAATCTATCTTTACAACACCGACTCGGAACTCCGACATGTCGACTTGCGTTTCGGTGGACGTAACGGTTTCGGAACGCTTTATCTTGATGATCTCTCCGGTGCCGCCAGTGGGCAGACGCTTCAAAATGTCATCCTTTCCTCAAGCACCGGAGACGCCATTCAAATTGCTGGTGGCACACCGCAAGTCGATCAACTGAAGTCGAGCGACGCACAGGACAGCCACTTGCGAGTGTTCGGCAGCAGTAGCCTTGTGCTAACCAACTCGGATTTGGTGGGTGGCCAAATCGGTGTCGAGATCGAATCAAATTCTTCCGCAGTGGGTTCCGGTAACAGCTTTCTCGGACAAACAACCTTCGGCGTCCAGAACCAAGGCACCGACGTCGGTGATGCCACGTTCACGTTGAACTTTTGGGGTGATTCCGGTGGCCCCCACGATCCTTCGGCGGATGACGGGACCGTCAACATTAACCCGAGCGGAACGCCCGTCTCGGACTACGTGAATTACGGCTCGTTCGATACCACTGCCGTTCGGCCGCTTGGACCTCAGGTCGTCGGCGTCACGCTTCTGCCGATCGCCGAACCGGGGATCCACCATCGTTACGACACCGAAGGCGACGTACGCGATGAGAGTGGCACGCGAGACGGCGTTTTCGCTGGCGACAAGACCTTTGTGACCGGACGCGCAGGGCAAGCCATCTCGCTCGATGGTGTCGGAGATTTTGTCGACCTCGGCGAATGGGCTCCAGCACGAGATTGGACGGTGGCCGCATGGGTCAACCCAACGACTGTTCCCGACACGGGACGAGTCGGTTTGGTCGGCAGCGACGCACAGTCACGCGATTGGTCGATCGGCATTCGGGACGGAAACTATGTTGCAAACTATCGATCACAGTTTCTCGATTCGGGCGTTGCAGCAACCGAGGGCACGTGGACTCATGTCGCGGCAAGTCTTTCCGGGTCGGAGCTGAAACTGTTCATCAACGGTAGTGTGGTAGCGACCGCAACGGACGTTCCGCTCTACTTTCCGACCGAGTCTGGCACGCGCATTGGTAGCACACGATTCAATAATGCAGGGTTCTTCGAAGGACTGATCGAAGACGTTTCGATCGTCGAGCGTGGCGTCAGTGACGCGGAGGTCATTGCGCTCCGAGAGGGCAATCCCATCGACGTCATTGCACGCAAGGAACGATTGCGGATCGAATTTGATTCACCGATCGACGCCGCCTCTGTCTCGGCCGATGACATCCGAGTCACCGGTCCCGTGAATGCGGAGGTCGAGTCGTTTGTGATCTCAGGGCGATCGTTGGAGGTCACTTTGGCAGGGCAGCTATCGGTCGACGGGAATTACACGCTCGAGGTCGGGCCGGCGATTAGCAACCTTGGCGGCCTGCCGATGGACCAGGATCGAGACGGAATCGCGGGAGAGGCGACTGAGGATGTCTTCACGGACACACTTGCTATCGATGTGACCGGTCCGCAAGTCATTTCTCAAACTCCCGTCGGCACCACCGATCGCGTCTTGCAGTTCATCGACGTGACGTTCGATGAGCCGATCGATCCGTCATCGATTTCTCCTCGAAACCTCTTTCTGTTGGATGCGGACGCGAGCGATCGCTTTGATGCTTTTGACTCCGAAGCCACGCAGGACGGGTTCTCTGTTTCCATCGTGAAGGCGGAGTCTACGTTCAGCAATCTCTATGGCGCCGAACGTGCCTTGACGTTCGAGCCTCTTCAGGCGTTTCGTACAAGTGAAAACGTCGAGACGATCAACTACGGAACGGTCGCAGGAAACTTTGCCGATGACAACGACGTTCCAGTCACGGGCAACCTGGACTACTTGGCGCTCAAGGCCGAGGCGACGATCAGCATCCCTTCCGCAGGGCAATGGACATTCGCGATCGGCAGCGACGATGGTTATCGCCTGGAAATTGCGGGAAACGCGGCGTCGTTTCCGACGGCACGTAGCTTTGCGACTGACTTGCACGTTTTCGATTTTCCGGCGCCCGGCGAATATCCCCTTTCGTTGGTTCTCTTTCAACAGACGTTGGGACTCGGGTTCGAGCTTTCTGCGGCACCGGGAAATGTGACCGAGTTTGACGCCGATACGTTCAAGTTGGTCGGAGCCCCAGATGGGCTGAACGTACGAACCTCTCCCGTCGAATTCCAATCATCGATCGATACGTTGGGTGCCGAGCCACTCGATGACACCAACACCCGTTACCGTCTGTTCTTTGAACCTCAAGCGATCAACGGAGACTACGAGTTAGTCATCCTTCCTCGCGTGCGTGATCCACTCGGAAACGTGATGGATCAAAATCGCGATGGCTCTGGGGGACTTGAAAATGACCTTTATCGATCTTCGATCACGATCGATCGCGACTTCCTGGAGGTGGTGTCGCAAACTCCTTCGGGCGATGTCTTTGGATCGTTGGAACAAATCGATGTGACGTTTAACTTGCCAGTCGATCAAGCCTCGTTTTCGACGGCCGATGTGCGTGTCGTCGGTCCTGCCGGCGAAGTCCGAGTCCTGGACATTGTTCGCATCGATCCGGTGACGTATTCGATTCAGCTGGAACGCAGTTCGGCTGACGGTGAGTACCAAATCTTTGTCGGCCCAGGCATCACGGACGAAGCCGGGACATTCATGGATAGCGACGGGGATGCGATCGCGGGCGAGTTGCAGGATCGCTATCAGGGTTCGCTGCTTCTGACCGGCGCTGGTCCGTTCGTCCAACAGTTCACGCCCACAGGAACACAGAACGGCACGGTCGACTCCGTAGACATTACGTTCAGCGAAGCGCTCAATCTTGCATCGTTCCGCGCAAGCGATGTGCTTGCGACGGGGCCGAACGGGTTCATTCAAATTCGATCCATCACGGAGCTGGCACCCCGCGTCTATCGTTTGGGATTTGATTCTCAAACGATCGGTGGCGATTACAACTTCGTCATCGGACCTGACCTTCGGGATGTCGGCAACTTGGCGATGGACCAAGACAACGACGGAAACGCGGGCGAGCCCGATGACGACACCTTCACATCGGGATTTCGGCTCGACGCCGGCGGCCCCCGTGTGATCGACGTTGACCCTGCGAATCCAGATCAGCCCTTTTCGTTCGTCGACATTCGGTTTGACGAAGCCGTTGATCCGATAACCGTGGGACTCACGGACTTTAGCCTCACGGGACCAACGGGCATCGTTCCGATCAATCAGCTTGTCTTTCGCGATGCGGATCGGGTTCGGATTCACTTCGCCGCGCAAAGCGATGCCGGAGACTACGCCCTTGCGGTCGGACCGGAAATCACCGACTTGATCGGTAACGCGATGAACCAAGATGGTGACATGAGCTTTGGCGAAGAAGCCGAAGATGCGTTCACGGGGTTGCTGCGTTTTGAAACGCCGGATCTCGTCATTCAGAGTGTGGACTTACCGGTTGATCTAGCCAACGGCCAAACGCTCCAAGTCAGTTGGACGGGAATCAATCAAGGCTCTCGTGTTGACGCGACCTGGACGGATCAGATCGTGCTATCCCGTGACGAGTTCCTCGGCAATGCCGACGACATTGTGCTTGGAAGTCAAAGCCGAACATTGGAACTGGAACCGAGCGAAACGTACGCGGGTTCGGTCGAAATTACCATCCCGTTCGGAATTTCCGGCGCGGCAATGCTGTTTGTTGTTGCCGACGTTGATGGCGAAGTGTTCGAATTCGTGTCCGAGAACAATGCGAAAGCGGAATCGATTGACATCGGCTTCGTCAGCAGTCCCGTGGACTTGATCGTAGAAGCCGCGACGGTGCCTCCCGGAATCGGTCGCGGTGCAAGCTACGAAGTGAACTACCGAGTTCGCAATGTTGGAACCGCAACGACCGATGCGACTCAGTGGCTGGATCGGTTGTTCCTGAGCACCGATGCCGTGCTCGATCAAAGCGATGTCACCGTTGGAACATTTGTACGTTCCGGTGATCTCGAGTCCGGTGAGTCGTACACAGCCAACCAAACCATCGCCGTCCCCACGACGCTCTCGAACGGGCCGTATTTCTTGCTGGTCGAAACGGACGTCCTTGATGCCGTGACGGAACCCGGTGGAGAAGACAATAACGTCCTTTCGACCGGTCCCACCAACGTCTCCGACGTCCCCTTACCCGACTTGCGAGCGAGTGCCGTCACCGTAGCCACTGGCAGCGGAGCCGTGAGCGGCGACACGGTGGATCTTTCTTACGTGGTCACCAATCAAGGCAGCGCGGCGCTGGATGCGGGCAGTTGGTCCGACGCTATTTATCTTTCCAGCGACAACACGCTGGATGCATCCGACATTCCAGTCACGTCGTTCAATGAATCCGGAACTTACGAAATCAATGGTTCCTATTCGCGAACACAGACGATCCGTCTGCCCGATGGGATCAGTGGGGATCAGTTCCTGATTGTCGTTCCGGATGATGCAAACTCGGTGGCCGAAGGCGACGGCGAATCCGTAGGCAACGCGGCGAGTGATTCGTTTACTATCACATTGTTTCCTTACGCTGATCTGACGGTCACGCGAGTCGACGCGCCGCCTTTGGTGGTTGGGGATCCGGTGGAACTGCCCGTCAGTTGGACGGTCACGAACGTCGGTGCGGGGCCGGGACGGACTGGCAACTGGTTTGATCGCGTGGTGCTGTCACGCGATGACGTGTTTGGAAATGGCGATGACGTCACGGTGGGGGAATTCGCACGATCCGGCTTGTTGCCAACGGACGGAACGTATTCGCGAACCGAGACGATCTCACTGCCACCGAGCACGAATGGACGGTTCACCTTGTTTGTTCAAACGGACGCCGGCGACTCGGTGTTTGAGACCGGCTCGGCGTCAAATGTCGCACCCGCCGGCAACGTGGTGGATGTAGCACCACGCGAGTTCGCCGATTTGGTCGTCGACTCTGTTTCGGCTCCCTCGGCCGCAGAAGGACTTGAAACGATCGACGTTAGCTGGTCGATCAGCAACGTCGGCATTGCCGCAACCAACACGTCCGCTTGGTCCGATCGCGTTTACTTGGCCGATGATGCCGCCGGAACGACGGGACGCTTCTTGCTCGGGACGTTTGGACGGCTCGGTGCGTTACCAGCGGGCGAGAGTTACAACCGAACGGTGGAAGTTTCCATCCCGCGCACCGCCGATGGTCGAAAGTACATCGTGGTCGAAACGGGCGGACCCTACGAGTTTATCTTCAACGATGACGGCAACCGTGGCGTATCGGCTCCCATCGACTTGGTCGGGTTGCCTCCCTTGAACATCGACTTGGCGGTTACGTCGGTCATCGCACCAAGAGCCTCGGAAGACTCGAGGTTGGTGGAGGTTCAATGGACGGTCGAAAACAAAGGCGTTGACCCCGCGCAGCCCACGTGGACGGATCGAGTCTTTTTGACTCCGCTCGATAGCTCGCAACCCGTGACATTGCTGGGGTCCTACGACCGAATCGACGTGTTGGAACCGGGGCAGTCCTACACACGCAGCGAACTCGTTCGTTTACCCGGCCGCTTGGGCGGCTTTGAAGTCACGGTCGTGACGGATGCGTTCAACCGAGTCGGTGAGACGGACGAATCGAATGCGGGCGTCAGCGAAACGCTTACACTCTCCGCGCAGCCGCGACCCGATCTGCAAATTCGTGAGCTGACCGGTCCCGACATGGTCACGGCGGGGACGGTCATCGATGTGAGTTTCATCGTTGAGAACTTGGGTGCGGAGGAAACACCGACGGGCGGTTCGCGTTGGTTTGATCAGGTGTTCCTGTCACTCAATAACGCGACCTTCGAATCCGGTGATATTCCGCTGCGTCCGGTCGACGCTTCTTCATCGCTCATCGACAACGGTGCGAAACTGGGCGTCGGTGAGTCCTATCAGACGTTTGCGACGTTTGAGTTGCCACGGGAAGTTTCCGGCAATGTGTTCTTGATCGTCAAAGCGGATTCTCGCAACGGCCTGATGGAGGCGGCGAACACCTCGTTGGCAGCCGAGAACAACAACACGCTGGCGATTCCGATCGCGATCGACGCGGTTCCCGTCCCGCCGCCAGACTTGGTCACCTCCCGCGTCGTCGGCCCCTTGGAAACCTTCGATGACAGCACGATCACGGTCCGGTATGCGGTGACCAACCTCGGAGTTGGACCGACAGATCCAGATAGTTGGACCGACCAGATTTGGCTGGCAAGGGACGTCGACCGGCCCAACCCGGCGCGCGGCGATCGACTCCTGCGCAGTGTGGGTCGGTTTGGGAACTTGGAAGTCGGTGAGTTCTATGAGAACAGTGTGGACGTGAGGATTCCGGCGAACACGGAAGGACAATTCTTCATCACGGTGTTCTCCGACGCCTACGACCGTGTCTTTGAAAACCAGTTCTCCGAAAACTTGAATGACGACGCCCCGGACGACATCGACGGAAATAACTTCAAGGCGACACCGCTCACGGTCTTGTTGACGCCACCGGCAGATTTGGTGGTCAACGAAGTGATCGCGCCGGACTCCGCGACGGGCGGCCAAGAAGTCACGGTTAGTTGGAACGTTGAAAACCGTGGTGCAACGGTCACGGATCGAACGCGCTGGGCAGACGGCGTTTACCTCTCCAGCGATGACACCTTTGATTCCAGCGACACGCTGGTCTTTGCCTTGCCCCATGACGGTGCCTTGGATGTTGGTGAAGACTACACTCAAACGGCGACATTTACGTTGCCACCGTCGGCGACTGGCTCGCACTTCATCGTTCGCACCAATTTGGATCCGCGGGTCGCGATTACTTCTGAACCGAGCCTGCTGGAAGAAGTCGAGGCGGTTCTGAAACGCATCGAAGACGCGACCGGCAAACCGCTCTTGGAAGTCTCCCTGGCGGATCTCAACCAGTTTACCGCCACGGAACTGCGGGCCATCCTTGCGGGGCCGACACAAGTGCTGGAGACCGTGTTCGAGGGGCCGTTCACGGACAACAATACCGGCGTTGCGGAATCAAGCATCACGGATGCGAACATCGATTTGCAAGTCACGTCGATGTCGCTCGCTCCGACGTCCGCGTTCAGCGGTGAGAGCGTCACGTTGACCTACGAAGTCTCCAACTTGGGGACGGACTCCACCTCGGGAGTCACCGGTCAGTGGCTGGATACGGTCTACATTTCCGAGCTACCGGAGTTCAATCACCGCGAGGCAACGTTGGTTCGGACGATCACACACGATGCTTCACAGCGACCGCTGGGCGCGGGAGAGTCCTACAGCACCACCGTTGACGTTCCGATGCCGGTTGGCGGGTCGGGAACCCACTACGTGTATGTCTTGACCGACTTGGGCGTCAGTCGTCGCTATGGCCCGGCGTTTACCACGCCAGGACCCGGCAGATTCCCGAGCTGGCCGTCGACGTTTGCGGGCACGAACTGGGAAGGACGCGACAAGACAAACAACATTTCCACGCCCGTCGCGGTGGACGTGATTTATCGCGAGGCAGACCTGGAGATCCGTGACTTGACGGTCAACTCTCCCGTCGAGTCGGGTGGATTTACGGACGTCAGTTTCCGCATCGTGAACACGGGCCTGCGCGGGACGCGAACGAGTGTCTGGAACGACGTGGTCTATATTTCGACCGATAGCACGCTGGATCCGTACGACCTGCCGCTGGATTCGATTCGTCACGAGGGCGCACTGGGCGTGGGCGACGACTACATCGTTTCTTCCTCGGTACAGCTGCCTGAGAACATCGAAGGGGACTTTTTCTTCCTTGTTGCGACCGACTCGATCTACACACCGCAGTTCAATCAGTTCGGTGGATACGTCCAGCCGTATCCCTCGACGACCGGTTACCCACGGATAGCTCAAACGTCGACGCTGGGGATGGTCGCCGAA
>JBCBOO010000108.1:0-20297 GCA_039821235.1 Planctomycetota bacterium
CTCTTCGGCACGTCTTTGGGCCTGATACACGCCTCGACTCACGTCACGGAGGCATTCTCCAGACTCGGAGACGTTCGTTTCCATCGCGGACGCGAGCTCGGGATGATGCGTTTGAATCAACGCTTCGTCGGCGGAGCAGAAAAACTGCACGCTTCCGGGTTCACCTTGTCGAGCCGCGCGACCGGCGAGTTGTCGATCCACACGACGTGAGATCTGAACGCTGGAGCCGATTACATGCAAGCCACCTCGTGCACGGGATTCTTGCGTGAGGCGGATGTCGGTTCCGCGGCCCGCCATGTTGGTCGCAACCGTCACGTGACCTTGTCGACCGGCTTTCGCAATCAGAGTCGCTTCGTCTTCGTCTTGCAGACCGTTGAGCACCTCATGCGTGACTCCCGCGTCACCAAGCAGTATCGAGAGTCGACGACTCTCGTCGATTGTCGTTGTGCCAATCAGGACGGGTTGTCCGGATCGCTGCCGTTGAATGGTCTCCTGGCAGATGGCTTCGAGCTTCGAATCTTCGTCGCCGAAGCAGCGTAGCGGCAGCCATTGACGCCGGCATGGACGATGGGTTTCAATCGAAACCACTGGGACGCGGTAGGAGTCAAAGAACTCTTCCGCGGCATCGGAAGCCGTTCCGGTGAGTCCGGCGAATGAGTCATAGTGGGAGAGAAAACGCTGACGCGTGACACGCGCTTCGGTGACCTGTTCCGGCGAAATCGAAAGACCCTCCTTGGCTTCAACGGATTGATGCAAACCGCCGCTCCAACGTCGCTCCCGATGAATCCTCCCGGTCGTTTGATCTACCAGTGCGATGGCTTGTTGCTGCACCACGTAATGACCATCGCGCCGGAGAAGATGGTGAGCGACCAAGGCTTGTTCAACAAATTGAACCCATGACCGCACCAAGCTTTGTAACCGGTCGCCTCGAAGCGCCCCGAGCGCGAGTCTTTGTCCGGCGTGGGTGAGAACGACTTGCGCGGAACCATGGCGAATTAGAAAGTCACGTCCTTCGACAAGTTCTTTCGCAACTCGGTTCGCCAATTCATAGGTCGCGGCAAGCGAATGGTTCTCAGAAGCGATGCCAAGGACAAGGGGCGTCGATGCTTCATCGATCAGAACGCTGTCGACTTCATCGATGACCGTGAAACCGAGGCCTCGTTGGAGTCGCCGAGTGTCAACGTCCGAGCACCCTCGCAGTTGTTTGAGATAACGATCGCCCAAACGTTCGGACTTCATTTGGTTCCGGATCGTGACTTGATCTCGCAGAAAGTCGAATCCGAATTCGTACCCGGGGCCATAGGTGATGTCCGCCGCGTAGGCGTCCGCTTTCTCGTCAGCAGATTGCTCGGAATCCAAGCTGGCGGTTGTGAGCCCGAGCGTCAGATAAACAGGCCGCAGTAATTCAAAGTCGCGTGTCGACAGATAGGCATTCGTTGTTGCAACGTGAACGCCGTTTCCGCTCCAGGCGTGCAAGACGGCCGGCAGCGCAGCGGTGATCGTTTTGCCCTCTCCCGTCTGAATCTCCGCGACCACACCGGCAGAGAGGACGAGGCCTGCGATCAGCTGGACGTCATAGAATTCCATTCCCAACTCACGACGCATCGCTTCGGCCGTTAGCGCGAACGACTCCACTGCGAAATCGGCTCGTAACGGATCAGCGTTTCGGGCGCGTTCACGGCATGCATTCGCACGCTCGCGAAACGCGGATTCGCTCAAGACGCGGTGCGTCTCCCAGGTCTGGCGAATGGCGGTGACGAGCTGCCGGGTCGATTTTGCGACGGACCGAACGCGCGGCCTCCCCAACCCGAATTCCGCCAGGCTCGCGAAACTTCGATAGTCGGTTAGTTTGGAGGCACGCCAGGGGATCAAGATTTTTCCTGCCGAAAGCAGTGGGAGATGGCTGATCAGAGGAATTGATCGGCAGCCGAGCCCGAGCCACTTCAATTGTGTCGCGGTTCAAGATCACAACGAGAGACAAAGGTGGGATCGAAGTGATGGCGCTTTTGGGGTGTGCTGAACGCATTGATCGCTCTAAGTGTTTTCTGAGTAAGCGTTTGGGGTTTGTCCCTCTTAAACGGCACGCCGGATGCGTCCCTTCTCGGTCGCCTCAAATACACTTCCTGGGAGAATCGACATGACTCGATGTTTAGCATTCGTGGTGGCCCTGACCTGTTTCTTCGGAAGCCAGCGTGTAGACGCCGGCAACGATTGCCCTGTTTTCTGTGCGGCGGACCGTTACCGCGAAGCGGTGCGAGAATTCGAGCGGCACGTGCTGCGAGCTCGCTACGTGGCGCGGTGTGATGAGCGGCTGACCGATGCGTTGGAAGACAGCACCAGTCGACTCCGTTCGGCGGCCCGTCAGCTGAATCGTCCCGAACGCATTTGCCAGCGGTTCGTGGAAACGGACACGTTGCATCGCCAAGTGGAATCGGTGTTCTTCCTCAGCGGCGTCTACCCTCCGGATCCTCGACTGGAAGCGTGCTGGCAAGCGGTTGCCCGGGCGTACGAGCCGCTCGCGTTCGAGCTGAGTCAGTTTCCGTGCTATCAAGCTCTCAACAGTCGATCGCGTGCGAATTGCTCTCCGAACGTGCGTTTCCGAACGCCGATCCGAACGGTACCCAGCTACGACCGGTTCGGCACGATTGCGCCGCCACAAACCTTCGCGCCGCAGACCTTTGGGCCGCAGACCTTTGGGCCGCAGACCTTTGGGCCGCAGACCTTTGGTAGTCAGTTGATCATCAATGGCGGCGACCGCGGGTATATCGATCGAGGCAGCTTTGCACCGCCGCAGGTGATTCGTCCACAGATTGACCCGCGTGACACTCGTTCGACCGCCACGTACACCAGGCGAACGATCAACGACATCGATCAATTGCGAAACGCAGTGATCGGGGCCATGCTTCAGCGGCGTTGAGTCTCATCCGCGGGAGATTCAAATCGCGAGTTCGTTTGAGCCGTCCTTGACCCAGTTGATGATCTGCTGCCCGATGCGCAGCGGATCGCTGGTGGATTCGATGCAGACGGAGAGATGCCCGCCTTGTATTGGCAGCACGAATTGGAAGAAGTTGCCGTATCGAATGAGCAAGAACTCGAGACCGCCGCAGTCGATGTTCCCTCGTTGGGCGGCGAGTTTTAGCAAGGTCGGATTGACCAGGAGTTCCTCGTAGCGATCGCTCTCCGACTCGCTGGCCTTGGGTCACGAATGGAATCGGGCCATCCGTCGGAGGTTGGTCTTGAGCTGCAGCGGCGGAAATTGCGGATCTTCCCCGCTCGATGAAGGTTCGTCATACTCACGGGCTTTTCCCATCCCCGGTTCGGCGTGAGTTTAGGTAGGCATGTTCGAAGAAAAAATCAGCTATTCCGGCGTCACTTTCGACGATGTCCTGCTCGAGCCTCGGTACAGCGAAGTGGTTCCCTCCGAAGTTGACGTCAGCAGCCAGCTGACTCAGCGAATCCGGCTGCAGATTCCACTGCTTTCCTCGCCGATGGACACCGTTACCGAAGCCAACATGGCGATCGGGCTGGCAAAAGAGGGCGGTTTGGGCATCATCCACAAGAACCTGAGCACCAAAGAGCAAACGGTAGAAGTTTTGAAGGTGAAGCGCTCGGCAAACGGGATCATCGTCGACCCCGTCACACTTCCCCCCGAAGAGAAAGTCGGACGAGCGGCGGAGTTGATGGACCAAGCGAACGTGTCCGGCATTCCGATCATTGATGCCGATCGAACGTTGGCTGGGATTCTCACGCGACGCGACCTGCGTTTCCTGGAAGACCCAGATCTCCCAGTTTCCGAAGTAATGACCCGTGAGAATTTAGTGACGGGTACGGGGAATGTAACGCTTGAGGAAGCTGAGCGAATTTTAACGGCAAAAAGAGTCGAGAAGCTGCTGCTGATTGACGAAGATAGAAAACTGACGGGACTTATTACGATTCGCGACATCGACATGATGAAGCGTTTCCCCCGGGCGTGCAAAGATCCGCAAGGTCGCTTGCGTGTTGGAGCTGCGATTGGGGTGTGTGATTATGAGCGTGCCGAGGAGCTCATCCGGCAGGGCGTTGACCTGCTGGTGGTCGATTCGGCACACGGCCACAGTAAAAACGTGGTCGACACGGTCAAGGAGATTAAAGGACAGCGAAACTGGGACATTGACGTGATCGCCGGAAACGTGGCGACCGCCGAGGGCGCCAAAGCACTCGCGGACGCGGGCGCCGACGCGATCAAAGTTGGAATTGGACCCGGTTCGATCTGCACCACTCGAGTCATCAGTGGCGTGGGTGTTCCTCAAGTCTCCGCGATCATGCATGCGGTTTCCGTCGCAAGAGAACGAAACATACCTGTCATCGCTGACGGCGGCATTCGCTTTAGCGGTGACATCACCAAAGCCATCGTGGCCGGTGCGAGTACCGTGATGATCGGCAGTTTGTTTGCCGGTTTAAGCGAAAGCCCGGGCAAGATGATCCTGTACCAAGGACGCACGTTTAAAACGTACCGAGGGATGGGATCCATGGGCGCCATGGTGGAAGGCAGTAGCGATCGATATCGACAAAAAGGTGTCCAGGCAGGAAAGCTGGTCCCCGAAGGTGTCGAAGGTCGTGTGCCATACAAAGGTCCGCTTAGCGATTACGTCTACCAACTGGTCGGCGGGTTGCGATCGGGCATGGGTTACCTGGGAACGAAAACGATCGAAGAACTGAAGCGTGATGGGCGATTCATCCGCGTTTCAGCAGCGACGGTGAGGGAGAACCATCCGCATGACATCGCGATCACACAAGAAGCGCCAAACTACAGCCCGGATGTTCAGCCGGGTGATTCGAACTGACGCCTTCCATTGGAATGCGTCGGCGATCGGCAAGTCTCTCCGACGCTTCTCTTGCGCCATTCCAGTTGCGATGTCTATCGCAACGTTTTCGTTAGCGGCGGTCACTGCGGGCGTTCAAGCGCAGGAAACGACGCGAGCGATCGGGCAAAAGTGGCGACGGAGCGAGAAAGTGCAACCCGTTCCGCCGTCGAACGCGAACACGCCGCAAGATGTTTTCGCGCGGCCGGCTCGAACCGATACAAGAACCGGCCTACTTCCACTGCCGACTTCGGCAGCCATGGCACAGGCCCAACCGCTGCGGCCCGTCGCCCAAGTTGCCGACACATCCCGGCAGCACATGTCTGCTGCAACATTTCCCGCAACGTCCCCGTCGAGGATTCAGCAAGCGACCTACACGGAAGGCTCCGCTCCTGCCTCGGTTGGCAAACCGGCTCCGGTGGGCAACTACATTCGCGGACCGGTCGCGTCGAACCCCACGCGGATTGCAAGTCAACCGGAACGCGTTGCGACGCCGAATGACTTTTTTCGAAACCCCTTTGCCGAGTCACCGCAGAGTCGTACTCCGGTTCCAAATACATTCCAATCGACTCGCACCGTCGCGATCCAGCCACCCGAGGGTGGAATGGAACTGCCGACGAACCCGCCCAACGCACTCCGTGATGCCGCCAACGGATCAACGCAAAACGTACCGCAAGGCATGAGTCTTCCTGGGATGGAAGAACTGCCTCCTCCCGGTAATGCGTCACCAACTGCTCCCGGTTCCGACACCCCATCGCCCGGCGATTCGATGCGGGGCCAGCTGAGTGATCCGTCGCAACAACAAGACCTACAACCGGCTGATCCAAAGTCCCTGGATGCTTCAGAGGGACCGGCCGCGATGAGCAACGACACGCAAGACTCGCCGTCGGATGCCGCCGGTGACGATGCCTTCCTGTTTCCCGACGAGTCGAATCCATTTGATCGGCGTGACCCAAGGCCGCAGTCACCCGGACCAAAAGGCGATGACGATTTCGACCGGGAGCGTCCGCGAGACACCTCGTCGATTTCGACCAACCAATTGTCATGCGATGAGTTTCGATCGCGTGTTGCCCGAGAGACCATCGATACGATTTCGTTGGATCCAAGTCCACCGTTTCGGCCGGACCTGTTTGATCCGAAAGACTACGAGCAGCAGCGTGCGAAATTTGAGCAACGCCAATCGATTCGACCTTGGTCAACCGCGGATGGCCGCGTGGTCGCACGAGGAAAGTTGCTGAACATCGCCTACGAACAGGTCATCATCGAAACCGAGGATGGCTCGACTCGCGAGTTGCCCGTCAAACGTCTCAGTGAAGGCGACTTGGGGTACATTTCGGATAACTGGGGCTTGCCCGAAGAGTGTTTGATCGAGCAAGTGGCTTACACGCCGCGTGCTTGGACGCCACTGACGATGACGTGGAAAGCTTCCAACGCGTGCAGCAAGTCACGTTACTTCGAGGAAGTGAATCTGGAACGTTACGGTCACACCTACGGGCCCTACTTGCAGCCACTCGTCTCGTCCGCTCACTTCTTCGGCAGTGTGATGGTGCTTCCGTACAAGATGGGGGTCCACCCGCCGAACGAGTGTCAGTACGCGTTGGGTTACTATCGACCGGGCAACTGTGCTCCCTGGATCGTTCCTCCGGTACCGATCAGTGCTCGTGGAGCTCTGTCCCAGGCGGCTGTCATGACGGGGTCATTCTGGCTGGTACCGTGAGCTCCCTTGTCTCGCATCGCTTTGCACCGTTGGCCCTTGATCAGCTCGATCGATTTGCGGTCGAGCTGGTGAGCGCTCTTCCGGATCGCGTGGTGATCGGAATGGTGGGAACGCTCGGTGCGGGCAAGACCACGCTGACGCAGGCGATCGCGTCTGCAATTGGGCTCGATCGCGAATCCGTGACCAGTCCGACTTTCTCATTGCTGTGCAGCTACTCGGCAACGGTCGGCAATCGATCGATCACGCTGCATCACATCGATGCATACCGCCTGGGCGATGAAGACGAGTTCCTGGAGCTCGGAGTCGAAGAGTTCTTTGAGCAACCGAACACCTGGACGTTGATCGAATGGGCAGACCGAGTCGCAGAGGTGATGCCCGCCGACACATTGTGGATCAACATCGCACCGATGTCTGCAGGTGACACCGACGATCCCCCGCCAAGAAGCATTGTTTGTTCAACCAACGATGGCCGACTGCCAACGCCACTGGCAGAACTTGCAAAGCGTCTGTCGTAGGAACAATGGACGTAGGACAGGCTTCCTAGCCTGTCTGTTACCGCTGATTCGACAGGCTGGAAGCCTGTCCTACGTCTTTTACGTCCGCAATGGACGTCAGCGTGGCTCCAAGAAGCCTTGCTCGACGAGAAACTGCTCGAGCTGATCGATGGTTTTCTCGTAGTTCGAGTTGTTGCCGCGGCCAAAGTTGAAGAAGCCGTGGCCTTGGCCTTCGAACGTACACAGCTGACAAACGTTGCCGGCCGACTTCATCGCTTGCTCGAATGCTTCTGCGGTCCAGTGAGGGACGGTCTTATCCGCGTCGCCGTGAAAGAGAATGGCGGGTGGCGTTTCGTCGGAGATATTGTGATAGGGTGATAAGTCCTTTGGTTCGGTCCCGAGGCGTTTTGGCAGCTCTGCGGTTCGCTTGGTGTCCAGCTTCGTTCTGCCTTCGATACTGGCGAGCACCGTCGCGGGATTAAAAAGCGCCATTGCATTGGGACGACTGCTGACATCGAGGTTTTCGCCGGACTCGTCGTAGCCTGAAACGGTACCAGTACAAGCGGCAACATGCCCGCCGGCCGAGCCGCCGCCGGCAACGATGCGGTTGGGATCAATTCCCAATCGGTCTGCGTTTTCGCGGAGCCAGCGAACGGCTGACTTGCCATCGGCAACGCACTCTTTCGCAAGGGTACCCTGACGCGACTTCACCCGATAATCGGCCGTCACGGCGACCATGCCGCGTTTGGAAAGGTATTTGCAGTGTTCGACAAACTGGTTCGGAGTCCCACTGTTCCAACCGCCGCCAAAGAAGAACACGATTGCCGAACGTTGATCGGTCGGCTTGTGGCCCTCGGGCATGAACACATAGGCATTCAGCGAAACCGGTTTGCCCTTGGCATCAACGGTCTCTTTGTAGACTTCAACAATTGCACCGGCTTGTTCGGGTGACTTTTGAAAACGCTTGCTCTGCGCGACGACCGTCGCGGGTAAACAGGTGAGGAGCAAACAGCCGGTGAGCAGAAACTTGAAACGTAACATGTGGGAGCATCCGTGGAAGAAGTGGGGAAGGCTTGCACAGACTATTTCAACCCACGCGAGCCTTCACTGCAAACACTTCTTCCTCAACGGCTCGAGTTCCAATTGCGCGTCACCACCAAAGACCCGGCATGCCACCAAAGTTCGACTCGAGGGTATCGATCGTGCCGTTGAAGTTGCTGTCGTAAAAGCCTCCGTCAAACAAGCCGACGTCTTGCGAGTTCTGGCGAGCTCTTTCACGCCGCTCCGCACGAAGTTGTTGCCTCGAACTCGCGGTCGAATTCCTGGTCGCAACACGTGAACTCGTCGAACCGTTCGACGCTCGGCCAAAAATCCCACGCCGCATGGTGCCATAGCTGCCACGCGTGGAGGTGAAGCGGCGAGCTGTCGATGTTGTCGCCGCACGCGTGTTCGACGACTTTCGCCATCCAAAGGGTCCGGCGGCTTGCGAAGGCGTCGTCAGGGTTGCAACGGCAATCAGGCAAGCGAGCAAAATCGTAGGGGTTTTCATGATCCAATTTCCGGTCAGTGGGTCGGGCCGAGGCGGCGTTGCCTCTTCAAAGACCCATAGGGTTGTTCGCCGTCCCGGTGACAGAACTTTTTGAAAAAGAACTGCGATCGACCTTGATTTTACGACGGGCGTCATAAACAATATGACTTGTGTAGTAAATCGACGAGGGTGGCCCTGCCACGATCTGCCGAGCCGAGGGAAGAAAGAGCATGACGAAAACCAGACCCCGATTGTCCAGCGGTGAGTTGGACTTGATGGACCTTCTCTGGCGTGAGGGGCCTCTGACCCTTGCTCAGGCGCATCAGCGATTCGACGAGGGGGTCGTCGGATACACGACGATTCAGACTCGGCTCAACCGCCTGGTGGAAAAGGGACTGGCCGCCAAGTCATCGGATCGTCCGGCGGCGTACTCGGCAGCGATCGAACGTGAGTCCGCGCAGGCGGGGCATCTGGATCAATTGGTTTCCAAACTAGCCGGAGGCAGCGTTGTGCCGTTGGTTGCGCAGTTGGTGAACGATCGACGTATTAGCGCTGACGAGCTGGATGAACTGAAACGATTGATCGACACCGCGCAGGCGGGCGAGGGACCGAAAACCAAGACAAACCAACGCGTGCAACGGAGGCGGAGCGGATCATGAACCTGCAAGCGAATGTCATGCAAGATTGGACTTCCACATTCAACGCCTGGGCGGATCGACTTCTGCCGAACGTCTTGCACGCGACGATCATGTTGACGATCACCTGCGTGTTGGCGTGGCTCCTCTTGAGCAAATTCACGTTGCGGTCGCCGCGGCTTCGGCAAGGCGTGTTGTTCTGCGTCCTACTTCAGGGTTTGATGCTGGTTCGATTTCCCGTCGAGTTGCCCGTGTTAAGTGTCTCGAACGACCAGTCGACCGCCGAGCAGAGTTTGGCCGTTGGGGACACGACGATCAACGATGCCGCGGGGTTGCCCATTGAGGAGGCAGTAGAACCCTCGCCTCTTAACGCGTCGGGCGAAACGCAGCAAGCGACGTCAAATCAGCAGCAACCAAGTCTGGCTTCACTCATTGGAACAAGTGACGTTGGGGGCGGTGCCTTGATTTCGAGTCCGTGGTGGATGGGCGTTGGAACCGTCTGGCTGATCGGTTTTCTGTTGATTTTTGCGATATCCATCGGCCGCTATTTGGTCCTTTGCCATCGCATTCGAGGGCTTGCCAAAGCAACGCCCGCGTGGATTGAACAGTGGGAGATGGTCTGCGAGCGTCTTCGTTGTGTTCCCACGCCGATGTTGGTCAGCGATTCGTTGGGGCCGATGCTGGTGCGATCGACCCGAGGCTACGTGCTGGTGGTTCCGGGCGGTTTTTGGGAATCACTTTCAGAAGAGCAGCGTGAGTCGGTTCTCTTGCATGAGTGTTCTCATCTGAAGCGT
This sequence comes from Planctomycetota bacterium, assembly GCA_039821235.1. Lineage (GTDB taxonomy): Bacteria > Planctomycetota > Planctomycetia > Pirellulales > Pirellulaceae > Stieleria. The sequence continues at coordinate 10,010 of JBCBOO010000108.1, forward strand.
GGCGATGTCTTTCGCCAAGCGATCGTGCGTGCGATCGCGGCACTGCATTGGTTCAATCCGGCGGCCTGGTGGGCGGTGCGTCATTTTGAAGAGTCTGCGGAGTGGGCCTGTGATGAACTGGTCTTGCGGCATGATCGCGAGCGAGCCATTGGACTCGCCTCGGCGTTGGTTCAATTGGTGGAAATGGAGTCACTCGTTCAGCCGCCGCAGGCCGTCCGAGGATTGGGGGTTCAAACCATGGCGGCGCCGCCCCTGCGCCAACGAATACAACGTCTCGTAAACCGAAAACACTCTGAGGATCCGAAAATGCATCGCTGTTGCTTTCTGCTATTGACTGTCGTGTTCTTGATCGGATCCGCTTTTCAACTGCGGTTGGTCGAAGCAGCGGACGACAGTTCCGACCAGCCAAACGAACTGCGTGTGGTGGCTGCGGATGTCGAACAGGAACTGAGTGAACTGGAGTCGCGTCTGGACCCAACCGACCCGGTCACGAATCAACTGTATGAACTGCTGCAGACGGATACGGGACGCATTGCTTTTGCGAGTGTGCTGGATCAGTTGGTGGATCGGCAACGTGATGAAGTACGGGGCGAAGCGGTTCCGAACTTCATGAAGTTGCACTTCGAGCTCACGAAGGACTCGCAGTATCGGTTGCTGCCTTCCAGCCAAAACCAGGTCCAGAGTTGGACGTCTCAGGCAAAGAGTATCGCGGTCGCCGACCAAGCCATTCGCACGCGTCTAAAGTCGTTGGCCGATCTGTTGCGAGATGACTCGGTTCCGGGACAAATGATGAAACGCATGTTGACGGATGACGAAATCGGCTATGCGATCATTTTGGAAGCGTTTCAGGGGAAGGCCGACCCGATCGATCTCTTTATCGCCGAAGCGATGGAACGAATCCTGGTCAGGCGGGAAGAAGGCATGGTGGTATTGCCAACGCTTCCAGCCGATGGACGCGAGAAACTGGAACAGTTTGTCCTTGCGGAGCAGTGTTTCGCCATCCTCCAATCCGAGCTGGATGCGTTTGCAAAGGAATTCGCAACACCGGATGACCGTCACAAGCAATTGGTCGACATGATGACCAGCGAAAATGGGAAAGCCGTGATTGCGATGTCACTTTCCGATCGACCGGGACGAAGTGCCGCGACGCGTATCGAGAGCTTCTTCCAACAGATGGAAGAGATCTCGAGTGACACTCCCAGCGGGTTGGTGATTCGAAACGACGAGGTCTGGGAAGACGTCACCGAGTTAATCAACATGGCGAAACGAGCCAACAAGCGTGCCGACCAAGTTCGGGGTCGTTTGACTCGCTTGGCTGAGACGCTCGATAAGAGTGATCCGACGACCGGCCGATTTGCGGAAACGCTCACCGGAACGGTGCTTTCCTACTACATCGCCAGCGAACTGCCCTACGCGGACTTTGACATTGCTCAAGAAATTGAATCCAGGTTGAAGGAAGTGTTGGAAGAGAGCTCGGGAGGGCTTCGGGTTCGTGAAAGTTCGATCGAAGAAGTCAACGAGCGTGCGGGTGAGTTACTGGCCGTCGGCAGACGGCTCCGGCGCTACCTTCGACGGGTGGGACGCGTGATCGACCAACTGGAGAGCGACGAGCTAAAGGCAAGTTTGGGAGAAACCGGGCCTTTCGTGATGCTGGTTGAAATGCAGCGTCTCGCGGAGTCCACCACTCCGGATCCCATCGCGCTCGCCGAGGAAGAGCTGTTCGCCGAGCAAGCTGGCAAGCTGGTCGTTCGCGGTGATCGAAGGCCCTTCGTCGCGGAACTCAAAGAGCGAGCGGATGAGTTGGAAGCGGAACTTGCCAAGGATGATTTTTAGACAGGCGTAGGACAGGTCTTTGGATTGAGCCGCAGAGCGCTAGCCGCGGTTAATACAGAAATAGGACTAGTTCTGAGCTGATAAAGGGTAGGGGTTGTGGCTTCCGATAGGCCCGGAGGGCCGAAAGCAACTTGCCGTGGGGCTCGCCCCACGGACAGCGCTGCCGCGTCATGATTTCCCCGTCCCGTCGGCTGGCGGCAAAGCCGCCGGCCGACTGAACGGGGAGGAGATTCGGGTCGATTCGAAACCGGTGGGCAAGCCCGGGCAAGCCCACCGGCAAGGTGCTTTCGCCCCATTCGGGGCTACTGCGCGGAACAAAACGAACGCAATCTAATACGGCCACAAACCCAACCTTTTGACAGGCTGCTAGCGCCCATCGGCTTAAAGACACGAACCCCAAATTCAAGAGTTGAGTCAACCTATGTTTCGCTGGCTTCTGTTCACAGCTTGTCTGTCGATTTGCGGCGGCCTACCCGCGGCAAATCCGATTGACGTGATTCTCGCCAAGGACCACGCGAGTCGTGGTCTTTCTCCGGCTCGGACCGTCGATGACGCACGTTTCCTGCGACGGATCACGCTCGACCTCGCCGGTCGTGTTCCAAGTCTGTCGGAGCTGAAGTCCTTCATGGATCAACCCGACCGTGACCGTGCCATCGAACGATTGCTCGGGTCGGAGGAGTTTGTTCAGTATTGGTCGGAGCTGTGGACCATCACTTTGGCGGGACGTGCGACCGGAGAACGCGTCGATCGAGAGACGCTTCGCCGTTGGTTGGCCGACCGTATTCGTGCGAACACCGCGTTTGATCAAGTGGCGTTTGATCTGATCTCTGCCACCGGTGTGACGGCGCTTGACGGTCCGGTCAATTTTCTGGTTGCCAATCGAGAAGATCCCGTCACACAAGTGTCTCGGGTCTTCTTGGGCGTGCAGCTGGATTGTGCCCGATGTCACGATCACCCCTTCGATCGTTGGACCCAAGACGATTACGAATCCATGCGGCGTTTCTTTGAGCCCATTCAATTAGAAGAGGTCTCCGGTGGTCTGCGCCTTTCCGATGCCGTCGCCGACCGAGATCCCGATGATGAGAACTTGCCACGCTTCTTGACCGGCGCCCGCCCACGCACGACGGCGTGGCGAAAGAATTTTGCGTTGATGACCATTCGTGTCAAACCTTTCTCAAGAGCGATCGGCAACCGGGTGTGGCAGCTCTTGCTTGGACGCGGAATCGTTGACCCCGTCGATGGACTGAGTGAGAACGATCAGCCAAGTGTTCCGGAGCTCCATGATTTTCTGGGGCAACATCTGAGAGACACCGAGTTCGACTTGCGTGCACTAGTGCGATTGATTTGTTCCAGTGACGCCTATGCCCGACAGGACTACGGCAAGAACTCGAACATCAACCAGGTCGAGCAAGCACACTGCTATGAAGCCTTCGCGGCACGCAAGCCACGAGCGATGTTGCCTGAGCAATGGGTGTTGTCGCATCGAGTCGTCACACAAGTGTCGCTCGCAAACGCCATGGATGCCATCGAAGAAGAGGCAACCTTCGATCTGGTGGCTGTGAACGAGAACGCGGTCCAACTGGTCGGTCAATCGGCTGTCTCGGTCGGCGGGACCGATCCGATCGAGTTGCAACGGACCAGTCAAGGTTTGCTGCAGGAGCTTGCAACTCCCTCGGTCGCGCGTGTGAATGACTTGGAAGAGATGTTTCTGGCCACCTTGCAACGCGAACCCACCGCCGAAGAGTTCGAGACACTTGCAACGGTCATCGGCCAAGACGTCTTGTATGCGCTGTTGCACTGTAATGAATTCGTGTTCAACCACTAACGGAATTTCCGGAGTCTAGCAATGAATCACTTCAACACTCTGAACCGAAGAAGCCTTCTAACGGCAGCGTCGGCGGCGAGCGTTTCACAGATACTTGGGCGCGCCGTGGTCGCCTCTGAACAAAGCCAAGGCAGAGACGACAGCCGAAGGCCTCGGTTCAAACGTTGCGTGACGCTGTGGATGCAGGGCGGACCGAGTCAGTTTGAGACGATTGATCCCAAGCCGGACTCGAGCAACGGAGGACCACTGACGAGCGTCGCCAGCGGTGTACCAGGAATCGCGTTTTGTGAAACGCTCGGCAAGTTGGCAGAGCGCGCGAATGAAATGTGTCTGCTGCGGTCCGTGGGATCCAAGCAAGGAGAGCACGAACGCGCGTCGTATCTGCTGCACACGGGGTTTGAAAAAATCGATTCCTTTCCGCGTCCCAGCCTGGCTTCTGCGGTCGCCAATGGTTCGCGGCAGGGTGGCGGCATTCCACCGGCGGTCACGTTGGGCGGTGCCGCTTACGGCGCTGCGTTTTTGGGTCCGGAAAATGCTCCCTTTGTGATTTCGGAGTTGGAATCGGCGCTCGAGACGGTTCATCGCGCCCGTGGTAATATCGGGCGACTGAAGTTGGTCGAGCAACTGAACGCAAAATTTGGGCAGGTGTCTTTGCCATTGAAGCAACGGTCGCGACAGATCCAGACTGCTCGCGAATTGCTCGGTTCATCATTTGCCGATTCAATGAACTTTGAAACCGAGTCCGAACAAACACGCAGGCGATACGGAGAAAACGGGTTCGGCAATCGTGTGTTGGCCGCGCGACGGATGCTGGAGGCGGGGGTGCGTTACGTCGAAGTGCAAATGCCCGGCTGGGACACTCATGTTGGGAACTTCGACGCCGTCAAACGTCTTTGCCAGCAATTGGAGCCGGCATGGATCTCGCTGGCCGATGATTTGAAAGCAAACGGGCTATGGGAAGAGACCCTGATTCTGTGGATGGGTGAGTTCGGTCGGACGCCGGTGATCAATGGGCAAAATGGTCGCGATCACTTTCCGAGGTCCATTCCGGTGGCATTGATGGGGGCCGGTTTGGACGGGCAGGTGATTGGAACGACGGGAGCCGATGGCTCGGCCCTTGAGGGTCCCGAGCATAGTGTCGCGGACCTGATGTACACGCTCATGGACTTGCTGGGCGTGGACCCTGATCAGGAGTACACAACCCGTTTTGGTAGCCCAACGACGCCGACCGATGGTGGATCACGGATTCCGATTGGTTGACCCATGCGTCGATCTTGCCGACTGGTTTGTCGCGAATGCGGTGGCGTCAAAGTTTGCCCATCCTGTACTTTCGGTTCAAGCGTCAGTGTCCCGTTTGCCGATTCACTTGATAGGGCGTCGGCTCGGCGCAGACATTAGCTTCGTTCACGGATCGAAACAGGACCGCAGGATGCGATACGCCGCGATCACGCTCGTCACTTTGGCTGCCTTTTTGACCGCCAACACCGCCGACGCACAAATTGCTTGGGAATCCAAGCTGCTCGACGCCCATGCCCGCGCCAAGGCGGAGGGCAAGTTGATGCTGCTTCACTTCTACACCGACAATTGCGTTTATTGTGATCGGTTGGAAGCCGGCGCATTCCGAAGTGCCCAACTCGCCTCGAACGTGAACGACCATTTCGTTGCACTGCGTGTTCATGGCGGAAAGAACCAGCGGCTCGCCAAGAAGTTTGGTGTTGAAAAGTATCCGACGGATGTCATCGTCACCATTGATGGCAAGGTCGTGTCGAAATCCGTCAGTCCCCAGCAGTCCGATCGTTACATCGCGATGCTGACGAGTGCACGAGCTGACTTCAGCCGTCGCCAAACGATGATCGCTGCCAGCAATGACACGGCTCCCGTCGAGACGACTCCGTCAAAGCCGTCATACGCAAGCGAGCTTGCCGTCCAAGTCCCCGGACCCAAGCCTGGCGAGAAAACCATGCAATCAAATCAGTTTGTGATGCCATCGGCAACCGCCGGCGGAACCACGGCGTCACTCGCGAGTGCTCGTCCATCCATGACAACGCCTCCCGGCGTCCAAGAAGACCCTGCAGAGTCTTCGGCCGCATTGACTCGGCCGGATGAGATCGCAATGCCAAGCGATCTGGCGAAGAAACCTGAGTTGGCTCTGCAAGGATTCTGCCCCATCAGTGTCGTTGACCGAATGGAATGGGTCGATGGAAACCCCGAGTTGGGAGTGGTTCACTTGGGCAAGCTCTACTTGTTTGCCGACCAAGCCTCGATGGATACGTTCTTGGCCGACCCGATTCCTTACACGCCGGTCCTGAATGGGATTGATGTGGTGCGGTTCTTCGAAGAGAAGAAGATTGTGCCTGGTAAGCGTGAGTGGGGTTCGGTGGATCCGATTCACAACCGAATGTTCTTCTTCGCTGATGAAGCCGCGATGAACCACTTCGAAGACAAGTATCAGAACTACGTTGATGCTGCCGTCCAGGTCATGGATCAGGCGATCAAAGAGTCGAATCCGGCGGCACGTTGATCCGCCCGGGTTTGCTACGACGCAGCTTGCGGTCCTTCATGCAGCAACGTGAGCTGAAAGAGTCCCGATGAATGACCATCGGTGAATCCGATGTTGTACGCGTACGAACCGGCGGGACGCATGGATTGAATCCCGAGTGGAGCGGCTTCGGCTGCCTTCAAGACCGGCAATGCGATCGGTCCCGAAGTTTTCGATGGTTCGGGTTTTCGTTTCTTCTCACGGCAGGTTGCGCACGGGCAAATCGCTCGCAACTGTGACGCGGTCCAGAGCGTCTTCTTGCCGTCGGCCCATTCGATCACGATGGCCGCGTCTCCGTCACGCGAGATGGACTCCGGTAGCACTGTCACGTCTAGTTCTCCACACTCTGCTCGAGTAACTCGATCCAAGCACCGACGTAGTATCCGTTGTCATGATACGTGCGACCGCTGACCAGGTTGTCGTCGACCACGCAGGCTTCGTCGACAAAGATTCCTCCACAAACCTCGAGATCAAAACGGCACTTGGGAACGGTTGCCATTTTCCGTCCGCGCACGCAATCCGCGTAAGCGGGGATTTCAACGCCGTGGCAGACGCTGGCGATGGGGAGTTGGTGTTCGAAGAAGTAACGCGTCACACGCACGAGATCTTCGTCGTAGCGAATGTACTCGGGGGCACGACCACCACTGAAGAGGATGCCGCGGTACTGGGTGGGGTCGATTTCTTGAAAGCTCACGTCGGCATCCAGGGTGTATCCCTCCCATTCCTTGGTGATGGTCCAGCCGGGTTTTTGCTCGTGCATGACCAGTTGGTACTTTCGTCGTTCGGGGGCGGCAACGACCGGCCGAAAGCCGGCTTCGATCAGTCGATGGTACGGATACATCGTGTCGAGCGTCTCGGTCGCATCGCCGATCACGATCAACACGTCACCTTTGGAAGAGGCTGGCGTCACGAAGTTCACCTGTGAAAATTGGGAGTTGTTGGTTGCCGCCGCATCAGGCTGCTCCACGGGAACGCTAGGATTATGCTACGTGGGCAATTGTTTTGCCCACCGCCCCTTCCACCAGATCTTTCGATCCATGCCCGTGCGTCACTCATTCGTCTTTTTGCGTTCTGCCTTTCTTTTCGCTTTGCTCGGCTGGTTGGCTTTGGGCTCGCTGGCTGTATTTTCGAGCACGTCGCTCGGCAGCGACGAGACTCCGCGGCGGAAACCCAACGTGGTCGTGATTTTGGCGGATGACCTCGGTTGGAGTGATACGACACTCTATGGCATGACGGAATTTTATCGGACGCCTCAAATCGCCAAGCTCGCCGATCGCGGGATGACGTTTACGCGAGCTTACTCTTCAAGTCCGCTTTGCTCTCCGACGCGTGCGAGTTTGCTGACCGGACAAAGCGTTGCGCGGCACGGGATCACCGCACCGCAATGCCACCTTGGTGAGGTTCGATTGGAAGCGGCAGAAACAGAGACGGCCGGTAAGAATCAAAAGTCCACAACGCCGCAATCCGCGACTCGATTGAAAACCGAGCACGTCACGCTCGCGGAGACTCTGAAAGCCGCCGGCTATGCGACCGGCCATTTCGGCAAATGGCACTTGGGACGTGAGCCATATTCGCCGCTCGAACATGGATTCGATGTCGACATTCCGCACTGGCATGGCCCCGGGCCGGCCGGCAGCTACGTCGCTCCCTGGCGATTCCCCGACTTCGATCATGACCCCGACATTCCGGATCAACACCTTGAAGACCGCATGGCGATCGAGGCGGTCGAGTTTATGCGCGAACACGCCGACGAGCCTTTCTTCCTCAATTACTGGATGTTCAGTGTGCATGCGCCCTTCGACGCCAAGGCGGACTTGATCGAGGCGTATCGAAAACGCGTTGACCCGAAAGACACTCAACGTTGTCCGACCTATGCTGCCATGATCGAAAGCATGGACGATGCGGTTGGCACGCTCGTCGATGAACTGGATCGACTGGGACTTTCCGAAAACACGATCATCGTGTTCGCTTCGGACAACGGCGGTAACATGTACAACGAAGTCGAAGGCGAACGTCCGACCAGCAATCGACCGTTGCGTGGCGGTAAAGCCACGATGTACGAAGGCGGCGTTCGAGGACCGGCGATCGTGGTTTGGCCCGGGAAAGTTCCGCTTCGATCCAAGAGTGATCAGATCATTCAAACCATCGATTACTACCCGACGCTGTTGGACCTGTTGGATCTTCAGGCTCCAGCGAATCAAGTGATGGACGGCATCAGCATCGTGCCGGCACTCGAAGGCAGGCCACTTTCAAGGCAAGCTGTCTTCACTTACTTTCCACACGCTCCCGGAGTCCCCGAGTGGATGCCGCCCGCGGTCAGCGTGCATCAGGGCGATTGGAAATTGATTCGCATTTTTCATGGCGGTGAGGTTGTTGATGGACAACGCTCGCATCGGTGGAAACTGTTCAACTTGGCGAATGATGTTGGAGAGGAAAAAAACGTTGCTGACCAGTTCCCGGAAAAACTGGCCGAGCTGGACGGCTTGATTGAAGATCACTTGCGCGAAACCGGGGCCAAGCTACCGCGGGAAAATCCGGACTTCGATCCGTCGAAATACGATCCGTCGCGCGAAGGCATTCAGGCGATGTCGAAATCGGCGAAATCGAATGCGGCCAAGCCGGGGCCCCCCGTCGCAGGTTGGCGGTCGGCGAGGAACGTCAGTCTCGCATTGGAAAAAGATGCTTTGGTGGTGAACTGCACTGGGCATGACCCTCATTTCGAACGGAAGCTCGCGAAGGTGATTCCTGCGGGTTCGGTCGAAGTCACCATGAAAATTTCGTCAGGCGTTTCGGGCGATGGCCAGCTTTTTTGGGCCCAGCAGGGTGTGGCTCCAAAATACCGATACGATCGCAGCGTGCCTTTCACGGTCGCCGAAGGTGATTCGGTGCAGGAAATCACGGTCTCCTTCGACGCGTCGTCTCCCATTACGCATCTGAGGCTCGATCCACTCACCGACGCGGGAACCGTGCGATTGCACTCGATCTCGGTTCAAAGCAAGGGTGGCAAGACACTCTTTCAGTGGCGGCCGTGATTCTCTCGGATCACTTTTCGTCGTTTTTTTGAAACGCATTGAACGATCGATTGGTCAGCGGGAACGTAAGAGTGATGAGGCAACCGGTGAAACGGTGCATTGATCCGACGCGTTGCTCGACCCGTCGCCCAGTTCCCCGAGAAGACCACAATTTCGATGGGTACCATCGCCCCCGCACTTATCCATCCAGTCACGGAGACTCGTTCGCGAAATCCGATGGATGATCTTGTCGTTGGTGGCGGTCGCGACGGCTCGGAGCAATCGTTGGCGTCGGAAACGATGGACGATGCCTGGGTTGCATCGGTTTATCCAAAGCTGGTTCGCACCGCATGGACCATGACGGGCGACGCGGCGGCGGAAGATCTCGTGCAAGAGTCACTCGTGAGTGCTTGGAACGCCTGGGAGAGATTCCAAGGCACCGGAAGTCGAGAGGCCTGGATGTTCGGCATTCTGCTGCGTCACGTTCGCAAACACTTTCGAACGCTCAGCCGGTTCCGCCGGCGGTTGCAACACTATGCGGTCCGTCGGGAATCGGAAGCGCGGGAGGAGCCGCCGAGTGATCAGTCGATCGCGCAGCGGGAATGGAATCGGAGTGTTTGGTCGGAAGTCGCGAAGTTGCCACGACGTCAGGCGGAAGTCATCACGTTGCGGTTCGCCGATCAACTTTCCCACGAACATATCGCAGAGGTACTCGGCTGTCCGGTCGGTACCGTGAAGTCACGAATTCATCACGCGTTGAAACGTTTGCAACCGAGGTTTTCCGACGACTTCAGGTCCACGGAGACTTCGGGCTCGGACAGGGCTGAGTCATGAAACCAATCAAAGATCTTTCGGAAGAATCAGCGCTCGCGCCGCCGCAGATTTACCCACCTGTGAGCAAAGCGCCCAGTGCGTCCGAAATCGCAAGGCATGCTTCGCAACAGCGGCGACGTCAACGTCATCTCAGAACGATGGCCTCGTCCGTAGTCTTGTTGTTCGCGGTGACCGGTGGAGTTGCATTCCAGTTCACTCGCCCCCAGGAAATGGCGGCCACCGAGTCGAATGAAACGGCGAGCACGT
>JBCBOO010000109.1:0-20066 GCA_039821235.1 Planctomycetota bacterium
CGAGGTTCTTGGGGTGCTTTAAGGCTAGAATTCTCTGCAGTCCTTCCGCTTTCTTCCCCGACTGCGAGCCCCCACGATGATGTGCGCCCTTCTTCACTTTTGCCGACAAGTCAAACTGACGCGTGTCACATTGCTACTGCTCTGTCTGACGCTCATTCAAGACGTAGGTTCGCCAGCTGCGATTCACGCTGCGGAGCGTCCGAACATTGTTTTGATCATGTGCGATGACATGGGATGGAGTGACATCGGTTGCTACGGAGGAGAAATCGAGACTCCTAACTTGGATCGTCTTGCGAAGCTGGGGATGCGTTTTCGAACGTTTTACAACAACGCCAAATGCGAGCACACGCGTGCTTCATTGCTGACCGGGCAATGGTGGCATCACGTGGGAGCATCGGCCAAAGTCCACTATGCGGCACCGACGTTCGGCGAACGTCTTCGAGCGGCAGGCTATCGAACACTGATGACGGGCAAGTGGCATGCCGGGCAAACGCCTTATCAACGCGGGTTCGATCGTTACTATGGAATCACTGACGGGTGCTGCAATTTCTGGAACCCGGGGCACGCTCGTCCTGGTGAACCCGAACCGGCAAAAAAACGCGTTCGACGATGGGCGGAGGACGACCAGGAATATCTGCCGTTCACACCCGAAGACGACGACTTCTACACGACCGATGCGTTTACGGATCACGCGATTGAATACCTGCAAGAATACAAAGACGAGAAGAAACCGTTCTTGCTTTATCTGGCCTACACCGCACCTCATTACCCTTTGCATGCCAGTCCAGAAGACGTCGCGGAGTATCGCGGAAAGTATCGAAAGATCGGCTGGGACAAACTGCGTCAACAAAGATTCGCTCGCCAACAAAAACTAGGCATTCTGCCGAATAACACGGCCCTGTCGGATCGCGATCCCGATTTGCCGGCGTGGGAAGAGGTTCCCGAAGAGGAACGTGATCAGTGGGACTTGCGCATGGCGACGTACGCCGCGATGATCGACCGAATGGATCGCAACATTGGTCGACTCTTGGGCGCGATGGATGATCTTGGCAAGCTGCAAAACACCGTCATCTTCTTTCTCTCCGACAACGGTGCCTGTGAAGATTCCGCGGATCGATCCACGGTCAAGGGATCGATGCCATGGGAGGTGACCAGTTATTTAACGCAGGGCCGCAACTGGGCGAATGCTTCCAATACCCCGTTTCGAAAGTACAAGACAACCGACTACGAAGGTGGGACTCGCACGCCAATGATCGCGTACTGGCCGGGCGTGATTCCGGCGGGACGGATGACCGACGACGTCGGACACTTGATCGACTTCATGCCCACGATGCTGGAACTGGCGGAGTCACCCGATGCAAAAGAGAAGGATGCGTTTCCCGGGCACTCGCTTGTGCAAACGCTCCAGGGAAAAACATCCGAGCGTTCTTGGCCGATCTACTGGCAGTTTGGCAAGGCAAAGGCCGTTCGCGATGAGCGATACAAATTGGTGCAGTTCAAGAATCAGCCCTGGGAGTTGTACGATTTGCGTAAGGATCCGACGGAACGAATCAACCTGGCAGAATCGATGCCGGAAAAGGCCGCTTCGTTACGCGACCAGTGGGACGCGTGGTGGTCAGCAAAAGGTGTCTGGCTGTCGGCCAACAAGAACAAGAAGTAACGAACTTTATCGCCGACCGAATCCGCTGGGCAGGGAGGTAACGTGTTGACGGATTCTCGCTACAATCCCGGCGTTGAAATTCTTTCTCTCCGCCAATGATCGTTCGATGTTAGACCTCTACGATAAAATCAAAGAAGCTGCGGCCAAGATTCGCGAACACTTCAATCAAAAACCTGTGGTTGCGATCGTCTTGGGGACCGGGTTGGGCGGCATTGTGGAAGAGATCGAAATCGAAGCCACGATCGAATACGGAGATATTCCACACTTTCCGACTTCAACGGCGACCAGCCATCGCGGTCGCCTGGTGTGTGGCAAACTGGCCGGCGTTCCGGTCGTGGCGATGGAAGGCCGGTTCCACATGTACGAAGGCTATCCGCTCAAGCAAATCACGTTGCCAGTTCGCGTGTTCAAGGAACTTGGTGCGGAGCTTCTGGTCGTCAGCAATGCCTGCGGTGGATTGAACCCGTATTTCAACGCGGGTGATATCATGGTGATTGATGATCAGATCAACTTGATGGGTGACAATCCATTGATCGGGATCAACGATGATCGACTGGGACCTCGCTTTCCCGACATGTGCGAACCTTACGATCAACAGTGGATTGATCGAGTCGCTTCGATTGCCCGTCGCGCCGACATCCCGCTTCATAAAGGGGTTTTCGTGGCGGTCGCCGGTCCGAACTTGGAGACCCGAGCGGAATATCGTTTCTTGCGCACGATTGGTGCCGATGTCGTGGGGATGAGCACCGTCCCCGAAGTAATCGTCGCGGTTCATTGCTCGCTCAAAACGATCGGACTGAGCGTGATCACTGACATGTGTTTACCCGATGCATTGAAACCGGCCAACGTCGACGAGATCATTGCGACGGCGAATCAAGCGGCGCCCAACTTGCAGCGGATCGTTCGGTCGATCGTCGAAGAAGCCGGGCAGGTACGCGTTGCGTAACAGCATGAGTTTCTCCGAAACGCCACACGAGTTGCGCGTTGCCGACGCGGTGGATTTCCTGGCTCCCAAACTGAACCCGAAGTGGCAAGAGCTGATCAGCGGTGTTTCCGTGACCGGCGTCATCTTGGGAAGTGGCCTGGGTTCGCTTGCGGAAAAGATTCAACCACAGCTGACGATCAAGTATGGCGACATCCCAGGTTTCGCTTCCTCCACGGCAAGTGGTCATCGAGGCGAGCTGATTTTCGGAACGCTGCACGGCAAGCCGGTCATCGCGATGGCGGGTCGATTGCACCGCTACGAAGGCTGGTCGAACGACCAAGTCAGTTTTCCCGTGTCGGTGATGCATGCCTTGGGCGCGCGACGGTTGATCGCGAGCAACGCCGCCGGCGGATTGAATCCGAATCTGCGCGTCGGTGATATCATCGTTCTAAGCGATCATGTGGATTGGCTGCATCAACGATCGGCTTCGTTTTCCAGTTCTCCGAAACGGACCGGATTTCTTCGTGCCGACCGCCCCATTTACCGTCGTGAGCTGATTGACCAAGCCCTCCTCGCAGCGAGAAACAACTCCTTTCGAGCTTTCGAGGGCACGTATTTGGCCACTTTGGGGCCGACGTACGAAACGCGTGCGGAATATCGAATGATGCGGCGATTGGGTGCGGATGTTGTCGGAATGAGCACCGTTCCCGAAGTTCTGACGGCTGCGAGCTTGGAAATGGACGTGCTGGCCTTGTCTGTCGTGAGCAATGTGGCGAGTCCCGATGACGCAATCATTGCCGATCATGAGGAAGTTCTGCAGGCAGGGGACGCCGCAGCGGGTAAACTGGAGTCGATTGTTCGCTTTGTCACTGGCTGATTCCTCCCCGATTCCTCCCCAGCCTGGCCAATGCCACACGTCCCCAAACCGAGCGCGGGTTCCCCGCGCCGCAGCGCCCGAGATGTCCCTTCACCGGACCCTATTGGTTCGGGGGAGGATGATGCGCTTGCACAGATCGCGCAAAGTTTTGCGGCCAACCCGGATGCCGATGTAGGCACGTCGGACGCCGTGGAGCCCGGCAGCGGCGGATCGAGTCTCGACTCGGCTTCACTGCTGAATCAGGACGAAACATCAAACACTGAACCGCGGCCGACGTTTTCGATGGCGGAAATGACGGATGCCGAATTGATCGCCGCGCTGCGAATGATCGAAGTGGAAGATCAAGAACGACTGCCCCGCGTGGAAGTCACCGAAGCCAACGGTCAACACGCGGCCCTCATGCGAATCGATCATCCGATCAAGCTTCGGATTCGTGGGCCACTTGGTGACTATGCCTTGGCGGTGAACGTTCAGACGGTCGCGAAAGTATTCGGGGAGGTCGGTCACGGTGTCGCCGAGGGAATGATGAGCGGGTCCGTGCGTGTGCGTGGAAACGCGGGCGACGGAGCTGGTACGGCACAAGTGGGCGGAACGCTCGGTATCTACGGTTCGGCCGGCAACCGAGTCGGTGCTTCGATGCGCGGCGGCGGGATTTTTGTGCGCGGCAATGTGGGAGACGACGTCGGTCTGGGCGCCATTCGCGGCACCATCGTCATCGGAGGCGACGCGGGGAACAACGTCGGCGACCCCCATAGCGATGTGGCCGTCTATATACGCGGAAAGGTCTCGGGGCTTGCCGACGGTGTCGTTGAAACATCGCTGCGAAAAAAGCAAGAAGTTCAATTGGGTTTGTTACTGATTTCGGCTGGAATTCGTGGCGACGCGAAAGACTTTCGTCGCATCGTACCTGCGGCCAAGTTGGAAGCGGAGAACGCGTCTCGCGGCGAAATCGCACCCAACTGGCGATAGGGAGAAACAACTTTGAACGACGATCGACTTTCCGAACTTCACTTACTACCGCCTCGCGGACAATCTGCTTGGCGGAATTTGCCCGTCGAGTCGGCTGCGCAGTCGATTGAGCGACGTGATGGGATCACGGTGCCGGTACAGGTCCCGTTGTTTTGGTATGAACCGGCTTGGGTCGAGTTGCCCGAGAGCTTGGCATCGCAGCTTGCCTGTGCGACATCCGATCTCGGTGTGGTGACATCGGGTTTGTACCGTGATTTTTCCGTTCAAGAGTCTGCCCCGGAGTTTTTCCTTTCGACAACGCATCAAGACGAGTCCGAGGACGATCAACCGGAATCCTATCGGCCTCGCATGACGCCCTACCGAGCGGAACGCTTTGGGCTCGTCCCGCAAGACTTTGACGAGTCCTTGGTCATTGATGTCCGATTCGCGGCGACCCGTGATCGCGCGGGACGCTATGCTTATTCACCGACGCAGATGAGTCGCTGGGAACGGGTGTCGAGCGCGGAAGCCATTGCCGGTGGAGGTCTGGTTGCTTGCAGTTCTTTTCCAGCCGACATCGCGTCCCCGAAGCAGGCACGCATCAAGTTGGACCAGCTTCGAAGACTCGCACCCAAGTCAGCGGTGATGGTGTCCGTTGATGCTTACCACCTGCAAGAATCCTTGGCGCATGCACTCACGGCAAAGCCCGACGGAGTGATCCTACGAGCCGATGCGGTGGAATTTGACGGGCTTTCCTTGGCCAAACTTGTGCGAGACGCACGCCGATTTCTCGATGAAAAGTCACGGTCTTTTCGACCGCTTTGGGTTGTGCCGGGAAAGATCTCCGTGCGAGACGCCGTCAAGCTGTTTGCACTCGGCGCAAACGCGGTTGCGATCGATCGCTGGTGTGAACCAATGGTGGAGACGCTGCGTGAACTCGGGCAGCGAAGTTACCATTCGGTACCCCAACATGAAGTTTCCGCCATGGCCATCGATCACCTTTGGCCGTGCATCGATGAGACACTCGGGCTTCTTTCGTCAGTCGCCAAACGAGACGACGGCGTGTTGGGTTCCTACGATTCCCGCTGGGCGGATGAGCTGGATGCGGTCCAGCTCGACTAGAGCGTTACCCAGACTGAACGGGCTGAGTCGCGAGAAACTGCCACCGGTGATTCGCGTCGGGACGCCGGTGCGGTAGGATAACGGGCAGTGAAAGAGTGATTTTTGCCTGCCCGCAACGCGTTCGTTGAGACCTCGCCGTGAATGCCCTTCGAAAGCTCTCCTGCTGTCTAATTGTCCTCGTCGCCGGAGGCGTCTCGACAAACGTCTCGCCCCTTATGGCGGAGGACGCCTCCGACTGGCTGAACGCGTTCGAATCGCTCGATGGATCCAGCAATTCTGATCAGCAAGCAATCAAAGCCGCTGCCAAGTTGCAGTCGCTTCCGAGTGACCAAATTGCCCAGGTTTTGGCCGGTTTTGCGAAGGCCGACCAGCGAGGCAAAAACTGGCTTCGGTCCATTGCGTCGGACGTTGCCGACAATGGCGCATTTCCGAAAGACGCCTTAGAAACGTTCTTTGCCAATCGCGAGAACGATGCTGACGCGCGCTACGTGGCGTTCCAGCTCTTGACGCAGCAAGATGCCGCCGCAAAAGAGAGACTGCTCGCGTTTGCGGAAACAGATCCTTCGCTTCCGGTGCGTTTCTTGAAGATCAAGACGCTGCTCGAAGACGCTTCCGAGACGAAGTCGGATTCGCCCGAGAAAGCCATCGCGACGCTTCAACAAGTCATCGCTAATGGGCGTAGTCCCTCGCAGCTCGAGAAGGCGGCCGACATGCTGGCCGACCTTGGGCAAGAGGTGGATTTGGCTGGCGAACTGGGCATGGTTCGAGCCTGGTGGCTTTTGGGGCCCTTCGACAACACGGAGAGCCAACATTTTGACACCGTTTATCTACCCGAAACCGCCTATGTTCAATCCGGTTCGCCAATCGTGGTGGATGCGGCGGGCGACCGAGAAACCGCATCGGGCAAAAACAGCAACGTGATCGGTTGGCAGCGAATCAAGACAGACGACGAATTGGGCATGGTGGACTTGAACGCGCCGCTGTCGAACGAGAAAGATGCCGCGGCGTATGTTTTTCAAACTTTCAGGACTATCGGTGCCTATTCGGGACGCGCTCAAGCAAGGCTCGGTTGCATCACGGCGAACAAAGTCTGGGTGAACGGAGAACTCGTCGTTTCGAACGAGGTGTATCATTCGGGCAGTCGCATTGACCAGTACATTGGGGATTGCGAATTGGTTGATGGTGAGAATTCGGTCATGATCAAGGTAATGCAAAACGCACAAACGCAGCCGTGGGCACAGGACTGGCAATTTCAATTTCGATTGACGCGGCCTGATGGATCGGCAATCAAAACCCAGCCGTAGGTAGGCAAGGAACATGCAGTTGTCGACACCGAGCTTGGAGTCGTACCTCCCGCGTTTCGGACTCCAAGAGTTTCGCCCGGGACAAAAAGCCGTCATTGAAGCGGTTGCGTCGGGCGACGACGTGCTCTGTGTGATGCCGACCGGGGGCGGCAAAAGCCTCTGTTATCAACTTCCGACGTTGGCTCGCGAAGGGACGACCATTGTTGTTTCGCCCTTGATCGCGTTGATGAAGGATCAGGTCGATTCGCTGCGTCAACTCGATATTAACGCGAGGCTGATCAATTCGACGCTGCATCCCCGTGAGCAGGAAGACGTCATGGAGGAGATGGCGCGGGGTGACCTCGACATGGTCTATGTCGCGCCCGAGCGGTTGCGCAACGGACGCTTCCTGGAGATGCTTGGCAAAAGCAAAATCTCGCTCCTCGCCGTCGATGAGGCGCACTGTGTGAGTGAATGGGGGCATGACTTTCGCCCCGACTATGCCCGTTTAGGCATGTTGCGGAAACGTTACCTCGGAGATTTGCAGACGATCGCACTGACCGCGACGGCAACCAGTGCCGTTCGTCAGGATGTCGCGTCGCTGTTGGAACTCAATGATCCAAAGGTCTTCGTCACGGGCTTTGCACGCACGAACCTCTACTTCGGCGTTTCCCAGTGCTCGACGGATTCGGAGAAGGACGATGCTTTGGCAGATTTCGTCAAGCAGCAAGAGGGCGCGGGAATTGTCTACGCCGCTACGCGAAAGACCTGCGAGAGTATCGGACAGTGGTTGGCCGAGCGAACGCGTCGCCGGATCGGTGTGTATCACGGCGGTATGGAAGGCGAACAACGTCGCCGTGTGCAAGAAAAGTTTATGTCTGGCGAGTTGGCTGCGATTGTGGCCACCAACGCGTTTGGGATGGGGATCGATAAATCGGACATACGTTTCGTCGCGCATTACAACATGCCGGGAACACTGGAAGCGTACTACCAGGAGGCCGGTCGCGCGGGACGCGATGGGCATGAGAGTCAGTGCCAGCTGTTCTTTTCCTACCAGGATCGCTACATCCAAGAGTTCTTTATCGAGAATCGTTATCCGTCCAAGGAAACGGTTCAGAACGTTTACGAGTTTTTGCTTGCCCGAAAAGAAGATCCGATTGAACTCACGCTGGAGCAAGTTCGTGACGCCATTTCGGGTGACTCCTCCGAGGCGGTCGGAACGAGTGAGTCATTGCTTGCCAAATCCGGTGTCTTGCGCCGCTTGGATAGCAGTCAAAACCAATTGTTGATCCGCATCGACAGTGATGCACCAAGCTTGCTCGACTATCTACCCCGCGAATCGAAGCTGCGTCGTCGCGTAATGTCCGCGGTGGAAAAACTGGTTGGCAAGCGACGATTCGACGATGTATTCGTTCGACCAGACCGACTGATGGATCTTGCCAAAGTCGAACGCAATCAAATGATGCGAACGCTCCGCGAGTTGTCCAAGCTCAAGGCATTTGACTACGTCCCTCCTTTCCGCGGACGTGCGGTCCATTTCTTGAGACGTGATCTGAAATTTGATGAGCTCGAAATTGACTTTGATGAACTGGCGCGTCGAAAAGCCGCCGAGTACGAAAAACTCGAGTCCGTGATCGGATTCGCTCGTGCCGGAGGTTGCCGGCAACGCGTGATCTTGGACTACTTTGGCGACCCGGAAAGCAAGAATTGTGGGAAGTGTGATCGCTGTGGGCCGGAGGGTGAAGACACGGCGGCGGTGACCCACTTCGAATCGCTGAGCGAACGACAGGCCAAGGTTGCGTTTTGTGGTTTGCGCGTCGTCTTGAGTGGAGTCACTCGGATGCACGGGCGATTTGGGAAGACGCTGGTCGCACAAATGCTGTGCGGCTCCTCCAACAAACGAATCACTCAGTGGCGATTGCAACGTCTTAGCACCTACGGCATGCTCTGCAAAATGAAGCAAAGCCAGTTGACCGGTGTGATGGATTGTTTGATTGACTTTGGCCTGATTCAACAACGAGAGGTCGATCAACGGCGTCCGACGATCGAAATCACGCCGCTCGGTCGTGAGGTGATGCACCTCAAGAAACCACTGCCGGCATCCTTCGTTCTTTCGAAAACACTCTCAAGATCCTTGGCGGCCGCGGCGACCGACATCGAGTCGACCGACGTCTCGGCGGATGCGGGCGAGACCGCGGAAGCCGATGCCAAGCCATCCGAGACGGTCGAACAATCCGGCGCGACGGATCCTGATGTTGAAAACGAGCAAGTGAAGACGGTCAGCCTGGATGACTTGACGTCGCCCGAGGCAAAGTTCAAGCAGCAATTGGGTGAGACACTGAAGCGCTGGCGACGCCGCACGGCCGCAGCGCTCGGCATTCCCGTATACCGTGTGCTTACCAATTCCACGATCGACCGACTATGTGAACTCCAACCGGCATCCAGCAGCGAGCTGGAAGAAGTCCCCGGTATCGGACCGGCGACGATGGAACAGCACGGCTACGACGTCTTGGAACTCATTCGAAACGAGCTTGCCGAGTTCAACGACGAGATCGAGTCCGCAGACGACTCCTTGCAGTCAGAAGCAGCGCTGTCACCGTCGGTGAGAGTGACGGAGGACGACATGCCGATGGCTTCATCCGCATCAAAGACTCCGCAGCCGTCGGAGGAAGAATCATCGGCGACCGAAGCGGCGGCGAGTGCCACCCAACCCGCCGTCAACGAACAGGATGCTTACTGGACCTGGCGACTTTTCAGCGACGGATTCAGTTTCGAAGAGGTTTGCCAGATTCGTCGGTTAACAACCGCGGAGATCGAGGCTCACCTCGCCGAAGCCACTCGGCGGGGCCGAAGCGTTTCTCCCCAATGGCTCGTCAGCTGAGCGTTGAGGGGTTTCGCGGGCCCGTTCTCGAAAGGCGTGGAATTGCTACAATACGTGATGGGTCGGACGGATAACCAAACTTTTCGCTGCAATCCCCCGGATGGGTAGCGGTGGGGCTTCTTGTCTCGGTGTGCCGGACGCCACAGCACATCCCTTTGGGACATGCTTTGACACGGATTTACCATGCATGGCATGCCTTTGTGTTGAAGTTTTAGATTGGCATCGGTTTTGCTCTCAGATGAGCAAGCTTGCCGATCCGTCAGGAATGCCGAAGGCGGCTTCTGTGTTGGGAGAAAGACGTCATCCCGCGGATCGTCCGCGGGGACCCTTTCGCCGACCAAGCCGCAACCAAATTTAGACAGATAAAGAATCGACTATGGAAAATCGTCGCGAAGAACCAGACCCAAAAGTCGCAACCCCGCGTCGCGGAAACGGACTCCTCATTGTAGTGGTGCTATTTGTCGCGATTGCGATCCTGTTCTGGCGGTCCGAAGATCCGGGATCCATGATCACGGCACATTTCTTCCGCGAGCAACTTGCCGATAAGAACATCGAAACCGTCAGCATTGGCGAAGAGATCGTTTCGGGTACGTTCAAGACCGAGCCGAAGGCGCCCGAGTACAAGAATGGCGTCAAGGTCGAAGCGAAGAGCGAAGACGGCAAGCCGAAACTCCTCAAGAAAAAGTTCTACTTCAACTATTCGCTCGACCCGCAAGCCTCCGCTCGTTTGGAAGGGGACTTGATCGATGCCGGTATCAACTACTCGTTTAAGCCGAAGGACCGATCCGGCGAGTTGATCAACTTGCTGGTCTTCATCGGCTTGCCGCTGGCGGTCTTTCTATTCGTGTTCATGATGATCCGCCGAACGCGGAACGACATCATGGGGGGTGGATTCCTCTCCGGATTCGGAAAGAGTCCCGCCAAACGCTTTGAAGCGAATGAAAAGACGGTCACGTTCCAAGACGTGGCGGGGCTGGAAGGTGTCAAAGCGGACTTGCAAGAAATCGTCGACTACCTCAAGACACCCGACAAGTTTCAAAAGTTGGGTGGTCGTGTGCCGAAGGGCGTCCTGCTCAACGGACCACCTGGTACTGGAAAAACCTTGCTCGCGCGAGCGGTCGCGGGTGAAGCGGAAGTCCCGTTTTATTCGGTCAACGGGAGCGAGTTCATTCAAATGTTTGTCGGCGTCGGAGCCAGTCGGGTCCGCGACCTCTTTCAGACCGCCAAGCAGAACAGTCCCGGTATCATCTTTATCGATGAAATCGACGCGGTGGGGCGTCAGCGTGGGGCCGGACTCGGAGGCGGACACGACGAACGAGAACAAACGTTGAACCAAATCCTCGGTGAAATGGATGGGTTCACGCCCAGCCAAGCCGTCATCGTCATCGCGGCCACCAACCGCCCCGATGTCTTGGATCCCGCATTGTTGCGTCCGGGTCGATTCGACCGTCACATCGCCGTCAATCGCCCGACGATGAAAGGCCGAGAAGAGATTTTCAAGGTCCACGTCCGGGATGTCCCACTGGACGATGATGTCAAACTCGATCGCTTGGCGGCGGGAACGATCGGTTTAACCGGTGCCGACATTCAGAACATGGTCAACGAAGCCGCACTTTGGGCGGCTCGGCAGGACAAGAAAGTCGTCGGCATGAACGACTTCGATTACGCGCGCGACAAAATCCTGATGGGTGCGAAGCGTGAAGAAGTCCTTCGCGGGATCGAAAAGGAAAAGACGGCATACCATGAAGCGGGCCATACCTTGACCGCTTGGCACCTCGACGGGGCTCACACGGTTCACAAGGTCACGATCGTGCCTCGCGGCCGCGCCCTGGGCGTGACGCAGTACGTCCCGAACGAAGACCGACTGAATATCAGCAAGAAAGAACTGGAGCATCAACTCATTGTGCTGATGGGTGGACGTGCGGCGGAAAGAATCGTCTACGAGGAAACCACCGTCGGCGCTGAAAATGATCTCGAGCGGGCAACCGGACTAGCACGCAAGATGGTGACCCACTGGGGAATGAGCGCCAAACTGGGACCGGTTTGTTACAAGACCAGCGACGAAGATCCATTCTTGGGACGCGAGATGCACCAGTCGCGACAATTCAGCGAGCACACTCAAGAGTTGATCGACGAAGAGGTCTCCAGGATTCTTCTCGAAGCGAATCAACGCGCCGAACAACTACTGCGTGAGCATCGGGGCGACCTGGAAAAGATCACTCGTTCGCTGATGGAAGAGGAGGAACTTGATGAGGAACAGATCACGGAATTGATCGGCGAGTCGATCCAGCGAAAAATGCGTCGCGATGGTGAAGAGCCGACCGCAACGGTTTCGTCTCCCGATGTGAACGATCCGGGTGCGGGAGTGACGGATCCGGTTATCAACCGTGACGAATAATGGGCAAACCAAGTGTCGGGCTGAGCGGTGCTCGCAAGAAGGCAACCAAGCTTTCTTTTGACCGTGCAGCCTTCACGCTCGTGGTCTGCATGGACCGCAAGAGTGCAAAATGTTGCTCGGCCGAGGCCATGTCTCGCACGTGGCGGCGAATCAAGGAGTGCTCGAAAGAGTTTCGCTTGCGTGGCCAGGTGATCCTTCGAATCAAATCGCAGTGCATTGGCGTTTGCCGAGGCGGCCCGATCATCGGGGTTTTTCCCGATGGCATCTGGTACGGAGCCTGCACGCCCGCGGTGGTCGATCGAATCTTTGACGATCACCTCGCGTGCGGACGTGTCCTCGTGGATCACGTGATCGCATGCCCGACGGATCAGTCCAACAGGTGAACCAGCAAGCCGCTGCGGAGCTTGGGCTCGAACCACGTGCTCTTGGGCGGCATCACTTGGTCGGCGTCGGAAACCGCCATCAGTTGATCAATCGATGTGGGGTACATGGAAACCGCAAAGGCCCAGTCACCCGAGTCGACGCGTTTTTCAAGCTCGCCGGTTCCCCGAATGCCGCCGACGAAATCGATCCGAGGATCCGTTCGCACGTCGTCAATGCCGAAGATCGGACCAATGACACGATTTTCAAGGAGAGCCACGTCCAGGCTTTCAATCGCATCGCTTTGGTCAATGGAGTCAGCGGGCACCGTGACGCGGTACCATTTTCCATCGATATAGACACAGAACTGTCCGACCGAGGAGGGTACCGTCTGCGAAGTCTCTTCCACGGTTCCCACCGCAGCGAGCTTTTCGAGAACTTGTTGTGCCGATAGACCGTTGAGATCTTTGATGATTCGGTTGTAAGCCAGAATGTTCAGCTGCGACGACGGAAAAAGAACGGTCAGGAACCAGTTGTACTCTTCTTCGCCGGTGTGAGCGGAATTGGCTTCGCGCCGCGCCTTTCCGGCCCGCCAAGCACTGGCTGCGCGGTGGTGTCCGTCGGCGACATAAAAGTCCGGTACATCCGTTAGTCCCCGCACATAGCCCTCGGAATCGTCGACTTTCCATACCGTATGCTGAACACCGTCTTCGGCGGTGAAGTCGTAGAGCGGTTTTTCGTTGATCGCTTGGTCGACCAACGCATTGACGGGTTCGCTGTCACGATAGGTAAGAAAGACAGGTCCGGCGTGGGCGCCCAGTGTCATGACGTGGCGAGTTCGGTCGTCTTCTTTGGCCGGACGTGTGAATTCATGTTTTTTGATGCGATCCTCTTCGTAGTCTTGGATATGGCAGCAGCAGACCACTCCGATTTGGCTCTTGCCGTTCATCACTTGCCGGTAAAGAAAAATCGCGTCCTCGCCATCCTGCGAGAGAACACCGTCTTCCATCAGTCGACGTAAATTTTTCGCGGCGGTGTCGTAAATCTCATCGGCGTAGGGATTGGTTTCCCCGGGCAAATCGATGTCGGGACGAATCACATGTAAGAACGAGTCGGGATTTCCATCGGCAAGTGACGCGGCTTCGTCACGATTCACCACGTCGTAGGGAACGCTCGCGACAACAGATGCTTTTTCGGCAACGGGACGCACGGCTCGGAACGGTTTCACGCGGGGCATGGGTTCGCTGGGGAAGGCGTAGGTTGGAAAGCCCTGGATGATACGAGCTTGCTCGGACTTCGAATAGCGGGATGGTGCCGGATCGATCACCCGAAGTTCCCTTGTCAGAAAATAAAAACCAAGGAATTCTCGGCGGGGTACCGCGTCCCCTTTCGCGTCTTGATTTAACAGCAAGGGATAGAAATGGAAACGCGGCGGAAGCCTTGCAACGGCTTGACATCTGCAGACGGAATTTGCAGCATTTTGCCGCCTTTCATCTTCACATTCTCGCGTGTGACCTGAACCCGTCACCGAAGGAAGCACTATGTTTCGACCGGAAGAATTTGATCGCCCCAGACCCGAAGACTTCTCCGCTCCCTACTTCTTTTTTTCGACGCACGGAGATGCTCGGGTGAGTTACGCGACGGCATCGTTGTCGTCGGTCTTGGGATATGATCCCGTGCGAATTCTCGGTCAGTGCTCTGTCAATTTGCTCGTCCGCGACCACCCTCTGAACGCTGACACGGAACTGTGTTACGTCAGTGAAACGACACCGATCGAGCCGCTCAACACGCTTCGCGCCGTGCGTCATCGAAGTGGTGAGCCGAGAATCCTGTCCATTCAGTCCTCCGTGGTCATCGATCGCAATGGAGGCCCCATCCGCAAGCATTGCATTGCTCAAGATGTAACCGATCAGTGGGCGATGACTCTGCATGTGCGCGAGCGTTTGGATCAGTTGCAATCGAGTCTGGCGGCGTTAAGTGATCGCGAACGGCGGATTGCGGAGGCGGCTATGAAGGGCCGCTCGAACGATGCAGTCGCGGAAGATTTGGCCGTGTCGGTTCGGACGATCGAACGGACGCGAAAACGTCTACGTCAACGGTTCGGCGTCAATCATGTCGCCGAAATCGTCACGCTGGTTTCCGAATGCAATACTCTTGAGCGTCTTTGGAACCTGCAAGCCAAAGAACCGTGGCGTAACGCGCGCAACTTCGCCTTCGACGCGTCCAAAAACTGACTCATCACTCCGGCCGCGGCAATCTTTCTCCACAGCGATAGCAATACACCGCTTCGGCAACATGCCCGGTGGTTTCGCAGCGGTCACAGGCCTGATCATCCGGTTTGCCCGCCTCCCTCGCAGTGAGTTCCGCGGTTACAAAACCGCTCGGAACAATAATCAAGCTGTAGCCGAGCAAGATCAATGTTGCCGAAATGCATTTTCCGATTGTCGTTTTCGGGACGATGTCGCCGTAGCCGACGGTGGTCATCGTCACGATCGCCCAGTACATCGCTTGTGGAATCGAATCGAATTGCGATGCCGACTTTGTGGCTTCGTCGGAGCCAAGTGATGGCAGGACATTTTCAACAAAGTACATCAGCGTGCCGCTAATCGTGACAGCGACCAAGACCACGATCAAAAAAACGCCGATCTTGTGCCGAGCCTTCCAAATCGCTTGAGAGAGTTCTTCGGCGTCCGCCAGCATGCGCCATAACTTGAGCACGCGAAACGCTCTTAAGAGGCGAATGCTGCGAAGAATCACAAACGAGTTTGCTTTGCCGTCCGCAATGAAAAGACCCGCGTAGGTGGGCAGAATGCTCAGCAGGTCGATGATTCCCCAGAAGCTAATCGCGTAGCGAAGCGGGTATTTGGCACAAAATAGCCGAGCGATGTATTCAATGGTGAAGAGAATGGTGAGGAACCATTCGACACCATAGAGGATCGTCTTGTGCTGAGCAGCGACCGACGGAATCGTCTCGATCGCGACGACTCCGACGCTGCAAAGAATGGCAAACAGGAGTGCGACATCAAAGGTCCAGCCGGACGGAGTGTCAGACTCAAAGATCACGTCGTGCATCAGGACTCGCCAAGGCGGACCGTCCGGACGCTGGGTGGCCTTCGATTTCCGACGCCCCAGTAGCTTTTTTTCCTTTGAATTCACACTATCGGTCTCTGATCGCTATGGCGTCTCATTCACTGCGGAGTCCCAATGCGACGGGGCGCGGTCGCACCAGGCATTGTGGCTCGTCGCGGCATCGAATCATTTGGCATCACAGCACTGGCGGGCTGGACCGAACGGTCCACCGAAGGTGTCGTTGTCGCCACCGACATTTTGCCGCTTCCGGAAAACGGTACATCGACAAAGGGAGTTCTTCCAGCGGACGCCGTCGCTGATTTGGCAGCAGCGAGACGTTCTTGGATCGTTTTGCCAGGTAGCGGCACGGAACCATCTGGTCCTGCGTTATGACGCTGAATTGTCGTCGTCACCAGTCCACTCGGCCGCGTCGCATGGTGAACAACGGCATCCCGGTGCGAACGGTATCGGCCCGAATAGTTCTGATCCGGGGCGCTCGTTTCGGCCGCGTTGCGTCGGCCTGGCAAAACAACGGTGGTTGCACTGCCCTGGATGACCTTTCCCTCTTGGGTTTGGAAGGTCGCAACCAGTGAGATTCGCTTTTCTTCACCGCCGACGGCATCCCATGGAATCCAGATGCTATAGCTGGCGCCAAAATCGCTTTGTGCGAAATGCCGCGTGAATTGTTCGGGCGTGAAACGGAACGGCTTGATCGTTTGATCTTTGCCGTTAGCACCCACCTCGAATCCGTGAATGGTTAGCGTTCCTTCGACGGGAACGGCTTTCGAACGTTCGTCAAAGAAGAACAGTCGTCCGCCAAAACCACGCGTCGGTGTCTTCCCGGTTTTCATTAACACATCGGGAGTCCACGTTGCCGCGAGTTTTGCCGGGTTGGGGTAGGGCTCGGGCGGTGCATCTTCTTCCTTGGACCAAGGAGCCTTTTCCATCCACTTGGGCGTGGCGAAAAAATTTGCGAGTTTGGCATCCGTTCGTGTCGTTGGGGAACTGCACCCAATCGAAACGCAAACGCAGGCCAAGGGCGCGAGCGCGAGGGAGCGATAAAGTCGGTCGAGTTTACGCATGACAGTGTGTATTGGTTTGGTGAATCGTCGTCGAGGCATGCTCAGCTGGTTGTGTCGCCAGCTGAGCTTTCGATCAATGCGATCGGAGAAACGAGTTCCTGATTGATCAGTTTCCGCCAAGCCATCCGGCCGGCAGCGTCTCTCCTTCACTGTCCATCATCCCTGCGGGGACGGTAGACCTCGGAGAGGCATTGTTGGCAGGACGCTGCCACGAGGATTGATTCAATCTTGGCGGTAAGGTCTCGACCTGGGGAACCGGTGCCGGTAACCCACCGTCGATGACCGTCGGCGAGACGGGTGTGCCCGCCGGAGGTGCGTAGCCGCTTCCTCCAGGTTGCATCAGCGAGGATCCTTCCAGGGTTGACCCTTGGTAGAGCGGCTCGGTTTGCATCATCGGTTGACCTTGGATCGGCATGGATTGGTCTGTCATGACGCCTTGCGGCAATTCCCCAACGACCACTTCACCGTCAATGGTGGGTTGAATGTCCGGATAGATCGTGGGGCCAATGGCGGGACCCCAAAGTCCGTAGCCACCGCTCAATCCCACGTCTCCGTGAGCTTCGACGACGTCAGCAAGACACCAACTCATCCGACTCGACTCCGTCTGCTTGATGTAATCAAGATCTTGCTCACCGGTGACCAGCATCGGAGTCATCACGACCAACAGCTCGCTTCGGCTCTCGGATTCAAAATCGTATTTGAACAGGTTGCCCAGAATTGGGATGTTCGAGAGATAAGGCAAGCGCCGGCTGAAGTTGGTGCGTGACTTTTGGATCAGCCCACCCATGATCACGGTTTGCCCGTTGTAGACGGACAACGTTGCCTGAGCAGTGGTGTCGATAATGTCCTCGATCAGCACGGTTCCGCCCGCCCCATCAGGAACGAGTGTTCCATTACCATTGTCCCGGTCCGATCGCGTGATGTCGACTTCGACGAGAATTGTTCCGTCGCTTCCGATCCGGGGGCGAACTCTCAACTGCAAGCCGACGGTAATGTCTTCGATGTTCGGCGAAATCACACCTTGGTTGGTGAGGTCGTTTCCACGGAAACGAGCGATCTGCCGACCGACTTCGACGAGTGCTTCTGTGTTGTCAGCCGTCATCAGCTGTGGTCGGCTGATGATTTGGGCTCGACCCGCATCCTGAAGCGTTCGGAATAGCAACGACACAGACTCGCTGGCCGCGTTCAAGACGAATCCGCCGTAGCCGATTGCCGTGTTGGACTGTCCCAGGCCGAAAGTCGACACGGCCGCACTGGCGACGGTGTCTCTGGCAATGTCGTTGACATTGGAAGTGTTGGCGTTGTTGAAGTTGAAGCCCGATTGTCCGGCTGCGACCGAACCAGGAACGTCCACAACGGCTTGGTCTCGCCGGAACACCAACGAGTCTTGCAGCCCCAGTTCCGTGCCGATTTCGAACGCGTCGTTGAGCGAGACTTCTGCAAGGACGACCTTGATCAAGACCATTGGACGGCGGCGGTCGAGTCGGTCGATCAGTGATCGCACTTCCTCGTAGAGCCTCGGTGAAACACTCAGCAGGATGCTGTTAAAGTTCGCTTCGGCGATTGCGATCAAGTCACGATCCGGAAGATCGTACGGACCCAATCCCTGCTGGAACTGCTGAATGATGTTCTGTGACTGCGACCGCTGCTGAACATAGGCCGAGATTGCTTCGGCGACAAACGTTGCATCATTGTTTTTCAGCCAAATCACTTCCGTGATCCGTTCCGCAAATCCTTCGCTGTCCAGTCGCAAAAGGATGCTTTCGACAACTTCGAGGTCTTCCGAAGAACCACTTGCGACAATGCTGTTGGTCCGGATGTCAACCGAGAATCGCAGGGGGACGAGTGAACTGTCCTGCGTTGCGGTGGACGACGGCAGTCCGGCGGCGTTCAGACCTCCGACGGCGGTGCCGT
Source organism: Planctomycetota bacterium (assembly GCA_039821235.1). Classification (GTDB taxonomy): domain Bacteria; phylum Planctomycetota; class Planctomycetia; order Pirellulales; family Pirellulaceae; genus Stieleria. The sequence continues at coordinate 18,520 of JBCBOO010000109.1, forward strand.
TCGTCGCCGCGTCGGATCCGAAGAGCGTTTCCAGTGAGGTCGCCAGTTGCGTGGCGTCACCATTCTGGATCGTGAAGACTTTCACCAGGGAATCGATCCCGGGGGCGCGGTCCAGCTGACGGATCAATTCCGAAACCAAGGGCATGCTGGAGGACGGAGCACGAACAACGACGGAGTTCGAGTTGACATCCGCGGTGATGGTTGCCCCGGACAGGATGCCAGACTCGACGATGCGATTTTCATCAGCGTCGACGGTCATGATGCGAAGTGAAGTCGACGGGGGAAGCGAATCTTCGCTCGCCGTGATCTCTCCACCAATGAACGCGTCGGTCAGGGTCGTGGCCAAGTCTTCGGCAACGGCATTGTTGAGCGGGAAGACCCGCAATTCGCTCGTCGCCGGCACTTGCTGAACGTCCAGATCGTTGATCAAACGAGTCACTTCGGTCATATCGCGTGGTGCGGCACTGACGATCAGCGAGTTGGTTCGGTAGTCCGCGGAGACTCGAACGCGCGGTCCCACTCCGGGACGCACGTCATCGTCGAGCGTTGGGCGAGTGCTGAAGAACGTCAGGATGGAGTCCTGCGCATCCACCGCCGAAGCATGCTGCAAGCGGAAAACTCGCAGTCGACTCGAGTCGTCAATCGGTGTATCGATCTTTCCGATCAGCTCCTTCAGCGAGGTGATCGCTTCCGCACGTCCGATCAGCAGCAACGCGTTGGGACTGTCGAGCGAAGTGATGCTGACGTCGCCCTGACGCGTCGAAAGAAAGTCTTCGTAGAGCTGCGTCAGCAACTCGGCGACCGCGTTGGCGTCCGCGTGCTCAAGCGGTACGACTTCAGAATCGGGCTGCGTCAGCTCCGCTTTGCTCTCGATTTCTTTGATCAGCTCCATCACCTTCTGGACGTCCGCGGTCGCTCCTTTGACGATGATCTGTCCGAGCTGGGGAACGTACTCGATTTGAACGTTTCCAAGAGGGCCACCTTCAGTCAATGCGCCAAGTGCTCCGGGAGCACCTTGTGGGTTGCCGCCTTGAGGCTGGCCTTGGTTTTGAGGCGGTTGCATGACCGCGTTTCGATAGACTCCCGCGTCCTTCGTGCCCACCAAATCTTCACCACGAAGCGAACGCAGAAGACGCATGGTGCGTTGGACAGGAGCCATCTCCGCATTCTCGAGGCGATGAATCCGAGTGATGTCGTCGTATCGGAACGGCACACGGTCAAGCGCGCCGATCATCGTTTCCCATGCTTCCAACGACGGCTCGGGGGCGCGGACGGTGATCTCATTGGTGCGCCGATCCACCTCGACGAGCGTCCCCTGCATCGGCGTGACGTTGAGCTGGAAGGTGACCTGATTCCCATTGTTGCGAGTGGTCACGGGCACGTCCTGCCCGGCCGCTTGCTTCAGGTCGCGTTCGAATTCCCGCCATGAAATATTTTGAAGACGCATCTTGAGCGGTCCGCTCGTAATCGATGCGGTTTGTCGAATCGCTCCAGCGACCAACTGCTGCACTTCATTGGCAATCCTCGCCTGCGCAGTCGCGGGGGCC
>JBCBOO010000010.1:0-54909 GCA_039821235.1 Planctomycetota bacterium
GCGAAGCCGCCGGCCGACTGGAAGGGGAGATCATGGCGCGGCAGCGCTCTCCGTGGGGCGAGCCCCACGGCAAGGGGCTTTCGGCCCTCCGGGCCTATCGGAAGTCAATGATTACATTGGTGATACGGAAGGAAAGCTGCGCGAGCAGAATCAGTCACAACCCCAAACTTTCGACAGTCCAGGGTGAGGCGGAGCAACGGGAACGCTGGCTTTGTTACCAGGTCCGTGCGGTTTCGTAGCTGGTGATCTTGGATTCGTGCTGGAGCGTTTGGCCGATGTCGTCGAGCCCTTGCAGGAGCTTCTCTCGCCGGCTTGAGTCGACTTCGAAGGAGCGGTGCCAACCGTCGTCGTCTTTGACGCACTGGTTTTCTAAGTCGATGGTGAGCTGGTAGGTGCCTGCTGCGGCGCGTTGGAAGAGTTCTTCGACGTCGTCTTCGCTGAGTGCGATCGGCAGGACGCCGTTCTTGAAGCAGTTGTTGAAGAAGATGTCGGCGAACGAGGGGGCGATCACGCAGCGAAAGCCATAGTCTTCGAGCGCCCACACGGCATGTTCCCGGCTGGAACCGCTGCCAAAGTTTCTTCGGGCGATGAGGACCGACGCGTCCTTCACGGCGTCCTGGTTGAGTTCAAAGTCTTCGTTCGGAGTCTCGCCGTCATCGAGATAACGCCAGTCAAAGAACAGGAACTGTCCGAATCCCGTGCGTTCAATTCGTTTGAGGAATTGCTTGGGGATGATCTGGTCGGTGTCGACGTTGGCGCGGTCCATCGTCGCGACGGTTCCGGTGTGGACGGTGAAGCTTTGCATGATGGGATCGCAGCGGAGAACGGACAGTCAGGTGGGAAAGAAAGTTGATCACTGGGCCTTGTAAGACCAGCCACGAATGTCGACGAAGTGACCTTCGATGGCGGCGGCGGCTGCCATGGCGGGGCTGACCAAATGGGTCCGTCCGCCTTTGCCCTGTCGGCCTTCAAAGTTTCGGTTGCTGGTGCTGGCACAGCGTTCACCGGGAGCGAGCTTGTCGGGGTTCATGGCCAGGCACATGCTGCAACCGGCTTCGCGCCAGTCGAAACCCGCTTCGCGAAAGATCTGATCCAGGCCTTCGCTTTCGGCGTGTGCTTTAACTTTACCGCTGCCGGGGACGACCATCGCGTTGACTTGATCGCTGACGCGGTGGCCTTTGACCACGTCCGCGGCGGCTCGCAAGTCTTCGATGCGGGCGTTGGTGCACGAACCGATGAAGACGCGGTTGATGGCGACGTCTTCCATTTGCGTTTTCGCTTCGAGCCCCATGTAGGCGAGTGCGTCGCGGGTCGTTTTTTGATCGGTGGTGTCGCTGAATTCGGCGGGATCGGGTGTGCGATCGGTGACGCTGATGACCTGTCCCGGATTGGTTCCCCAAGTGACCTGGGGCTGAATGTCGGCGCCTTGGAAGGAAAGCGACTTGTCGTAGCTCGCTCCGGCGTCGGTGGAGAATGTCTGCCATCGCTTGACGGCGGCCTCAAAGTCCTCGGGGACTTCGGGCTTGCCGCGCAGGTAGTCGAACGTCGTTTGGTCCGGTGCGATCATGCCTGCCCGGGCGCCGGCTTCGATCGACATGTTGCAGACCGTCATGCGTTCTTCCATGGTCAGATCACGAACGCACTGGCCGGTGTACTCGAGCACGTATCCGGTGCCGCCGGCGGTGCCGATCTTTCCGATCAGGTACAAGATCATGTCCTTGGCGGTCACGCCTCGGGGCAGTTCCCCATCGACACGTAGTTCGAACGTCTTGGGTTTGAACTGCAGCAGGGTCTGCGTGGCCAACACGTGTTCGACTTCGCTGGTCCCGATGCCGAACGCGAGTGCACCGAAGGCTCCGTGGGTCGCCGTGTGGCTGTCGCCGCAAACGATCGTCATTCCGGGCTGGGTGTAACCATTTTCGGGGCCGATGACATGCACGATGCCTTGGCGAACGTCCCCGATATCGAACAGCTGCACGCCGAATTCTTTGCAGTTGGCTCGCAGTGTTTCGATTTGTTTGCGGCTGATCGGATCCGCGATCGGTAGCGAACGATCGGACGTGGGGACGTTGTGATCGGGTGTGGCGAGCGTTCGTTCTGGGCGCCGGACGGGGCGTCCGTTGATCCGCAAACCTTCGAAGGCTTGCGGGCTGGTGACTTCATGGACCAAATGCAAGTCAATGTAGAGAATCGCGGGTCCGGTTTCGCCTTGATGAACGACGTGGGAGTCCCAGATTTTGTCCAGCAGCGTCCGGGGAGCAGACGATTGATCGGAAGTCATAGAATGAAGCGTCGGTCGGGAGAAACATTGGTTTTGACACGTCACTGTCGGTCGAAAATACGACTTTGTCAATGAGCAGTTTCGTCCGCCCGATGTTCACCCGGATGTCTGTGGAGCGTAGGATATCGCGGCCAAGAACTCGTCTGTGATGTTTCCCAGCGACGTTTGCGGTGTTCCCCCGAGACACTGTTCCCCCGAGAGACTCCCATGGCCGTTTGGATCGACCGAATCCTTCTCGCCGCTCTTGTGATCGTCGTTGCGATTTTGACGCTGACGTCACTCGGTTCGCTCTCTGGAGATCCGCTGGGTGGGAACACGTTGCTGGCCCACATGGTCACCAGCGGAGTTTTGGTCGTGGGGCTGCCAGTGTTCGCGATCGCTTTTTTGCGGCACATGGCCAAGCCGGAAACGTCCGTCACGCAGGGCATCGGGGTGTTGCTGACGATCGCCGCGGGACTGATCAGCATCGTCACGGTGTTTTTGTGCATGTTGCCGTTGCCGTCGACCGCTCAAATGCACACGCTGATCGTCGTGCACGGCTGGGCGGGTTTCGCGATGATTCCGGCGGTCGCGTTGTTGTTGATCGGTGTCGTCGCTACACGATCAGCATCGCGTCCCCGTAGCTGAAGAAGCGGTACTCGTTTTCGATGGCCTTCGCGTAGGCTTCGAGCATGAGTTCACGACTGGCGAAAGCACTGACCAGCACCAACAGGGTACTCTTGGGCAGGTGGAAATTCGTCATCAAAGCATCCACGGCGCGGAAGGTGTAGGGCGGACGGATAAACAAATCCGTCATCGCCGTCCAAGCCGCCAGCGGGCCATTCAATGCAGCGGCGGCACTTTCCAAGACACGCACGCTGGTCGTACCAACGGCAACGCACCGTCCACCGGCCGCTCGGCGTTCATTGATTTGATGGGCGTTTTCTTCGGTGATCTGTCCCCACTCGGTGTGCATCTCGTGCTCATCGAGCTTTTCGGCGCTGACGGGGCGAAACGTCCCCAGTCCGACGTGCAGCGTGATCGAAGCGGTTTCGGTTCCGCCGGCCGCAATCTGTTTCAGCAAGCCGGGCGTGAAGTGAAGTCCGGCGGTCGGGGCGGCCACGCTGCCGGGCGTGCGAGCAAACACGGTTTGGTAGTTTTCAACATCCGAGTCGACCATGTGACCGTCTCGGATGTAAGGCGGCAACGGCACACGCCCGAACTGATCCAACCATCCGGCAGCCGACTGGAATTGAAACTCCGGACGTGTTGCATCGCCCGTGCCGATTCGCTCCGGCAATGGCCTTGGCAAGACCAGCAAGTGGCCCGCATCCGTTCGGGAGACGACTTCAAGCAGCATGCCCGGCAATCCGTTGCGGTCTTCGATCGTGATCGTTTCGCCGGCGACCAGTTTGCCACGCGTCTTGGTCAGTACTTCCCAAATGCCGCTTTCGTTATCCTCACGCAGGAACAGGCCTTGCCATCGACCGTTGGTCCGCGTGCGAAAACCGGCCATGCGTGCCGGAATCACCCGACTATCATTGAGGACCAAGGTGTCTTCGCTGCGCAGCAAGTCGGGGAGGTCACGGACGTGGTAGTGTTCGATCGAACCCGACTGCCGGTCGATCACCATCAGCCGCGCGTCGCTCCGGTTGGCCAGCGGTTCTTGGGCAATCCGCTCCCGCGGGAGTTGGTAGTCGTAAAGGTCGATTTCGTTCATCGTGGAATCGTTCGTGGTGAGGCCACGGAGGGGTGGTTGTTCGTCGGGCAGCTGTTTGCTGTTTCGCTGGGCCGCTGCTGTCTGAGCCGCTGCTGTCTGGGCCGTTAATCGTCTGCCGTTCCGTCGGCCGAGTCGCCGAGCGGAGCATGCGTCGAGGATGCAGCGTAGCAATGACCGTCACGACCGGCGATGCCCACCACCAAGGCTTCGGGTTGTGATTGCCACCCGAGAACGAGTAAAACGCGGGTTCTTGTCTTTTACACGACTTCGGTGACTTATGGCTTCTGTCTCCTGTCCCAGCTGTGATGAAACGGTTCGCGTGCCTTCGAACGCCTTGCCGCGAGGATCATCTGTACAGTGTCCTTGGTGCGGGCACACGGATGCGTGCGACGCTTGGACCGAAAGGTTGGCTCCCGCCGCCAAGGTCTTTGACGTGGACGGGAACCCGTTGAACTTCGAGTTCGCCTTCGCTCCGGTCACCGCTCAGTCCGCGACGGAGAATTCGGAACATCAGGTGGCTCCGGCTGAGTCGGTGACTGCCGGCGAATCAACACCGAACTCGGTTTTACCTTCGCACCCTCAAACGCCGTCGCCAGAGGACGCGCCCGCCGACGCGACGGAGGTGCAGATCCCCGCGTCGGCCTTGTCGGCGATCGCTGGCGCAAGTGCGGCGATGAAGCTCGAGGCGCCTTCGCGCGAAACGACTTCGGCGGAAACGATCGTGTCGGAATCCGACAACGGTTCGGAATTGGTCTTGGAGGCAAACGATGGCGACGAACCGGCTCCCTCGCTGGACCTTGATTTGGCCAAGGCGCCCACGCTGGACGACCTCGAAAGTGCGTGGAAAGACAAGTCGATCGCGGAGCGATTGGAACAGGAAGGCGAAAGCTTGCTGACGAATCCGACCAGTCTACCGGCGGCACTGGACTTTGAAGACGAACTGCTGGACGAAGATCTGCTCAGCGAAGAGTTGCTCAGCGAAGATCGGTTGGGCGAAACACCTTTGCAAACAGAGCCGCCCGAATCAACACCCGCGGGGCGTCAAAAGGTCCCGTTGGCGGACGATCAGCGTTCGTACTACCAGCGGCATCCTGCGCAGCGACCGGGACTGACCATGAAGTCCGTCGCGCGGGTTGTCGGTCCAACCATCATCGCGCTGCCGATCATCGCGGTGATCGCTTGGCAAACTGGGTTGCTTGGTGGCGGTGACCCGAATCCGCTGGCAGCTCTGAGCGACGATGCATCGGATCTCGATCTCTCGCGTAAGACGGATTCAGCCGAAGGCCTTGATCCGACCGAAGACGCTGATCCGACCAACGACACAGATCCAACATCCGATGACATCGAATCGGCCAAGGGTGAAGCCTCGTCCGTTTCGATCACCGATGCGGGTGGCGTCAACGATCGTGACTCGATGAGCCCGTTCGAAATGAACTCGGCGGAGAGGAACTCGGCCGGTAACGAAAACCTCGCAGGCATCACTTTCCCTGAAAACACGCCTGACTCAGGTGCGAGCGAGGTGTCTGATGCGAATGCTTCGTTGATGGAAGACATGTTTGCCGCTCGCGAACCACAGGCCCCTGTCGGTGAAGACCGTCCGGATTCACCCGGAGCGATTGACGATTTCGATTCGCTGTTGCAAGACATCAAACGCGACGAGGAACAACGTGCCGTCGATCCGAGCGAGGGTGTGGCCAAGGGACCAACAGCAATCGAAAGGGCGCGTCAGTTCGAGGAGGCCAAGCGACCTGGCGGCACCAAGACCCGGCGGGAACCCGAGGTCGGCTTTCTGACGTTTCCGGCTCTCTCGGAAACAGACATGCCCAAGTCATCTGAGGCGCCGACTCGTTTGGCAGAGGCCCCCGGATCGGACGCCGTCAAGGAGCCCGCCGAATCGACGGTTGATGCAAAACCCATCCCAGAGACCTCTCCCGTCATGCAAGCGAGTGGCGAGTCCGAGTTTGTGCCGCTCTTTCCACCCACGGAGGACGCCGTAGAGAAACGACCGAAGGCGTTGGCGATGACGGAGGAACTGAACGCGGCATCGATGGCCAATCCCGACAGCACCGCTCCGCCCAAGATCGACTCGGAACCTATCCTGAGCGTCGACCCGGAAGTCCTCGCTGCGTGCACCCGATCGAGTGAGTCGCTGGAGGCCTTGAACACGGCGTTTCAATCGGAGGCTGCTCCGGACGTGAAAACGAGGTTGCGTGCTTACCGTGACCTTGCCCAAGTCGGCGCATTCGAATGGAGCGAAGGACCATCGCCGGTGCCGGAGTTGCTAGCCAAAGTGGATTCCAAAGCACGCGCGTCTTTGGCAACGCTGGCTCGCGACTGGATCAAGTATTCGCGGCGTCAGACGGATGGCATTCTCTTGATCGGTGAGTTAACGGAAGGCCCGGAGGGGTTTCTGTTGCAGGTCGATGGTGGCGACCGTTATTTGACCGCCGTCCCGCGCCGATTGGTTGGGCTTGCTCCTGGTCGCGTGATCGCAGTCGGAAAGATTTTGGAATCTCCCTCAGACATGGCAACCTCAGCGGAGCTGAAAAAAGTGCGACTGACGGCGGCGATTTCTGTGCCCGAATAATGGAGTCAGATGCCGGTGTGATGTATAGCCGCTCTTTCCCTTGGTCCTCCGAAGCGCAGAACGTATGAATCTCGAATCCGAGCCGCAAAATGATGGATCCCCGGAACACGTGTCCGGGGAAACCACCGGACCGACTCCACCCGAGGCCATCACGGAAGCGACGTCCGCTTCTCGAACGCTTTGGGGGACGTTGACCTATGGGTTGTCGCTACCGGAGCGAACCGCGCGTAGTGCTTCCGCGATGGTGGGCGGCATGGTTCATGAGACTGCGGGCTGGTTGATCCCCGCGGCGTTTCGTTCTTCCAAGACCTACTCGGCGTTCGTCCAGCAAGCCCTCGACATGATGATTCATGATGTGGGTGGCGTGCAGCATGTGAAGGCGGCGGCCCCGGGCAGTGAGGCTCATTTGGCACAGCAAGCGGTCGGAGGTCTGCTGGATTTGGCGGGTGCGGCGACCTTGCACTTGTCGCCGCTCACCGTGTTGGCCGTCTTTGGCGATGTCGCTTACGGGTCCAGTTATTACCTGCGTCGCCTGAGTGACGAGATGAAACGCGAAGGCATCATCGATGCCACCTCCAGCGTGGATCATGTCTCCGATCTGCTGGACGCGCTTGAAAAGACAGGTGCCCGAGCGGCGGATGCGGCGGCCGCGCCCCCGATGAGTTTGACGGCGATGCGCGAGACCATTCGTCAAATCAGTACCGAAGTCGAAAACGTCGATCCGACCAAACTGATTCCGCAAGCCGAAATGCAACGGATGTGGAAAGAGATGGAGTCGGCTGCATCCAAGTCCAACGTCGGGATCTGGGACGTCAGTACGACGATGACCATGTTTACGATCGACAAACTTTCCCTGTCCGCGAGAGGTGCACTTTCCTCGGTGCGTGTTGCCGGAAGCATGCTCGACGAGCACTTTTTCCACCACTACCAAGACGCACTGCAATCCATCTCCGAGCGTGGTTTCTACGAAACGCTTTCGTCATCTTCCGAGCCCTACTTGGAAGCCGCTTGGCATAACTTTGATTCCAATCGCGAGACAATCACGCAAGAGATTCTGCATGGACGTATGCCCAAAAAGTTTTGGACGCAGTTTGTCGGTTGGTGGAAAGGCGGTGTGAAAAAGGATGCCTCGTCCAAAGTGAGCCAGTGATCGGTATGAGCCAGTGATCGGCCGCTGTAAACACGAAGCAATGGGCGCGGTCATGATTCAAGAATGTGATCGATCTCGTCGATGACACGTTGCTCCGCCGCGCTGATCTTTCCGATCCCAAGGAAACCGCCTGACGCGAGCGCGACACGTTCGGCCTGTTCGATCAAGCGTCGTTTGAGTTTTGCGGCCGTCAGCTCTGGAAGGCTTCGGTGAACCTCGGTTGCGTACTCGGCCCAAGCATTCCAAAGTTCGCGTCGGGGTTGTGTGTGAAGCCACTGTTCCAGCAATTGAAATGCCGTGGCGTTGCTGTTCACTCCACGACGCAGTGCGGCGCTAATGACGCCACGACGTTCTTCCGTGGTCACCGTGCCGCTTGCCCAGGCGACGAAGACCAGTGGAGTGAGTGTGAGCGCGGCGACGTTGGAGGCGTCGATACCCGAATCCAGGAGATGCTGTGCCACGTCGTCATCATGGAGCCCCGCCGCACGAGCCAGCTTGCCCAGTTCTTTTCGTTTCTCCTTTTCGCGACGGAGCCGCTCCAGGAGTTGTTGGTCAACGCGCTGGAAATACTGATTCTCAAGCGCTTGGCCTCGCCGTTGCAGTCCGTCTGTCGTAGCCATCGTTCTCTCTCTTCACGTGAAAGCGTTTTCGTGATGGCCCGGGAACATGCAAATGTGATGCCGCAGGCGGAAATGTGTTTCATCCGAAGCGCACGTGTCGCTTGCATTGGCACGTGCGAGATGCGAAAAGGAAGCGTGCCTTTTGCGGCGCGCCCATTGGCACACGGGCCGGTAGGTCGTGCGAGCTCGCGCGCGAGACACGCTTCGATGTGCGGCAAAGCGTCACACGGCAGCTGAATGACGGCTGTTTCCCCGTGAAAACTCCTTCATTTTTCCACATCCGATTTTCTTGGCACTGTTTTTGTTCTCTAACGGTGTCACGCCGCAGTCGAAGCGGACGTATGGATTCCTAAACACCCAATTTGATATCGCTGATGGAAACGCCGGCTGCGACGCACCAGCAAGAATCACTTGCACCTGACCCTGCTCCTTCACAACTCGAATCTTTTAGCTACGACGACGGCATCGTCCGATTGTTCGCCACGGCGACGATCGTTTGGGCGCTGGTGGGCACACTTGCGGGACTGATTGTCGCGCTTTTGTTGGTCATGCCGCAGCTCTCCAGCGGAGTGCCGTTCTTGTCGTTCGGCCGGCTTCGGCCACTGCATACCAATGCGGCGATCTTTGCCTTTGCCGGGAACGCCATTTTCGCGGCCGTTTACTACAGCACGCAGCGACTCTGCAAGGCTCGCATGTGGAGTGATGTGCTCAGCCGTCTTCATTTCTGGGGATGGCAGCTCATCATTGTGCTGGCCGCGGCGACGATTCCGTTTGGAATCACGCAGGGCAAGGAATACGCCGAGCTTGAATGGCCGATCGACATCCTGATCGCGATCGTCTGGTTGTTGATTTTCGGCGGCAACTTCTTGATGACGTTGATCCACCGTCGTGAGCGCCACATGTACGTGGCGCTTTGGTTTTACATCGCGACGATTGTCACGGTCGCGGTCCTGCACGTGTTCAACAACTTGGTCATCCCCGCCGGACTGTGGAAAGGCTACAGCGTTTACGCGGGTGTCCAAGACGCGTTCATGCAGTGGTGGTATGGACACAATGCGGTGGCGTTTTTCCTGACGACGCCGTTCCTTGGTCTGATGTATTACTTCCTGCCCAAGGCGGCTGAGCGTCCGGTCTTCAGTTACCGCCTCAGCATCATTCACTTTTGGTCTCTCGTTTTTATCTACATTTGGGCGGGGCCGCACCACTTGCACTACACGGCGCTGCCGGAGTGGGCCAGCACGCTCGGAATGCTGTTTAGCTTGATGCTGTGGATGCCCAGTTGGGGCGGCATGATCAACGGTCTGCTGACACTTCGAGGCGCGTGGCACAAAGTGGCCGCTGATCCGGTCTTGAAGTTCTTCGTGGTCGGCGTGACCTTCTACGGGATGGCCACTTTCGAAGGCCCGATGCTGTCTATCAAGAGCGTGAATTCGCTGAGCCACTACACCGACTGGACCATTGCTCACGTGCACTCCGGTGCACTTGGTTGGAACGGTTTTATGGCGTTCGGGATGCTGTACTGGCTCTTGCCGCGAATCTTTCAGACGAAGGTTTGGAGTGACAAATTGGTCAGTTTGCACTTCTGGACGGGGACGATCGGCATTTTGCTATACATCATCCCGATCTATGCCGCAGGCCTGATGCAAGGCTTGATGTGGCGGGCGATGGATGAGACCGGCAACCTTCAGTACCCGGACTTCATTGAAACGGTGCAGTCAATCGTGCCTCTTTGGTGGCTCCGTGTCCTGGGTGGTTTGCTGTACGTCGGGGGCGTGGTGATGTTGAGCGTCAACGCGTTGATGACTTGGATGGCGCGTCCGGCGACTTATGACGAGCCGGTTTACACGGCCGCGCCGCTGACCAAGAACTACTCGGAGCCAGCGCCGGAACCCGAGCAGAAACTCGATGATGTTCCCATGTTGGACCTGGGGAAGGGTTTGGCCAAGTTCGGCTACATGGGCTGGCACCGTTCCTGGGAACGTTTGCCGGTCAAGTTCACGGTCTTGGTCACGTTGGCGGTGATTCTTGCCACGCTGTTCGAGCTTGTACCCACGTTCTTGATCCGGTCAAACGTGCCGACCATTGCAACGGTCGAGCCCTACACGCCGCTTGAATTGGCCGGGCGTCACATCTTTGTTTCCGAAGGTTGCTACAACTGTCATTCACAGATGATTCGGCCCATCGTTGCGGAAACAAAACGTTATGGCGAATACAGCAAGCCGGGCGAGTTCGTTTACGATCGACCGTTCCAGTGGGGCAGTCGACGGATCGGCCCCGACTTGGCCCGGCAGGGTGGCCGTAACAGCAGTTTTTGGCACTGGACGCACTTCGAAAATCCGTCCGACGTCTCGCCTGGTTCGGTCATGCCCAGCTACGAGCACTTGTTGCTGGACGAAATGAATTACGACGAGATCGCGCCGCATGTTCGTGCCGCGTCCTACTTGGGGGCTCCCTACAGCGAGGACGACCTGAACGAGACCGCGAAAGTCGCGATGAAGCAGGCCGAGAAGATCGCGGCGGAGATCGTGGCCCAGGGCGGCCCGGCGAAGGCCTACGAAAAGCAAGCCGTCGCATTGATCGCTTATCTGCAGCGACTGGGTGTGGACGCACTTCGAACGCCGGAGCCAGAACCCGCCGCGGGTGAGACTCCCGCGGAACCCGATTCCAGCGAAACCGACGCCGCCGAAGAAAGCGTTGCCGTTGATGGAATCCCGAGTGATTCGAAGGTCTCCATCCCGGTTGACATGAAAGCGAAGCTGTCCGATGCCCGCTAAAAAAACACGAGTGAGTTGATGATCAAAGATCTTGTTTCCTACTTGGATTATTCCTCCTGTGCGGAGGTCGCGCTCGCGTTGTTCGTGGGCACCTTTCTGATGATTTTTTTCGGTGCGTTCCGCCTCAGTCGCCAAGCCACCGAAAAGTACGCCGCAATCCCATTGAGCGATCAAGTGGAGGACCCACGCAGTGAGTGAAGCTCCGAAAACCGACCACGCCTACGACGGCATCGAAGAATACGACAATCCGTTGCCGGGCTGGTGGAAGTGGTTGTTCATCGCGTCCATCGTCTTCTGTCCGTTCTACTGGGTGTTCTATCACAGCGGCACCAAGGGGCGTTCGCTGGAAGATATTTATACCGCGGCGGCTGCCGCTAACCAACGTCTTCTGTTCGCCGAAATCGGTGACCTCAAAATGGATGAGCCGACGATAGCGCGGTTCATGGGCGAAGACAGTTGGGTCAAAGTCGGTCAGTCCGTCTTTCGTGCCAACTGTGTGTCATGTCACGGAAAAGCGGGGGAAGGCAAAGTCGGCCCGAACTTGACCGACGATGTTTACAAGAACGTCGCCAAGCTGGAAGACATCGCCAAGGTGATCCACAACGGTGCCGGCAACGGCGCGATGCCGAAGTGGTCCAATCGACTGCAACCCAATGAGATCGTTCTGGTGTCCGCTTATGTGGCCAACCTTCGAGGCACCAACGCGGAAGGAGGGCGAACGCCCGAAGGTCGTTCGATCGATCCTTGGCCCGCGGCCCCGACGGAAGCATCGAAGGAAGGTGAGTCGGTCGACGAAGGCACCACCGAACCAAGCGAGTGATTTGTCAAGGTTCGAACTTGGAATGAGTGCAAGCAAGCTGTTGATTTAGTAACCCGCAGCGTCAGCAGCGTGAGCAAGGGATAGCAGCGATCTGCTCGCTCACGTTTCGAGTTTTGATTTGGAGATCGCATCAACAAGAACAATTACATCAGCCACCCGCACGAATCCGTACGAGGCGTGCCGACTGGTCCTGACAGGTTGAACCGCAAAGACAATGTCCCCCAAGCCCGCCGAAAACGACGCGTTACTTTCACCGCCCGATCACGTGCTCAGCACGCTCGAGCAGGATGGATCGCGTCGTTGGTTGCGGCCTCGGCTGTCCATGGGAGGTTGGTGGAAAAAGCGTCGCATCATCGCCTATGTGTTGATGGTGATCTTTGTCGGCATCCCGCACTTGAGAATCAGCGGTCGTCCACTGATGTTGCTCGACATCGGTGCTCGAGAGTTCACAATTTTTGGCAAGACGTTCCTACCAACCGATACGCTCTTGCTCGCACTGTTGATGCTGACGGTGTTTGTGACCATTGTTCTGGTCACGGCGATCGCGGGGCGTGTCTGGTGTGGTTGGGCGTGTCCTCAGACGGTGTACATGGAGTTCCTTTTTCGCCCGATCGACCGACTCTTTGAAGGCACAGTGGGGAAGGGCGGCAAACCCAAACGCGGCCGAAACCTGGCCATGCAGGCCGCACGGTTCGCGGTCTATGTGGTCCTTTGCGGGTTCCTGGCTCATACCTTTCTGGCCTACTTCGTCGGAACCGAGCGGCTTTCACAGTGGATGCAGAGTTCACCGACCGAACACCCCGTGGCTTTCTTGGTGATGACGTCGACGCTCGGGTTGATGATCTTTGACTTCATGTTCTTTCGCGAGCAACTCTGTTTGATTGCTTGTCCGTACGGCCGGTTTCAGTCGGTCATGTTGGACGAGCAATCGATGATCGTGGCGTACGACGAGCCACGTGGGGAACCGAGAGAGAAGGGCAAACGTGATGGCGGCGGTTCGGCCGGGGACTGCGTCGACTGCAATCAGTGTGTGGTCGTTTGTCCGACCGGAATTGACATCCGCGACGGTCTGCAGATGGAGTGCATCAACTGCACGCAGTGCATCGATGCGTGTGACGGTGTGATGGAAAAAGTCGGCCTTCCCAAAGGCCTGATTCGGTATAGCTCGCAAGACTCGATCGCCGGGAAGACCAAGCGGTTGTTTCGAGCTCGCACCATCGTTTATCCCGTGATTTTGCTGGGGTTGATGAGCGGTCTCGTCTTCGCCCTTTCTACCAAGTCGGGATTCGACGCACGGATCATTCGTCACAGCGGTGCACCGTTCACGCGTTACAACGACGGACGCGTCTCGAACGAATTTCGCATTCGATTGGTCAATCGTACCAATGAACCGCAGACGTACACGATCGGAAAACCATCGGTCGAGAACGTCACGATCGAAGTACTGGACGAAGCCAAATTGTCACTTGAGAAAGGTGAATCGGTTCTGTTGCCCGTTCACGTGACGTTCGATGGCACGCTGACATTCGGAAAGGGACGCGAGAAAATCTCCGCCTCCATTGCCGATGGAAGCAACAATAAGCGCGAAGTTGAATTCACACTTCTCGGCCCACGATAAGGTCTCCAGCAATACCATGTCGAACGACACCAACCCAGCGACAGATTCCGAGCCGGTACGCGGACCTGCCAATCCGCAAGCGGGTCAACAAACGCTGGGTGAGAGTCAACAAGCGCTCGGCGAAAGTCAAAAAGTGCTCGACGAGAGTCAACAAGCGCTCGACGAGAGGCGTGCCAAACGGTTTTGGATCGCCTTGGTCGTGTTTCTGTTTGTCGTTCAGTCGACGATCATGGGTTCCGTGATCCACCTCGCGATCGGAGACCCCTCAGCCGCCGTCGTGCCGGACTACCACAACGCGGCGCTCAACTGGGATGAAACCCAGCGCAGGCGTTCCGCGGCGGATCGCATGGGCTGGGAAATTGAGTTCGCGCCTTCGGATGTCGTGGATGATCGTGGGATGCGTGCGATCGAAGTCACGGTCGTCGACCAAAGCGGTGCTCCCGTCGATGGCTTGGAGGTTTCCGGACAGCTCTATCATCACGCCCGTGCGGCGGACGTTTGCCCGATCACCTTTGATTCCGGTGGCAACGGCCGATACATCGATTTGGTTCCCGCAGCCAAGGTCGGTCTGTGGCAATTGGAGTTGAGCATCGATGGTGCCGAGGAGCCCATTGCTTCGTCGATCACCTTTGAACTCAAGGCGTCGTAATGGAAACCATTTTGGTCCTCTCCGGTGCCGTGGTTACCGCCAGCGTACTCGGCAGTATGCACTGCGTCGGGATGTGCGGTCCGCTCGCCCTTTGGGCCTCGGGTGCCGCCGAACGCGACAAGTCCACTTCGGTCGCGTTGCCCACGTCCCTGTATCACCTGGGGCGGTTGCTGACCTATTCGCTGGCTGGTTGCTTGGCCGGATGGGTCGGTCAATTGGTGGATTTGGGCGGCAGCACGATCGGCATTCAAGTCATGGCGGCACGAGTCGTTGGCATCGCCATGGTTTCCATCGGACTCGTCAAACTTTGGCGGCTTTGGCATCGCGGACGCCAGCCCAAGGAGCTGAAGCCATCTCTGGTGGGGAAGATGCTGGTCAAGCTTCGCCCACTCGTATTCTCGCTTCCGGTTTCAGGCCGCGCGTTTGCGACGGGCTTGCTGACGACGCTGTTGCCGTGCGGTTGGCTGTATCTGTTTGCCTTGATCGCCAGTGGAACGGGGAATCCGATTCACGGTGCGATCGTGATGGCCGCGTTTTGGCTGGGCAGTGTTCCCGCCTTGGTCAGCCTGGTCGCGGGCATTCGGATGCTCTCCAAAGCTTCGATGCGGTGGATACCCGCGCGATTGATCCCCGCGATGGCGGCCATTCTGTTGATCTTTGCCGGATGTTTTACCGCGAGCGGTCGGGGCTTCGCCGGATTTGAGTCTCTGGAGTCATTGCAATCCGATGGCACGACGCTCGAACAGGTGGAGCAGGCCGGTGACAAGCCGTTGCCCTGCTGTCAGGTAGATTGATGTCGCGTCTCGCGCCACGCAATTCGCCAGAGGTGTCGATGGTTCCGAGTGAACGTTTGGAATTGCCTTGCGTTCACTGCGGCTTGCCGACGATCGCTTCGGCGGGCGATGACCGATCCAAACTGTTTTGTTGCAACGGTTGTCGACAAGCTTATGAATTGATCCACGGCTGGGGTTTGGATGATTACTACGCGATCCGAGATCAGACCGGGGGCCAAGCCACTTCCGTCACGGATGCTGAAACCGCCTACGACTGTTTTGATGATGCAGCGTTCTTGGGCGAGTGTGCCCCGAAACCCTTGGCCGGTGGTCGCCTGACGACGGAACTTTCCGTGTCGGGATTGCACTGCGCGGCTTGTGCGTGGCTGATCGAAAACGTTGCCAACCGCACACCGGGTTGGGATTCGGCGCGTGTAAAGCTGAATCGGCACTCTTTGCAATTGGTTTATGAGCCGGGCTCGATCCGGCTGAGCGACATCGCACGGCTGGTCGCGCGGCTTGGTTATCGTCTCGCACCCCTGAGTGATCAAAGCGATCAAGCCTTTGCGATCGAAAATCGAAAACTCTTGATGCAAATTGCGGTCGCGGGTTTTTGTGCCGCGAATGCGATGTGGATCGCGATCGCTCTCTATTCGGGCGAGGTCGCTGCGGCGGCGGGTGCCAGTGGAGTCGCGGCGGAGTATCGACTGTTGTTCCGGATTGCCGGCACACTCTTGGGGCTTGCTGCGGTGATCTTTCCCGGACGAACGTTCTTTGTCAGTGCGATCGCATCCCTTCGAACACGAACACCGCACATGGATTTGCCGGTGGCGCTGGGGCTTTCGGTGGGAACGGTTGTCGGAGTGGGGAGCGCGGTTCTGGATCGCGGCGAAGTCTACTTTGACTCGTTGACCATGCTGGTATTCCTGCTGTTAGTCGGGCGTTGGATTCAGTTTCGGCAGCAACACCGCGCGGCAAGTGCTTTCGACTTGCTGCTTCGCATCACGCCGCAACATGCTCGTTTGGTGGAGAGCGAAGAAGACGCGGGTCGATTGGTGTTGGTGCAATCGCTTTCAGCCGGACAACGGATTCGAGTCGATGTCGGTGAGAGCATTCCGGTTGATGGTGACATTGAATTTGGCGAAACCAACGTCGACCGATCGTTGCTGACCGGCGAGAGTGTGCCGGTTCGCGCGGGCGTGGGTGCGGAAGTGACCGCGGGGACGATCAATTTGTCGCGGCCGATCGTTGTGTCCGTCGGAGCGACGGGGACGGAAAGCCGAATCGGGAAAGTCATGCAGTCCGTCGAAACGGCGATGTCGCAGCGGACGCCCATTGTCCAACTGGCCGACCGCATTGGCGGCGTCTTTGTGGTCGCCGTTACATTATTGGCGATCGTTGCGTTTGCATTTTGGCTGCCCGTCGGACTTGCGCCCGCGACCTCAAACGCGACCAGTCTCTTGATCGTCGCTTGCCCGTGTGCGCTTGCTTTGGCAACACCCCTGGCCATCGCGGTGACGCTCGGGCGAGCTGCCAAGCGACGGGTGCTCATACGCGATGGTGGCGTTCTGCAACGACTCGGGATGCTGGGTGGATTTCAACGGCGCGGCCAGCTCTGGTTTGACAAAACGGGGACACTGACCGAAGGTCGCCCGCGAGCCGAGTTGGTTCAGGGAGACACGGACTCACTCCGGTTGGCCGCCGCGCTCGAGCGACAGGTTTGCCATCCGATCGCGGACGCTATCGTTGCACTGGCGCAAACGCGCGGTGATGCCGAGGGAAGTCACGCTTTGGTGGTGAATGATTGCGAGTTGGTTTCGGGAGGTCTGTGCGGCCACGTCGAGCGGCGACGAGTGATCGTCGGAAATCAGTCCGTCCACGAGGAACACGGTTCGGCATTGTCAGAGGAAGTCCAGGTCGCGATTCGCGAGTGTCTGGCGACGCGTGCCACTCCGGTGATTGTTGCCGTTGATGGTGTCGCTCGTGCCGTCTTGAGTGTTCGAGATCCGATCAAACCCGATGCGGCAAGGTCGATCGGACGGCTGAGAGAGGCGGGCTGGGATGTCGGCATTCTGTCGGGCGATCATCCTGAGATCGTTCGTGGCGTCTCGGAACAACTCGGCATCGAAGCGGACAAGGCGATCGGAGGCTTGTCGCCGGAGCAAAAACTGTCCAAAGTTACCGAACCGTTTTCGGGAACCACCGTCATGGTCGGTGATGGTGCGAATGACGCCGCCGCGCTGGCGGCGGCCGATGTTGGCATCGCCGTTCGAGGCGGCGCCGAAGTCAGCCTGCAAGCCGCGCCGGTTTTCGTCGCCTCCGGAAAAGTCGCCGGAATTGTCGAGTTAGTGTCCGCCGCAAAACGCTGCAAGTGGCTGATCTTGACGACGTTTGCCGTGTCACTGTCCTACAATATCATCGCAGTGACGTTGGCGATCGGGGGCCTCATTAGCCCGTTGATCGCTGCGATCCTGATGCCGATCAGTTCCGTGTCGGTCTTGTCGCTCACGCTGGCTTGGCCGCTCTTCCGAAGCACAAACGAAACTCCATGAGTGTCCTCTACATCGCTCTTCCCATCGCATTGCTGCTCGGTGGCGGCGGTTTGATCGCCTGTCTGTATTGCATCCAAAACGGACAATACGATGACATGGATACGCCGTCGGTGCGAATGTTGATCGATGACAAGCCCTTCGATGCCAAGCGAGCGGATGAGGAGCCGGATTCGGCCCGTTCGGAGCGTCGCGAATGAATCTCGCGGTGCCGTCAGACGAACTGCGGAAAGAGGATTTTTCGGTTGCCGGAATGACCTGCATCGGATGCGCGGCATCCATCGAGCGTTCGCTGCTCCGCCGACCGGAAATTGAATCCGCCCAAGTTCAATTCAGTGCTTCACGCTGCACGGTTACCTTCGATGGGTCGGTGACCGACCGCGAGAAGGTCGCCGATTGGATTCGCGAAACGGGTTTCGAGGTCATCGAGGCAGCCGACTCAAGCGAGCAGGGGGGGGATCCGGCGCAGCTCGATCAAGTCACTCAGATCGAATCACGGATCCAAGATCGCGCGACGAGGAATTTGATCCTCGGGATCTCACTGACGCTGCCGCTGTTCATTCTCAGCATGGGGCGTGACTTTGGGCTCTGGGGTGCCTGGGCGCATGCGGCTTGGGTGAACGTGTTGATGGCGCTCGTCGCCACGCCGGTTCAGTTTTGGGTCGGCCGCGATTTTTATCGCGGTGCTTGGCGAGCACTGCGAACCGGCATGGCCAACATGGATGTCTTGATTGTGCTAGGCACGAGCGTCGCTTATGGATTCAGCTTGGCCGTTTTGGTGACGCTCATGCGCGGCAGCACATTGCTCGGCGAACACGTATACTTTGAAACCTCCGCCACCATCATCACGTTGGTCATGGCGGGGCACTGGATCGAAAGTCGTGCAAAAACGAAAACCAATGGCGCAATTTCTTCGCTCTTGGAGTTGCAAGTTAAATCGACTTTCGTGATCCGTGACGGCCGCAACATGGAGTTGCCTATCGAACAAGTTCGTGTGGGCGACGAGGTGATGGTTCGACCCGGCGAGCGCATTCCCGTAGATGGAATCATCATCAATGGCCACACCGAAGTCGACGAGCGGATGCTGACCGGTGAGAGTGTTCCTCGATTGAAAAAAACCGGTGACAGAGTCATTGGTTCGACGATCAATTGCGATGACGTGATCTTTGTCAAAGCCGACTCCACCAACAACGAGTCGACGCTCGCGCGGATCGTCGAACAGGTCCGACTGGCGCAGTCCACCAAAGCACCGATCCAGCGGTTGGCCGACCAGATTTCGGCCGTGTTTGTTCCGTTGGTCTCCTTGATCGCCGTTGTGACATTCGCCTATTGGTTCTTCGTTGTCGGCGACACCGTCGCGGCCCTGCTACGTACGATCGCGGTGCTGATCATAAGCTGCCCCTGTGCGATGGGTTTGGCAACACCGCTCGCGCTCACCGTCGGCATGGGACGAGGTGCTCAGGAGGGAATCCTGTTCAAGTCCGGCGAAGCGATCCAGAAGATGCGTGACATCAATCACTTTGTCTTCGACAAAACGGGCACGTTGACCCAAGGCAACTTGGAGATCACGAAAATACTAACCGTTGACGATTGCGAACCGACCGAACTCGTTTCACTCGCGGCGGCGATCGAGAAAGGTAGCCAGCATCCGATGGCCAAAGCGATACTGGATCACGCCGAAGTGTTCAACTTGGCCCTTCCGGTTGCGACCGACATTGTCTCGACGGCCGGTGGCGGTTTGGCGGCCGATATTGATGGCTGCGAGGTCCGAATCGGCAACCGCCGGTTCATTGATCCCGGTAAGGAAGACATAGATCGTTGGGCATCCAAGGCGATAGAACTCGAATCCCAAACCAACACCGTGGTTTGGGTGCAACGATCGGGCCGCGTCCTCGGACTGATCGCGGTGCGAGATGAAGTCAAGCCCGACGCGGCGGAAGTCATCGAGACACTGCTTCGGCAAGGCAAAGGCGTGACGCTGTTAACCGGAGATAACTCCAAGACGGCCTCCGCCATCGCGGAACGCCTGGGAATCAAGAATGTGATCGCGGAGGTCCTGCCGGAAGAAAAGTTGGATTCCATCAAGGGTTTCCAACATCAGGGTGATCGAGTCGCGATGGTGGGCGATGGCATCAACGACGCTCCCGCACTCGCACAGGCCGAAATCGGCATCGCAATTGGCTCGGGGACTGACGTCGCGATCGAAGCCGCGGACGTGACGTTACTGGGCGAGTCGCTCGACCGAGTCACTGCGGCGTTCCGGCTTTCCGACGCGACACTCCGAAACGTTAAACAGAATCTGTTTTGGGCGTTTGCTTACAACGTTCTGCTGATTCCGGTCGCCGCGGGAGTGCTCTCGGGATTCGAATCGCTTCCGATTTGGTTGCGTGAATTGCATCCGATCACGGCAGCGCTCGCGATGGTTTGCTCGGACCTTGTCATCGTTACCAACGCGCTGCGTCTGAAACGGTTCCGGTAGCCGCAATCTCACGATGGGACCGGCGGGTGGAGTGAGGCTCCGTGTCCGTTCACGACAGTCGTCGGCGGGCGAAATTGGCAATCGGACTGTCAACAGCTATCGCGATGTGCCTCTTCGGAATACTCTGACGCGCTTTCGCTCATTGCTCACTTTCTCATTGATGTTTGGATTCGAGGGATGTCGTTCTTTTCCGCTGCCCTGTTGCTTTTCTTGGTGATGGATCCGTTTGGCAACGTGCCTTTGTTTCTGTCGGTGCTGAGGCCGGTTCCGGATGAGCGGCGGCGGCGTGTGATTGCTCGGGAGATGCTGATCGCGCTGGGATTCATGCTCGTTTTCCTGTTTTTCGGGCGGCACCTTTTGGCGGCCATCGAAGTGGGAGAAGACTCGTTGACCGTCGCCGGCGGCATGATCTTGTTGTTCATTGCCATTCGCATGATTTTTCCACCTCCGGGCGGTGCGTTCTCGGCGGACATTGGCGAGGCGGGTGAGGAACCATTTTTGGTTCCGCTGGCGGTCCCGTTTGTCGCCGGACCGTCGGTGTTGGCTTCGATCCTTTTCATTATCAATCAAGCACCTCAGCGATGGCCGACTTGGTTGGCGGCCACGCTGACGGCCTGGTCGGCCAGCGGGATCGTTCTGTTGCTTTCCGCCAACCTCGGCAAGCTACTCAAGCGTCGCGGTTTGATCGCGATTGAACGTCTAATGGGAATGGTGTTGGTCGCGATTGCCACGCGCATGATCCTGACCGGCATTCGCGACTTTTTTGCGTTGGCGCCCGGGTCGGGGTAGAACAGGTCCATGTCAACGGAACCAAATGACCCTGCGCCGACAATTCAGCCACGCCGCCAAGGCCTATTGCAGATCGGACCGGCGATCATTGTTGCCGCCGTCGTCTTGGGGCCTGGAAGCATCGTGAATGCTTCCCGAGTCGGATGCCGGTACGGCTACGATCTTCTCTGGATTGTATTGATCGCGGGTGCATTGATGATGGCCGCGACGGCAGCGTCGATGCAAATCGGCGTGTTTTCAAAGGACACGCCCTGCGATTTCTTACGGCGACGATTCGGTCGTGGTGCGGCGTGGTGCGTCGGCGGTTCGCTACTGTTTGCAATTGTCCTTTTTCAGGCATCGAATAATCACGCCATTGCGGTGGCGATGGAAGGCATGAGCACGGTTTCTTCGGAAACGGAGCCCGAGACCGGTTGGCAGCTTCCCGTCGCGCTCGTGCTCGGCACCAACCTGCTCGTCATTGCCCTGTTGATTGCTGGGAAACGCGATCTTTATCGCTGGATCGAACGGTTGATGATGGTGCTGGTGGGGCTGATGTTGCTCGCGTTCCTCAGCACACTGGTTGCGATCGGTCCCGACTGGACGAGCGTGTTGGCAGGGCTTTGGCCGACGATTCCGACTCAAGATCTGCCGACTCAAGATCAGCCGACTCAGGACACCGAATCGAGCCGTCTGGATTGGATGAGCGCGGCGGCGTTGATGGCGACGACATTCTCGGTTGCTGCTGCGTTCTTTCAAAGCTACCAGGTACGGCAGCGAGAATGGAAACCCGGTGATCTTTCCGCCGGACGACAAGATTCCGTGATTGGCATCACAACGCTCGTTGTGATGACCATGGCGATTGTGATCACCGCGGCCGGCGCGTTGCATGGGCGAGTTGACGCGAGTGAATTGAGTTCCGCCGTCGCGGTCTCGGCGCAATTACGGCCACTATTCGGTGACTCAGCCGCGATGTTGTTCTCAATTGGTATCCTCGCCGGTGCGCTCAGCTCGTTTGTCGTCAATGCGTTGATCGGCGGCGTTGTGGGAAGTGATGCCATCGGCAAGGGAAGTCACTTTTCCTCGGCAGCGGTCCGAACCATGACTATCGTATCGCTGTTGATCGGTATGGTGATTTCGATTGGTGCCTTGGTGAGCGGCGTTGAGTTGGTTTCGTTTATCATCGTCGCGCAGGCTCTCACGGTACTCAGCTTTCCGCTTCTGGCGCTGACACTGATTTCCCAGTGGAGTGAAATTCGTTCGCAGCTTCACCCTCGAGAGCAATGGATCGTTGGGGCAGGTCTGTATGCGGGGTTCGCCGTCGTCGCCGGACTAGCCGTTCGAACCTTGGTGGGGCTGATAGGTTGAGGGAGGCATCATCGCACCAAGCTTCTAAAACGCGAGGGTTTTGCAGAGGTCGATTTGACGCTCGAAAGCAGTGGTGAAGTGGGAGTGGACAGGCTGGGAGCCTCGTCCTACGGTCTAAGCATTGAATTTGAACCTATGGCGGAATGGAGCAATGGTATTTACTCGTAGTGTGCGGTCTTCGATTTGTAGTTGGTTGTTGGTTTCTGTATTCGCAGTGACATCCGCGGTTGCGGAAGACTCGTCTTCCAAGTCGGCGGAGACAGTGGAGATCGATGTTCGCTATCGTCCCCAGTTGAATGATCCTCTCGTCGATGAATTCTGCCGGTTGGACATCGCCATCCCAGCAGATCAGTCCGATTTTCCGACGGTGGTTTGGTTCCATGGGGGTGGATTGAAATCCGGTGACAAGAAGATTCCGAAGGCACTTCGCGAGCGAGGGATCGGTGTTGTCTCCGCGAACTACCGACTGCATCCAAAGGTTTCCGCCCCCACCTACATCGAAGACGCGGCGGCGGCGGTGGCTTGGACGTTCAAGAACATTGAGCGGTACGGCGGTTCCGCCAAACGCATCTACGTCAGTGGACACTCGGCGGGCGGTTATTTGACCAGCATGGTTGGGCTCGACAAAAGCTATCTGGCCAAACATGGTATCGATGCCAATCAAATCAAAGGGTTGGTTCCCTTAAGCGGACACACAATCACGCACTTTACCGTTCGGGCGGAGCAGGGCATCGACAAGCAACAGCCAACCATTGATTCATTCGCACCCTTGTTTCATGTCCGTGAGGACTGCCCGCCGCTGCTGCTCATTACGGGTGACCGCGAACTGGAGATGCTGGGCCGCTACGAGGAGAACGCGTATCTGGCGAGAATGATGGCGGTCGCGGGGCATGAAATGACCGAGCTGAATGAGCTCGACGGATTCAATCACGGGAAAATGGTGCGTCCCGCCATTGAGCGGCTGATCAACTTTGTAAAGGCAGACCGATAGCGGCTTCGGAAGGCCGGCTGACGTCTCGTGACTGACTTTGCCGAACGCTTCTAGTTCAGCCCGCCGCCAAATCCCTGTGACCGTTTCCACGCGACGATCTGACTTTCACGCCCGACGGACTCGGTGATTTGTTCCCAGTCCTCGCACGCAGCTTGGAGCGACTCTTTTGCAGACTTCGCGCCCTCCAAGCACTGGCGGATGCGGGCGTCCAGTGCATCGCAGTAGAGCGGCGCCGCTGGGAGGCTGAGAGGTGTTTGGACTTGGACGGCATCCAGGCGAGTCTCCAACCATCTCAGGTACGTGCTCTTCGACTGGGAACCTGCTTGTGTGTCACTGATGGCAGTGGGCTTTCTGGTGGGTGAGAGTGATGCCGTCGTTCGCCAAAGCGATTCGACCTGTTCACCTCCAGAAAGCCAACCGATCAGTTGCTTTGACGCATCGGTTTGCCGGCAGCCAGAACTGAGGCAAACCAATAACGTTTGTGTCGGAAACCAGACTCGGCTCGCGGGCGTCGTTGCGGGGCTGTCGGACACCGTGACATCGAAGACCTCGTCGGCTTCGGCTACCACGGACGCTTCGACACTTGGGACTTCGTAACCGATCCCGCCGCGAAGTTTACCCAGCCGGATGGCACTCCAGATTTCAGACGGAGTCATCGCGGGCGACTGATAGCGTGCGCAAGTTTGTTTCATCTGTTCCAAGACGGATTCGTACTCGGGCAGATTCAACAGCGGCTGAGCGTTTCGCCGATCCAGCAACCAATTGCGTTCGAGACTGGTTGCACATCGATGCAGAAAGGAAGTCGCTGCCCAGCCCGGGGTCAAGGGTTCCGCGGCGGCACCCTCGTTGCCGGCAACCCATTGGTCGTACGACGC
This sequence comes from Planctomycetota bacterium, assembly GCA_039821235.1. Taxonomy (GTDB): domain Bacteria; phylum Planctomycetota; class Planctomycetia; order Pirellulales; family Pirellulaceae; genus Stieleria. The sequence continues at coordinate 24,002 of JBCBOO010000010.1, forward strand.
CCAGTCTTGGCAGACGGCTTCCGGATCCGAGGCGAGGAACGCAAACGCCTTTGCACCGGCGGCAACGGCCAGCGTGTCTCCGCCATAGTTGCCCAGGCCATTTCGGACCGACGCATAAGGTCTGCCGTAATCTTCTTCAAAGGAATCGCGTGTTTCCGGCGGAAGCGGAATGATGGTCTGGGTTTTCACGCACGTGCCGAGCAGCGTTTGCGGCAGAACCAAGACGTCCGCGCGAAGGGCTTGCGCCGCGAAAGCGTCTTGAACGGCCGCGCGATCGTACTCGGACTGCAGTGCGGCATCGGGGAGTGGGAGCGGCGTGATTTCGACCGGTTGTTCGCTTGCCAACGACCATGCGCGAGAAATCGCCGCACCCAGCGTTGCCGCCCACGAGGTCTCGTTCGCCGAGGGGTCTGCCGCCCGAGCCATCGGATCAAATACGCCGATGCGCAACGGCACGGAGGAGGAGCGGGGCTTCGTGTCAGCTTGCTCGGTGGAATCCGATCGGCAACCGCCAATGCAGCCGGCCGCCAATGCGATCAAACTCGCGCGTCGCGAGAGCCGAAATGCCGAAGAGTCACGCGGGGAAGGGGACGTCGGACCAATCGGGGAGCTCGCCATGGAAAGTTGTCGGGGGTGGAGATGTCCGATCGGTCCTGCGTAAGCGGGGCGGCATCAAGGGGGAAGGACGGGAGAGAAACATTTGCCGCAATCGATTGGGCGGCGAGGGCTCGGAGGGTCACGTCACCGAGCCGTGTGGGATACCATACGCGACCGTCATTGGCGGATCGAGCTTACCACGTGGTTACTACGCATCGGCAAATCCGACGGTTCATCGCTGACCCACCTCTTCCTCCTCTTTGCAATCCAAACACGGCCATCATGAGTTACTACCTTGGCATCGACATCGGCACCAGCGGGACCAAAACGCTTCTGATTGACGAGTCTGGGAAAGTCCTCGCGGAATCCGACGCCACTTATCCGATGCATCAGCCCAAGCCGGGCTGGACGGAACAGGACCCGGAGGACTGGTGGAACGCGACGGTCAAAACCGTGCGTGCGGTCATGCGGGCTTCCCAAGTCAAGCCCACCGAAGTGAAGGCAATCGGGCTGAGCGGGCAAATGCACGGCAGCGTGTTCCTGGACAAAGCGGGGTCGGTGATTCGTCCGGCGTTACTGTGGAATGATCAACGAACAGCGGCGGAGTGTGACGAGATCACCCGTGCCGCGGGTGGGCGAAAGAAGTTGATTCAGTGGGTCGCCAATCCTGCGCTCACCGGTTTCCAGGCCCCCAAGATCCTGTGGCTGCGAAACAACGAAAAGCGGGCCTTCGATCGGCTGCGAACAGTGCTGTTGCCCAAAGACGACATCCGTCGACGCCTGACGGGAGAGCTGGTCACGGAAGTCAGCGACGCCAGTGGCACGTTGCTGATCGATGTGGTCAAACGAACTTGGTCGAAGAAGCTCCTGTCGAAATTGCAGTTGGATGCATCCCTCTTGCCCGCGGTGGTTGAAAGCGAAGAGGTCACCGGCACACTGACGGCGGCAGCGGCAAAGAAGTTGGGACTCACGACCGAGTGTAAAGTCGTCGGCGGTGCGGGTGATTGTGCCGCCGGAGCGGTGGGTAATGGCGTCGTCAAGAAAGGTGTGCTCAGCACATCGATCGGCACCAGTGGTGTGATGTTTGTGCACAGTGACGAGCCTCAGTACGACAGCGCGGGTCGGCTGCATACGTTCTGTCATGCCGTCAAAGGCGCCTGGCACATGATGGGCGTCAACTTGACCAGCGGAGGCTCGCTGCAATGGTGGGTGGAGTCGGTGCTCAAGGGATTGGCCGGCGTGAAAGGCAAGGACCTTTATGGGGCGGCAACTGCGGAAGCCGAAGCGGCAGCGGCGGGTAGCGGCGGGGTGGTTTTCTTGCCGTATCTCAACGGAGAACGCACACCACATGCGGACCCGCAAGCACGGGGTGCATTCGTCGGGCTCGGTTTGGGGCATGACCGTGGCGCGATGACTCGCAGTGTGATGGAAGGCATTACGTTTGCGCTACGTGACAGTTTGGAAATCATCCAAGAGTTGGGAGTGCCCGTTCGAGAAATACGAGCGTCCGGTGGTGGGAGTAAGAATCCGTTTTGGCGTCAAATGCAAGCCGACGTGTTCGGTAAGAAGATCACGTCGCTGACGGTCGAGCAGGGGCCGGCCTATGGCGTCGCCTTGTTGGCAGCGGTTGGCGATGGTGCCTACAAGAACATCGCTTCGGCCTGCAAAGCCACCATCGAAGTCGCTGGGACGACACCGCCGGATCGCAAGGCGGTCGCCGCGTACAACCGAATCTTCCCGGTTTATCGCCAGCTTTATGGCGACTTAAAAGACTCCATGCACACACTTGCCGGCGAAGCGTAAGGGTTCGCGTAAATACCGTGATTTCCGGGGCCAGTCGCGGCCTCGGGTGCGTTGTGAAGATCACGCGTAACTGCTAGAATCCGGGGCTTCTGCGAGTCCCACCCTGCGCGGGTTTTCCCTGGCGATTTCGCGGCGATTCAGCACTCCGTTTGGGCGGCACCTTGGCAGACGAATTCGACGAAAACGGTCAGGACGACGAAAACAATTCCGGTGATCCACCCGAGTCCGACGGCGGCGATGACGGTGGTGGCAACGAGCCGGAGGGTGCGACCGGGTCAGGTTCCGATGGGGGTGAAGGCGCCCTGCGAATGATCGACCTGCCCATTGAGGACGAGCTGCGAGACAGCTACCTGACGTACGCGATGAGCGTCATCGTCAGCCGTGCACTTCCGGATGTTCGCGACGGTTTGAAACCCAGTCAACGTCGCATTTTGGTCGCGATGAACGACCTCAATCTCGGCCCAGGCAGCAAGCGGGTGAAGTGCGCCAAGATCTCCGGTGACACTTCGGGTAACTACCACCCGCACGGTGAGTCAGTGATCTATCCGACGCTCGTTCGGATGGCTCAAGAGTGGAACATGCGATCGCTGTTGATCGACAAGCAAGGAAACTTCGGATCCATCGCCGGCTTGCCCCCGGCGGCAATGCGGTACACCGAAGCTCGCTTGTCCGCCGTCGCATCACAGATGCTGGACGATCTGAAGCTCGACACGGTTGACTACGTTCCCACTTACGATGAAGCGCGGACGGAGCCCACGGTCCTGCCCAGTCGCTTTCCCAACCTGTTGGTCAACGGATCGGGCGGCATCGCCGTCGGTATGGCGACCAGTATCGCGCCGCACAACCCGATCGAAGTTTGCGATGCATTGATCAAGCTGATCGAGGAGCCCGAAACGACGATCGACGAGCTCTGTGAGATCATCCCCGGTCCCGACTTTCCCACCGGTGGGATCATTTGCGGACGTGCCGGTATCCGTCGCGGATACAAGACCGGACGCAGCACGATTGTCTTGCGAGCGAAGTGCACCATCGAGGAGATGAAGGGCAATCGTCATCGCATTATCGTTCGAGAAATTCCCTATCAGCAATACCGTGATCGCGTCGTCGAAAAGATCGCGGCACTGGTCAATAATGATCGCATCAAGGGCATTTCGGGGATTCGTGACGAATCGGATTTGAAAGAACCCGTTCGCTTGGTCATCGAGCTGAAACGCAACGAGGATCCCGATGTAATCCTCAACCAGCTCTATCAGTTTTCGCCGCTTCAAGACACGTTCTCGCTGATCTTTCTGGCACTCGTCGATGGCAAGCCGCGCGAGCTGACGCTGAAGGAAATGTTGACGGAGTTTCTTCGTCACCGCGTTTCGGTCATCCGTCGACGGACGCAGTTCCTGCTCGCCAAGGCGCGTCGCCGAAAGCACACCGTCGAAGGCTTGTTGCTGGCCCTTGCCAACATCGACGAAATCATCAAGACGATTCGCACCAGCCGGACGCAGCCCGAAGCGAAACAGCGTTTGATGGGCATTGAGTGCCCCGCATCAATGATGCAGCGGGCGCTCGGTGATGAAGGTTTTCGCCAGTTCCAGCTGGAACGCGGTGAGTCGGACACTTACACGCTCACGAGTGTCCAGACCGACGAAATCCTCAAAATGCGGCTCGGCCAGCTGGTCAATCTGGAGCAAGAGAAGCTCACCGACGAGCACAAGCAGTTGCTCGAAGAGATCGCCGATTACCTGAACATCTTAGCCAGCCCAGAACGCGTCTTTGGCATCATCAAAGACGACCTCGAGGAAATGAAGCGCCGCTTCGGCAATCCTCGACGAACCGAGATCAGCAACGAAGAGCTCGGTAACATCGATCTCGAAGATCTGATCACCGAAGAAACGATGGTCGTTTCGATCAGCCACGAGGGCTACATCAAGCGGACGCCCTCGAGTGTTTACAACACACAGCGTCGCGGCGGTAAAGGACTGAAGGGAGCCAAGACGGGTTTCGAAGATCCGATCGAGCACCTGTTCGTCGCCAGCACCCACGCTTACTTGCTCTTCCTGACGACCACCGGAAAAGTGCGTTGGCAAAAGGTGTATGACCTGCCTCAATTGCCGCGTGACGCCAAAGGCCGCGCGATCGTCAACTTGCTAGAGTTGCAAGAAGGCGAAAAAATCGCGTCGTGCCTCGCCGTCCGCGACTTTAATCAGGAAGGCTACTACGTCGTCATGGCCACCCGCAGCGGGCTGGTCAAGAAGACGCCGCTGGAACAATACAGCCGCCCCAAACGTGGCGGAATCATAGCGATCAAACTCCGTGACGAAGACGAACTGGTCTCTGCGGCTGTCATCGGCCCCGGTGCCGAAGTCATCTTGGTGACTTCGTCGGGCATGGCCATTCGGTTCCGTGAGTCCGATGCGCGTCCGATGGGACGGAATACCTCCGGCGTGAAGGGTATCTCGCTGGGCGGTGACGACACCGTCGTCGGAATGGTCGTCGCCGAACCGGAGGCCACGCTTTTGACCGTTTGCGAGAACGGCTACGGTAAACGAACTCCGTTCGGTCCCAACGCGGATGTCGTCGGTGACAGTTCTGACAACAGTGGCTCGGGTGAGAACGGCGCGGATGAGAACGGCTCGGGCGAAAATAGTTCCGACGGCGACTCCGAGAATGGCTCCGAAAGCAGTTCTTCGTCAGCCCGTTATCGAACCCAAAAGCGAGGCGGAAAGGGACTGCGTGACATCAAGACCAGCGAACGTAACGGCGAAGTGATCGCGATCGCTCGAGTGGATGATGAAGACGAAGTCTTTTTGATGACCGCGAAAGGCAAGATTCAACGAATCGCTGCCAAGGACATCAATGTGATCGGACGCAACACGCAGGGCGTTCGAATCATGAACATTGATGACGATGACGCATTGATCGCCGCTGTCCGAGTCCCGCCCGAAGAAGAGAGTGAAGAAGGCGACACGCCCGCCGAAGTAACCGCGGATGCCGCGCCCACCGAGCGAGCTTCGGCGGAAAGCAACATCGATGAGGGGAATACCGGAGAGCCCTCCGCAGACGAACCACCAGACGCCGAGTGATGGCGAGTGGATTGAAGCAGCTTCCTTTGTGAGTGACGCTTGTTTCACCTGGAGGCTGGCAGATGCATGACTTGGCGGATGACTCGATAGCGGCCAACGATCAAGACGATTCGCCAGCGGTAGCGAAACGGCGGTGGACCCAGAATTCGCTCGGCCTCACCAGCTTGGTTCTCGGCGATTCGGCAATGGGGGAATATTCTGGCGAATCAGCATCTCATCGGTAGCATGTTGTTTTCCACCAACCGTGCGGCAAGTCGAACGGTTGATTTTGTCCCCGCCCCTCCCACTGAAAATGATGAAATCGCTGACCGCATTCCTATTGATTCTCTTCGCCGCGTCATCTGTTCACGCGGAGCCATCGCGTCCCAACATCGTTTTCATTCTCGTCGACGATCTTGGCTACGGTGACCTCGGTTGTTACGGGCAAAAGCTGATTCAAACACCAAGGCTCGACCAGATGGCGGCCGAAGGGATCCGCTTTACCGACTTCTATGCCGGCAACACCGTTTGCGCGCCTTCGCGTGCGGTGTTGATGACTGGCAAACACATGGGGCATGTTCATGTGCGCGGCAACGCCAGCGGCCCCGACATGTCCAAACAATCACTTCGGGAGGAAGACGTCACCGTCGCGGAAGTCCTGAAGTCGGCCGGCTACACGACTTCGCTTTGCGGGAAATGGGGACTGGGAGACGAAGCTCCGGGCGGGCGTTCTGGTCTTCCTCGACGGCAAGGCTTCGATCATTTCTATGGCTACCTGAATCAAGTCCACGCGCACAACTACTATCCCGAGTTTCTTTGGCGAAATGAGACCCAAGAGAAGCTTCGGAACGTGGTCCAGCGTGCCGAACGTTCCTACGGTGGATTCACGGGAGGGTGGGCCACGACCAAGGTCGACTACAGCCACGATGTGATCGCAACTGAAGCCCTTAGCTTCATGAAAGAACATGGCACGGCGGACAAAGAAGAACCGTTCTTTCTCTATCTTTCCCTCACAATTCCGCACGCCAACAACGAAGCAACCAAAGGTACGGGCGACGGACAGGAAGTCCCCGACTATGGCATCTACGCAGACAAGGAATGGTCGAACCAAAACAAAGGCCAAGCGGCGATGATCAGCCGAATGGACGCGGATGTCGGACGCATTCTGGATCTGCTGGAGGAACTCGAGATCGAAGAAGAGACCGTGGTCATGTTCACCAGCGACAACGGTCCACACAACGAAGGCGGCCACACACCGGAGTTGTTTGATCCGGCAGGGCCTCTCCGAGGCATGAAGCGTGCCCTGTACGAAGGCGGCGTGCGAGTGCCGCTGATCGTGCGTTGGCCGGGAACGACTCCGGCAGGGCAGTCCAGCAATCACATCGGATACTTTGGCGATTTGATGGCGACATGTGCCGAACTCGCCGGGGCGAAGTTACCGGAGGAGCTCGATTCAATCAGCTTCGCTCCAACGATTACCGGCAACCCCGCCGCCCAAAAAGCCCACGATTACTTGTACTGGGAATTCTACGAACAAGGTGGTCGCCAAGCCGTTCGTGCGGCGAATTGGAAGGCCATTCGCCAACCGTGGATGACGGGACCGACCGAACTGTACGATCTCTCCGAGGATCTCGGCGAAGCCAACGACATCGCGGAAGCACATCCAGGCATCGTCGAGCGTCTCGAAGCCATGATGGACGAAGCCCACGAACCACATCCCAATTGGCAACCACGAGGTCGCGGCAAGAAGTGAGTCGCAATCAACTCAGATAACGCATGCTCTTCTCCTAGTACACTGTCAACGTGCAATTTTAGGATTGAGCCGCGATGGATTTCAAAACCCGAAGCGTAAGCGAGGGATAGCAATGATCCGCTCGCTCACGCTTCGGGTGATGATCTGATTATCTCCTCGACGAGAGTCACTACATCAGCAGCACTGTCTTACTCACTTGCATTCCATTGAAAGTCATGCTGACGCTGTGCGGTTCGGAGCGGACCTGCCAACAGGGAGCCACGTGGAACGGTGTTGTTGTTGAAGAAGAACTCTTGCCCGTCGTCTCTGACGACCGTGTAACTGCGAGCTGTTTTGTTGGCAACCTTCTTTGCCATGGCTCCGGTGATGCCGCGTGCGAGAGGGATACTCTCGGATTCGTTGTGCTCTTTGACGCAGGTGATTTGGTTCCACGGAAAGGTGAGACGAGAACGGCCGCGATGAACAACGAACCCGTGCTCGTGAATCGAGATTGTCAAGCGTGACAAACGTCGCGTGTACCAGACCATGCCTGCTGCACTGACTAGCAGGATCACGGAAAAGAGGATGTGTTTGTCGGGATCAAGATAGAGCAAGTACGCCGCGCCAATACAAAGAATGAAGGCGATTCCGTAGCCTGCGTAAACGTTCTCTTTTTTTGGTCGTAGCGTCTTTTGAACTTTCCCCAAGGAGCCTTCCGATTCGACGTGGACTTTCATCTTCGATTTGATCTTCCGAAGTGGTGAGGTGGACGGACCAGTTGTTACACTCGTGTCGTAATTGTATTCGTTCACCGGAATGTCCGCTGATGCAAACCTGGATCGCCCTGCTGCGTGGAGTCAATGTCGGTGGGCACAACAGAATGCTTATGTCGCAGCTCCGGAATGCACTCGAAGACGTCGGGTGCCGATCGGTCCGCACCTACATCCAAAGCGGCAACGTTGTCTTCGAAAGTTCCTTGAAATCGAAGTCGACGGTGATCAAACGCATGGAGAAAGCCATCGAAGACGAGTTCGGATTTCAGGTGCCAATCCTGCTGATGACGCGGGCTGAGTTTGTAACTGCACTTGAGAACAACCCGTTCCCCGATGCGGTGCATGAGCCGAAGACGCTTCACTTCTTCTTTCTGGAGTCCAATCCCGAATCGGTACGAGTGGACGTGTTGGCAGAGCTATTGGGCCCCAGGGAACGGTTCCACTTGATCAGTCGGGTACTGTATCTCTATGCCCCCGACGGGATCGCCCGTTCGAAGTTCGCAACGAGTGTCGAACGAAAGCTTGGAACGATGGCAACCGCTCGAAACTTCTCCACGATCAAGAAACTGTCGTCGCTAATCGCGGCGGACTAAATCCAGTCATTCCATCAAGTTGGCCAACTGTTTTGATTCGACAACTTATCGCATTGCTCGGTTTGCTGGTTCCCTGCGTTGCACTGGGATGGTCCAGCACCGGTCACCACGTCATCGCCGTTTTGGCCTACGAAAGAATGCCGGTGGATGCCCGCAAGGAGATGATGGAAATTCTTCGCGCCCATCCGGACTTTGGAACCACATTCAAGCCTCCAGAAAGTGTCACCCAGCCGGAGGCGATGGAACGCTGGCAGATTGGTGTTGCGGGGTGTTGGCCGGACATTGTTTCGGGAACCGATCAAGAGCGGCCGACCTGGCACTATGAACTCGGCGCGTCGATGGTGGTCGGGAACATCACGCCAGATGAGCGACCGGGACCGCTACCAGAATCCGCCACGATGGACACGCAAGAGCTCTTTGTCAGCCAAGCAGCGGTTCTTGCCCTTCGAACCTATCGAGACGAAACGAAACCAAAGTCCGAGCGTGCGATCGCCCTTTGTTGGGTGCTGCACTTGTTTGCCGATGGCCACCAGCCCTGTCACGCCGGCAGTTGTTACGCGCCGGTGTTCGAAGGCCATGATCGAGGAGCCAATTCGATCAAGCTCGCCGGCGGCGGAAACCTTCACGGCGCATGGGACCGATTGCTCGGCGGCGACGCCAAAGCAAATGATGTACGACGGCGAGTCGCCGAGATCGGATTGATCCCCTCTGATGATCCCGGTTTGCCAAAAGAATTTCCGGACAACTGGCTGGCACCGAAGCGGTGGATTGCTGAGTCGCGCGAACTCGCGCAGACGCACGTCTACACCGACGAAGTGCTGCAACCGATTCGAGCCGCGTCACGTGATCTCACCGAAGGGTTGCCGGAATTGAAATTGTCGGAGGAGTACTTCGGCAACGCGGCACGCATCGCAACGAGGAGAGCCTGGCAAGCCGGCCTGAGGTTGGCTTTGGTGCTTGGCGAGCATTGACACTGCTGCCAAGATTTTCGACCACCGAGTGTTATGACGAGTCTACGAGTTCCGCCTGTGGCGCTGACGATTCGGTCAACGGTTCGGACGCTTCGCGCATGACGAGTCGGTACCAAGCCAGCACCGCCGTGCCACGCACGTTTTGTCGGCCGAGCAGGAGGTGCCCCACGCCAACGGCAAGCGTGGAGGCCGTCCACGGGTTCAGTGTGGCCTTCAATTCGCTTCTTCGCCGTTCTATCGGGAAACGAGCCACGGTGGCAAGTGTGTTGAATTCTTCGTCGGTCATGTTCTGTTCATCAGTCAAGCATCCTGTCGGGACTGTGCCCTCTCCACGCAAGCTAACGCGGAGACTGTAGTTCGCGACCGCACGAAAAAGTCGCGAGCCATGATGAAGAGAATGTTAGTTCTTGAGATCACTAACCTCTTATCCGAGTATGACTGAGCCGAACCCGTACGAACCACCGAAGTCGAACGAGGGCACTGGTGGCCGCAAGACAGTCGTTACTTGGGCGACCATGGCGATGCTATTGACCAGCCCCATGTTAGTCGTTGTCCCCTACGCACTCATCAACACTTTTGGGATGCCGGGGGCTTTCGACATCGTTGCCCTGATTGTGCAAATGATCATCTATTGGGCGATGTGCGGACTCGCCGGAGCTGGCATCGGTTGGCTGGTGGTCTGTGCCAGGAAATGGCTAGCTCGACGTGCATGAAACGAGCAGTGTTAGCCTGGACGGCGCATAAAGAAAGCCGTTTCCCTTCGAAGAGAAACGGCATAGGGCTGACAGGAGTCGAACCTGCACTTCCGAAGAAACTGGAACCTAAATCCAGCGCGTCTGCCAGTTCCGCCACAGCCCCCTAGCTGACCCGCCGGAGCGGATCAATGACAGGTTTCGCCGAAGCCGCTAGGCTGTTGCTTCTTCGGTCGCCGTTGGGACGACCCAGACTTTCAGGCTCGCGTCGACTTCGCTGTGAAGGTGGACGCGGACGGTGTAGAGTCCGAGTTCACGTAGCGGGCCTTCGAGGCGGATTTGGTCGTTCGCCAGTGTAAAGCCGGCTTCCTTGAGTGCCGCGACGATCTCATGCGAACCGACGCTGCCGTAGAGGTGGCCCTCGTCGTTGGCGTTGGCTTCGATGGTGATTGATTGCTTGCCAAGCTCGTCGGCGAGCTCGCGGTAGCTTTTCAGCTTTTCGAGTTCGATGGCACGCAATTTCTCGCGGTGCTTTTCGACCATCCGCTTGTGGTGATCGGTTGCAATGGTCGCCATGCCTTGGGGGAGCAAGTAGTTGCGGGCGAAGCCGGGCTTCACTTCGACGATGTCACCTTGCTTGCCGAGGTGTTCGACGTTGTGGATCAGGAGCAATTGGATCCCGCCGTTTTCACCTTTGGGCAATCGCTTGTATGGACGTTTGATGGTTCGGCCGTTGCGTGACATCGGATTCTCTACTGCAAAGACGTTTGAGGTTGTTCGGTTGAATTAAAACGGGATTTCGGGATCTTCGTAGCCGGGGCCACTGCCGGTGGGCTGGGCGTCACGGTATCCCGAGTCGGCTTGGCCACCACCGGGTCCCGTCCCTTGGCCCGCCGGGGCGGAGTACTCGGAGGGATTGTGATAGCCGGCGGAAGGTTCCGAGGCGTGTTGTCGTTGCGGGGCGGGACGGCCTTCGCCTCCGCCACCGGCTTTCGATCCGAGCATCTGCATCTTTTCGCAAATCACTCGAAGCTTGCTTCGTTTCTGGCCGTCGGTTTCCCAGCGATCCAGTTTGAGGCGTCCTTCAATCAGCACGGGAGCGCCTTTGCCAAGGTACTCGCTGGCGACTTCGGCATTCCGCCCCCAGAGGGTAACGTCAACGAAGGTTGCCTCTTCCACCCAGTCTCCGCTGGCGGTTTTGCGACGATCGTTGACGGCCACCGTGATGTCGGATACGGCCTGCCCACTGGGGATGTAACGCAATTCGATATCGCGTGTCAAATTCCCGACCAGAATCACGCGGTTGTAGCTCGCCATCTTGGTCCTGTGGGTTGGAGGTGCTCGGGAAAACGGAGGTTCAGACCAGCTGAATTATAGGCTGTTCCAAGCCGCCGCGGCAAAACATTACTCGGCGGTGGCTGCGGCAGGTTCGGTCGCTGCTTCGGCGGGTTCATCGCCTTCGCCGGTATCGGCGGTTACAACCGGGGTCTCGCCACTTGCGTTGGCGAGAATGGGGCCGACCAAACGCGGATCGAGTTTAAGCGTCATTTGACGCAGGACGGGCTCGCACAGCTGAAAGGCACGATCCAGCTTGGGGACATCGGCGCCTTCCATTTCAAAGTAAGTCAGCCAGTAGGTTCCCTTTTGGTGACCGTCGATCGGGTAGGCGAGCTTCTGTTCCATCCAAAGACGATTGACGGCAATTTTGCCACCGGCTTCGGTGATTACATCTTCGATCTGCTGGCCAACGCCGCCGGGGTCACGGGCGTAGTGGTTGCTATCGAGGATGCAGAGTGTTTCGTAAGTATTGATAGCCACGACGTTAACTTGGATTCTGCGGTGACGATGAGTGATTGAAAGGGAACGTTCACGTTTTGTCTTGCTGGCCGTTGAAGCGACTCATCGCTTCGACGATACCATCGTTGACGAAACAAATTGCCGCGTGGGCGGCGCGTGTGCAGGCGTCCTCGATCGGTGTCTGTTCCGACTTTGAAAACTTGCCCAACACGTAATCGGTAACGGTCCAGCCCTCGGGGGGCCGCCCAATCCCGATCCGAAGTCGGGGAAAGGCGTCAGTTCCGAGATGCCGGATGATATCCTTGACACCGTTCTGTCCGCCGGCACTGCCGGTTGCACGGAGCCTGACCTTTGCCGATGGCAAGTTCAGGTCGTCGCAGATGACTAGGATATCGCTGTATTCTAACTGGAAAAAATCAGCGGCTTTTCGGACGCTTTGACCACTCGCGTTCATATACGTGTGTGGGCAGAGCACGCCTACTTTTTCACCACCGATGGATGTTTCCGCGTACTCGCCCTCGAACTTGATCTTCGGCGAACTCGCGGAGGTAAGTACCGCAACCTTTGCGGCGACAACAAATCCGACGTTGTGTCTCGTTTGTTCGTATTTTCGACCGGGGTTGCCCAGTCCGACAATCAGCTTCATCGCTTGGTCTTCGGTTTGACCCAATTGCTAAGCGACTTGCTCGCTACTCTTCGGTCGATTCCTCACCCGCGTCGCTTGCGGCGGCACCCTTCGGTTTCTCGATGTGGTAAACGACTGTGTCGGCAGCGGTAATGAGTGATACGCCATCGGGCAGCGGGATATCGCCGGCCGAACGATGTTCGCCCGCGTTGACGGACGTGATGTTCAGCACGAGCGATTCGGGAATCGCAACCGCGGGGCACTCAATTTCGACATCGTGAGCATTCTCGATGACGATGCCGCCCTGCTTGGCTCCCGCGGGGTCACCCTTGAACTGGATCGCCACGGAGACCTGGACTCGCTCGTTCATATCAACACGTTGCAAGTCGACGTGCAGGACCTCGATGCCGAGCGGGTCGAACTGCAGGTCGCTGACCAGGGCGGTGTCCTTCACGGCACCTTGCAGCTCGACAATCTTGCTGTGGTGTCGCAGGATCGACTCGATCGTTCGCTGGTCGATAAAGAGATGTTCGTTTTCTTGCTTGTGCCCATAGAGCACAGCCGGCACATTGCCTTCTTTTCGCAATCGCCGAGAGGCCGCCGTACCGAGGCTGCCTTCACGACGTTGAACTTGTACGATTTCCGCCATCGCGGATCACCCTAGAGCTGGTCTGATTTTCTTTTCCGGAACAACATTCACCAAAACCGGCCGCTCCGACAGAACATCGATGCCTGCAAAAATTCGCGGCATTTAGCGGTTTTTCTTGGGTTTTGGCACGCCGGCTGACTGCGGCGAAGCGGGTAAGTATGTCAGGCCTCGTCAACTCCGCAAGCCCAAAAGAGAAATGCATCGTGCGTCAGAGGCCTCCGCCCGTGACTGTTCTCGGGCAAGATGCGTAAGATGTGCTGCTCTTAAGATTCTACCGGCCATTCAGGCCCCTCCTGCCACGATTGTTTGGAGTCAATTTTCATGCGATTCAAGCCCGCGTTTGCGTTAACGCTCTCGCTTTCATTGGTCCCGCTGCCCAGCGTCGGAACCGTCCAGGCGGCCGAGACGGCGACTGCCAATGCCAAAGCGAATTCCGCCAAGGTGTCCGGAATTGATCTTTCCCTGTTCAGTGAAGATGTTTCCGCCGGCGAGAACTTCTACGAGTACGCCAATGCGAAATGGTTGTCCGAGACAGAGATTCCGGGTGACCAGTCCAACTATGGGATCTTTACCGTTCTGGACGATCGCACCCGCGCCCAAGTCCGCGAGCTGATTGAGCAAGCCGCGATGACGGACGCCGAGCCGGGCACGCCCGCTCAAAAGGTCGGTGACCTGTACCAAAGCGTCCTCGATCTGGAAGCACGCAATGCCGCCGGAATCCAGCCCATCGAATCGTTGCTGCAGAGCATCCGCAAGATCGATTCGGTGGAGTCGCTGTCCACGGTAATGGGCGAACTACGCGTTTGTGGTGTGGCCGCTCCCCTCGTGCCCTACGTTTCGGTCGACGCCAAGAACAGTGACGCGTACACCGTGTACCTCACCCAGGCGGGACTCTCACTGCCAGACCGGGACTACTACCTGGAGGACGAGCCCCGTTACGTCAAGCTGCGCGAAGAGTTGGTCGTCTACGTCGAAGACATGTTGAACGCGATCGGATGGGCCGACGCCAGCGAAGCGGCGAAGACAATCGTCGCCATGGAGACCGCGATGGCGGAACACCAATGGACCAACACAGAGAATCGCGACCCCGTCAAAACGTACAACAAACGAACGGGCGACGAAGTCGATGAGATGACAGGCGATTTTCAGTGGTCCGCCTTCGCCAAAGCCGCGGGACTTGCAGATCAAGACCAAATCATTGTTCGGCAGCCCTCCTACGTCGAAAAGTTGACGGAGGTTTCGGCCGAGTATGACCTCGATGCTTGGAAGGCTTACATGGCCTTTCACACCATTGATACCTTTGCAAACGGCCTCAGCGAGCAACTGGAGGAACGGCATTTCCAATTTCACGACACCGCCGTCACGGGGATCACGGAGCAGCAACCGCTTTGGAAGCGAGGCGTCAGCGTCACCGGCAGTGCGCTCGGTGAACTGGTTGGGCAGCTCTATGTCGAAAAGCACTTCAAGCCGATTGCAAAGAAACGCATGAATGAGTTGGTTGGCAACTTGATCAAGGCGTTCGAGCAGCGGATCGAGACACGTGATTGGATGGGCGAGGGGACGAAGAAGCAAGCTCTTGAGAAACTCTCCAAGTTCACCACCAAGATCGGCTACCCCGATGAGTGGAAAGACTATTCGAAGATGACGATCGGCAAGGGCGTGCTGGGTGACCACGTGCTCGCGTCGGCTCGTTTCGAGTACCAACGCGACCTGGACAAGTTGGGTGGGCCGATCGATCGAAACGAGTGGCACATGACGCCGCAAACGATCAACGCCTATTACAACCCGACGATGAATGAGATCGTGTTTCCGGCCGCCATCTTGCAGCCTCCGTTCTTTAATCTCGCGGCAGACAATGCGGTGAACTATGGCGGCATCGGAGCCGTGATCGGACACGAACTGAGTCACGGTTTTGACGACAAAGGCAGTCAGTACGACGGCAACGGAAACCTTCGCATGTGGTGGACGCAAGAAGACCGCGAAGAGTTTGAAAGACGCGCCAAGGGGCTCGTCGATCAGTACAACTCGTTTGAGCCGGTCGAGAACAATTTCGTCAACGGTGAATTGACGCTCGGCGAAAACATCGGTGACCTCGGTGGGCTGAGTGTTTCCTACGCCGCTTACAGGTTGTCACTCGGAGGGAAAGAGGCCCCCGTGATCGATGGACTGACCGGCGACCAACGCTTCTTCCTCGGATGGTCACAGATCTGGCGACGGTTGTACCGCGAGCCCGAGTTGCTGCGGCGTTTGGTCGTGGATCCGCACAGCCCCAGCGAGTACCGCGTCAACGGGATCGTCCGGAATATGGACGCTTGGTACGAAGCATTTGGGATCAAAGAAGGCGACACGCTCTACCTGGCACCGGAAGACCGTGTGCGAATTTGGTAGACACGAGTAACTTCCCCCCTCGGATCGAAGAAGCGGCGTGGTTTGCAGCAGCAGATCACGTCGTTTTTTCTTAACTCGGGAAGGCTTCGCCCGTAAGATACTCTCTCGCTGTCTCATCAAAAGGACGACGACCTTCAAAGACCTTTTGCTTCCCGAGACCCGGAGATGAAACCATGTCAAAACGAAAACGAATGATTGTGCTGTTAGTGGGATTGATTGGCACTGCGTGGCTCGTCGCCAATTGGTCCCGTCCTCAGTCCGTTCAGGCCGAAACTCGGCGGCCAGATCGAGTTGAAACGGCCATCTTCGCCGGCGGTTGTTTTTGGTGCATGGAATCGCCGTTCGAGAAAATCGCCGGTGTTGTCAGTGCTGAATCGGGATACACCGGTGGGCATGTCGAAAACCCGACCTACGAGCAGGTTTCGCACTCCGATACCGGGCACGTCGAAGCCGTTCGTATCACTTACGATCCGACGCAAGTGTCCTACGAAGGCCTGCTCGAGGTCTTTTGGAGACAAATCGATCCTACCGATGACGGTGGGCAATTTGTTGACCGTGGCCCCTCCTACGTCTCCCGAATTTTTGTCGACGGCGATTCGCAGCGGAAGGCAGCCGAAGCTTCCAAGCAGCGTCTGGAAGAATCGGACCGTTTTGACAAACCAATCATCACCCCGATCCGCGACGCCAGCACGTTCTATCTTGCCGAAGACTATCACCAAGACTTCTACAAGAAGAGCTCGCTGAAGTACAAGTACTACCGATACCGCAGCGGACGTGACCAGTTTCTCGACAAGTGGTGGGGCGAGGATCGTAACTACACTCCCACGCCACCCGAAGGTGCCTACATCAAGCCATCAGAGCAGGAGATCAAGGACCGCTTGACCGACTTGCAATACCGAGTCACCCAGGAAGATGCGACCGAGCCGTCTTTTCGCAATGACTACTGGGACAACACGGAAGAAGGCATTTACGTTGATGTGGTGACCGGCGAGCCGCTTTTCAGCTCACGCGACAAGTACAAATCGGGCACCGGATGGCCCTCATTTACCCAGCCGATCGAGCCGGGCCGAATCGTTGAAAAGGCGGACTACAAACTGGTTTGGCCGCGTACGGAAGTTCGCTCCAAGATCGGTGACTCCCACCTCGGACACGTTTTCAGCGACGGTCCCGAACCAACGGGACTGCGGTATTGCTTGAACTCGGCGGCGTTGCGGTTCGTTCCATTGGATCAACTGGAGTCCGAAGGTTACGCGCAATACCGTGCGGACTTCGAAGAGGGCGAGGCGCCGGGCAGAGACACTGCACCGTCGTTGGTTGCCACCGAGTAGATGACTGACACGGAGCCTGTTTTACCGTTGATCGTTGAGGTCCCAGTCGTAGTCCAGATACGACACACTGCCTTGTCCCTTTGCGGCTGCCTTGCGGGACTGCTGCGTGGGCAAGAAGGCGGCGATCCGCTTGAGCATCGCTTTGTCGTTGGCTCCGAAGTCCGACCCGAACCACTTGAGGATCGAAGACAACTGGAATGACCCTCGTGCGGCATCGAACCGAAAGTGAGTGCGTCGAGCGAAGAAGTCTTTGGCGTTGACTTCCAATTGATTGTCAAGCTGTTCGGTCGTGTAAGCTTCTGCGAGTAGACGCGGGCACCCTTTCGCGGCGCAGACGATTGCAAAATGGATTCGTGGCTCGCCCATCTTGCGTAGCACTTGGTGCTCGATCTCATCCAGCGAGTACGGTCTGCCTCCAACGGTGAGCAGCAAGTCATGCCAAATGTTGTACCCAAAGAGTCGCGCGGTGTGGTTTCGAATGCTGCTTGTCGGATACTGTTGCAAAATGCCAGCGATCGTGACGGAGTTGTACGCATTGATCCAAAAAGCCAGCTTGGCGGCTTTGGCAGACTTTAACGTCGGATCCGCTGTTGAGAGTTGTGCGAGGTACTGATGCAAGGTCCTCCGGTCCGCCGCGTTCGCTTTCCATCTCTTGTAGTCGACCTTGCCGTCGGGATCGACGTAGCGCCGCAGCAATGCGTCCCAGTTCGAGTGATCGATTTGGTCCATCGCGACTCGTTTGGCCGGTGTGCCTTTCGAACCAACGTAGACTTTCTCACCCGGCAGAGCGGGTCGGATCGCAATCAGGGACAGGACCAGGATGGCGATAAAGCGGCGCGGGGCCAAGACATGTCTCATCAAAATGACTCCTTCCAAGATGGCCGAACGGACGTGTGCAGGAAAGCGAAATGTCGATTGACCAAGTACGTCCGCCACGAGGTGGTCAAAAACACTGTCGCCCCGGCCCACCCTAAACCACCCCTTCAACCTCAAGCTTCAACTTGCCTCCCACCTCCCCAGCACCAGACAGTTGAAGCGAAAGTTCAAGTGTAAGTATAAGTTCAAGAGCCCCACTGTCGCCCCGGCACTCCGTGACGGGGACCTGCAAGCAAAACAGCAGCATCCATTCCCACCCCCAATCCATCACTTCAACCTCAACTTAAACTCAAACTTCAACTTGCCTCCCACTTCCCCAGCGTCCCAGCACCAGACAGTTGAAGTTGAAGTTCAAGTAAAAGTAAAAGTTCGAGAGCCCTAATGTCGCCCCGGCACTCCGTGACGGGGACCTGCAAACAAAACAGCAACATCCATTCCCACCCTCAATCCACAACTTAAACTTAAATCTCAACTTGGCTTCCTTTTCCCAGTCACCCCAACCGAAAAGCAGTTCAAGCGTAAGTACAAGTTGAAGCCCAATATCGACGGGATGCCATTGACGACCGTTTGGGTGCTAAGGCCACAGGCCGTGGAGTTGGTTTGAGGTGAACGCTGGCTCGAGTGGCCGGTACACCGGAACGATGTGGAGACTGATCCACTCGGGTAGACTACGTCTCAGTAGTAAACGCACATCGGACGGAACGACCGGTGTCGTAAAAACCTTCCGTTGTGCGCGACAGAATCGAAGCCTGCATGAAATCACTTCGAGTCTTCTTGCTGTTCTCTACCTTGCTAATCTATGCCATGACGATGCTTGCTTCATTGTCTCATGGAATCAACTGGCCAAGAGTCGCGATAAACGACTTGATGGCACTCAGCTGGCGGTCGCAGTTTGACACGGACTTTTTGGTTTATCTTTTTCTGGGTGCAATTTGGATCACTTGGCGTGAGGGGTTTACTGTTAAGGGGAACGTTTTCGCGTTTCTGAGCGTATTCCTTGGTGGAATGTTTAGTTTTCCCTATTTACTGTTTGCCACCTACAAGGCTGATGGTAACCCTCGAAAGATGCTGTTGGGAATTCACGCAAACCGCGACTGCAACACGGTTGGCAACGATGGATAGCAACGGGTTGCTTGTCTCAACTTCCTTGCCTTCTCACGCAACTCCGCAAACACCTCTGCATCGTCGATACCTTTTTGAGTCTCGTGAAAATTTGCGAGCGGTTCGCGCTCGCATCGCTCGTGACGCGCCGGCCCCGGCAACCGCGAATTCCTTGGTGGCGTCGGCGGTTGATACGAATCGGTGATTCCGAAGATTCTTGTCCGCCTTTGGTCGCGGATGCGTTTTCTGAATGCAGATCACCAAATGCCCGCGTCTTCGAGTTGCCGGGTGGCCTTTCCGGACCAGTCTTTATTCGCAGCGGGTGAGGCGGGACTTGGGTGGAGGATTCGACTCACGTCGGGATCAAATTCCAGTTGGTCAATCACGCGTTTTAAACAGGTCTCGGCATAGACTCCCACGCCGACAACATGTTTTGGTTGAAGAACCGTCAAGACCTCCGTGAGGTGTTGATCACAGGCTTCGTCGAGAGGCTGCCGTTCGTCTGCGGGCAACTTGTCCGGCGTCCGGTTTCTCGCGGATGATTCCATAAACACGAGAGGGCAATAATTGAGCACGAAGTGCTTTCGGAAAAACTTGGCCGGCGTTCCAAATCTCTCCGAAAACAGCCCCCACAGTCGCCGCCCACTCACCTCACTTCGTTCACAGTCGAATCCCTCGATGGGGCGTTTGGGGTGTTGGTTGTCGGGGGCGTGCACCGGCTCGGAGACTTTCATCCAGTCTCGGACCGCGGCAATCTCGCCAAAGGGGACTCCGGTTTGCGCCATGCCCCATGGTCCGGGGTTCATTCCGAGGAACACCACGTTCGCCGACGGCGGCGCCATCTCGAGGTAGCGACGGTGAGGTTCCCAGGCGTATTGCAGCGGATTGTAGACGTGCGTTACCGGCTCCGCAAAATCCAGGCGACCCACCGCGGCGGAGAGTCTTTCTGCTGCATGAATCAGCTGCATGACGGAGTCGGTGGTTTTCTTTTTGCCCATCGGTCTTCAAACGCAAGTGCGCTTGACGTTGGAGTGTGTGGTGTTTTCTCAGACCGCCAAGTACTCTTCGACGGCCTCCGCGAGCACATCCAGATCGGGTCGGATCCCGGCCATTCGTTCGATCGCAAGTTGCAGAGTACCGATGCGCATGGCTTCTCGGCCAAGAAGGGCGTAGCCGCGCTCGCGTAGCTGCGTGATTTGATTGGGTGGATTTGCAAAGTCGACCACCACCGTCTGACCCTGTGCATTCGGCCATTGTGTCACATCGATTTGGTCACTGATCGCGATCACATCCGCTTGTTCGATCGACGACTCGGATGCCCAGGCGATGGGTGATTTCGATTCCTGATTCGCAATGCCCGCCGGGAAACGCGGGTCGGGTTCGCCGATCCACAGAAGCGTCCGTTTGGCAGGCTCCGACTGCGGCTTGGCTGATTCGGTCGCGGTGGATGAGTCATCGGGCGGTGTGTTTTCGGGCGGTTCAGTGACCGGCGGTGGGAGTGTGCCGCAAATTTCTCGTTGCAGCCACTCCGTTGCCAGGTCACATCGTTGCCAGGTGTCCGATGTCGGGTCATTGCGGAACAGCAGATCAGTTGAGTGCGGGCGGCCATCATCTGCGTCTTCGCCGAGGACGTTCTGGTCCATCAGAATCGCTCGCACACCGAGGACTCGTGCGCCGCTGATGGCGGTTTCCAAGTCAGTCGGCGAAACATCGAATGAGAGGACTCGCCAAGGAAGCGAGAGTGACTCAAAGGCTCGTTCGAGCGCAAATTGACTTGGGTTACCGGCGATCGGATGACCGAGGACTAACACAACCGGTTCGATAATTCCGTCCATGAATCGTCAGTGGATTTAAGGGGCAATGCTTGTCGCGTGTGGGGATCGGCCGGTGAACCTAGCCACCGATGGAATACATCGTGAACCTAGCCACCGATGGAATACATCGGGCGCTGCGGTGGCAAAAAAGTCGGGTCATCTATTCCGTGACCGGCAGCCTTGGCGGCAACGGCAAGCTGGAAAATCTCTCGCACCTCCGCATTCGTGGCTCCATCGCGTAAACGGTCACGCAGGGCAAATTCTTCGTGGGCGAACAAGCAGTTTCGAATGGCACCATCGGCGGTAAGGCGAAGGCGATCACAATTTTGGCAAAACGGCTTGCTGACCGATTCGATGATGCCGATTTTTTGATCCGCTGAAAGGATGTAGTCCGTTGCCGGTTGCGAAGGGTGCGGTGGTGGGACCATCTGAAGCGGACCAAACTCGGACGCAATCAGGTCACGAATTGTCTGGCCATCGAGTAGTTGCTTTCGATTCCAGTTGCGGTCTGAATCGAGCGGCATGAATTCAATGAACCGAATCTGAACGTTTCTTTCAATGGCAAAACGTACCAGCGAGATGATCTCCGTTTCCGTGACACCGCGAACGGCGGTCGTGTTTAACTTGATTTGCTCGAAGCCGGCGGAGATGGCGGCATCGATTCCACGGATGACATTGTCGATCCCCTTGCGGCGACTGATCTTTTGAAAGGTTGTTTCGTTCAAGGTGTCCAGGCTGATATTCAATCGCCGCAGTCCGGCATCACGAAGCGGACGTGCAAAGCGGTCCAACACGACACCGTTGGTGGTCAGCGAAAGGTCTTCCAAACCGTCAATGGAAGATAACATCCCGACGAGTGCGACGATGTCGTTTCGGATCAACGGTTCGCCGCCGGTCAATCGGACGTCTCGCAATCCGCAGTCGCTGACCAGCAGTTGGACGATTCGAGTGATTTCCTCGAAAGTGAGCAGTGTTTCTCGTGCAGCGAACTGTGCACCGAATTCTGGCATGCAGTAGGTGCAGCGCAGGTTGCAGCGATCGGTAACGCTGACGCGCAGGCTGCGATGCCGCCGGCCGAACCGATCAACGAGAGGGTAAGGTGGCTCGGTATTGAGCGGATCGATGAGGTCTGTGTCGGGGTGCATGCAGGAGATGTGTCGGGACCGGAATCAAACCAGCCATGAATCGTAACCGGACGCCCCCGCGGAGAGAACCAGAAAAGAACCACCAATCGTGGGCCTCGGGAGGAGTTCAATGCAATCTCAATGCGAAGCGAAATCCTGTCTCCAGCAAGCCTGCCGAGTGGTCTCACCAGACCAACGGCAAGCGTGGATCTCCCGGCAACAGTTTTCCGGCGGGACGAATGCCAGGACCTTGGTTGGCGCCGGTGAGTCGGTCGCCCAGTTCGGTCCGATACGCCTTAGCCGCAGATTCTAGCTGCGAAACGACTTCCGGGAATTGCTCCGAGACATCGGTCGTCTCTCCGATGTCATTGTCTAGGTCATAAAGGGCGCGAACGGCTTTGGCGGATTGATAGGCGACCGGTAAGCCGGCGGTGCCACCGGGATGTCCCTTCAGTGTTCGGTATTGGTGTGGAAAGACCAACTTGAATCGCTCATTTCGCACGGCGCGTAGCCCTCCGCCGTAGTAGCAGGCAAACGACTGATGCGGCGACTGGGCATTGGGTTCACCGAACAGCAACGGTCGAATGTCATGACCGTCAATCGGATGGCTGGGGAGTTCGGCATCGATCAAGGCAGCGATCGTTGGCAAGAGGTCGATCGTACTGGCGAAGGTATCGCAAGTGGATCCTGCCGGGATTTTGCCTTTCCACCACATCAGCGTTGGTTCTCGATAACCCCCTTCGAACATCGTGCCTTTGCCTTCCCGGAGCGGCGTTGCCTTGCCGGCGTGCGTTCCATAGGACAGCCATGGCCCATTGTCACTTGTGAAGACGACGAGCGTATTGTTTTCGACACCGATGTCTTCGATTGCCGACAGGACCTGCCCGACCGACCAGTCGATTTCCATCATCACGTCGGCGAACAAACCGCGGCCACTTTTTCCGTAGAAGTCCTCCGAGACATAAAGTGGGACATGCACCATCGGATGTGGTAGGTAGAGGAAAAACGGTTGGTCTGGATCTCGTTTGATAAATTCAACGGCCCGTTTGGTGAATTGCTTCGTCATCTCTTGTTGATCTTCCGGCTGAAGACTGTCGTTCACGATTCGGTCGCCTTCGATCATTGGCAGTTCCGCCCATGGGATTTTCGCGTTCGGGTCTTTACGGCGTTTCGCGACGGCTCCGGGATGCAACGGCCACATGTCGTTGCTGTAGGGAATTCCGTAGTACTCGTCGAAGCCGTGTCGGGTTGGCAGGAACTTGGGATGATGGCCGAGGTGCCACTTTCCGTAGACGGCGGTGCGATAGCCTTTCGATTTGCAGAGTTCGGCAATCGTTAGCTCATCCTGGTGGATGCCAATGTCGGACCTCGGCCCGAGTGCTCCCGAGATACCAATTCGGCGGTGGTAACATCCCGTGAGCAGGGCGGAGCGGGACGCGCTACAGACCGCCGATGAAACGACGAAGTCTGTGAACTTTCGACCCTCGGCCGCCATCCGGTTCAAATTCGGCGTGGAATAGCCGGTTGCGCCGAACGGATTGATGTCCGCGTAACCCATATCGTCCATGAAAATGATCACCACGTTGGGTGGCGGTGCGGTGTCTCGGACTTGGTCGTCGGCGGCCTGGGCGTTGTTTTCGGCGACGCAGAGTAGGGCCGCGGCGAGGAAGCACGAACCGAGGATCGGAGGGAAAAAATTCCGGCGGGGCATTGATTTCATGGGAGAGATCGTAAAGCTTGCAGGTGGGAAAGGAGCGCTCGAGAAAGAGACTCGGGTTGACAAGACGTTTCCGAACGCAGCACGGCGAAACTTGCGCGGGAGTCGGGAATTGGAATTATACAAGGATTTGTACGATGACTTTGGTTCAATCCGAGTCAACGCCCGACATCGCCGAGATACTCTCGCAGCAATTCGGGCTCTCTTCTTTTCGTTCCGGTCAGCGTGATGTGATCGAACGCTTACTCGGCGGCCGAAATGTCGCGGCGGTGTTTCCGACCGGTGGTGGGAAAAGCTTGTGTTATCAGCTTCCCAGTCAGCTGCTCGGTGGCACGACGGTCGTGGTTTCACCGCTGATAGCGTTGATGAAAGATCAATGTGATGCGCTGGCCACACGAGGCATTCGAGCCGCCAGGCTGGACTCTTCGCTGACGGATCAGGAGTTTCGCGATGCGATGGCCGGCATCCGAGATGGTTCGATCAAATTGCTCTATGTCGCGCCCGAGCGTTTTTTCAACGAGCGTTTTCTTGCATCCGTGGGTTCGCTGAAGGTCTCTCTTTTTGCGATCGACGAGGCCCACTGCATCAGTCAATGGGGACATAACTTTCGTCCCGACTATTTGAAACTCGCCGAGCTCGGGCGACGTTTGAAGGTTGAACGTGTGCTCGCGCTGACCGCAACGGCAACGCCCGCCGTTTTGGAGGATATTCAAAAGGCGTTCTCGATTGCCAACGAGGATGCCATTCGAACACCGTTCCATCGTCCCAATTTACAGCTGCGAAGTTCCGTGTTGGACGATGCCACGCACTATTCGTCACTCTTGAATCGAATCCGGAGTCGACCGAGTGGCGCGACTCTTATTTACGTGTCCAAACAGAAGACGGCCGAATCCGTTGCGGAACAGCTCACCGAGGATGGGGTCGCATCAATGGCCTACCACGCCGGGATGGACGTGGAACGTCGGAACGATATCCAAAAGCGTTTTCTTTCCGATCCGAATGCCGTGATCGTCGCCACGATCGCATTTGGAATGGGCATTGATAAGTCCGACATTCGGTACGTCTATCACTACAATCCGCCCAAATCCCTGGAAGCCTACGCGCAAGAGATTGGTCGCGCCGGGCGCGATGGGGAGACGTCTGTTTGTGAGATGTTGCTCCGTCCAGAGGACCGAGTCGTCCTCGAAAATTTCACGTTCGGAGACACACCCAGCCGGCACGGTGTGGGACGTCTGATTGACTTCTGTTGCGGTCAGCCGGATGAGTTTTTCCTGTCTCACTACAAGCTGTCCTATGAGACGGACATTCGCATTCTGGTGGTGCGCACACTACTGACGTATCTCGAACTCGATGGATACCTTTCCGCCACTTCGCCCCGTTACGAAAATTACAAGGTTCTTCCGAAAGTGACTTCGCGAGCAATCCTCGCAAACTTCAGTGGTGAGCGGCGCGAGTTTCTCGCGGGTTTGCTCGGACAGTTG
This sequence comes from Planctomycetota bacterium, assembly GCA_039821235.1. Lineage (GTDB taxonomy): Bacteria > Planctomycetota > Planctomycetia > Pirellulales > Pirellulaceae > Stieleria. The sequence goes on from JBCBOO010000010.1 coordinate 49,116, forward strand.
ACCAAATCACGCAAGTGGTTCTCGCTCAACCTGACGACCGCTTCGAAAGCGCTTCAAGAGGACCGAACTCGGCTCGTGAAAGCCATCAACTTTATGGAGTCGCAGGGGTGGATTGAAGTGCAAGTCAGTGACTTGATGCACGGTTACAAGTGGGTTCGCAGACTTGATCAGCCGAAAGTAATTGCCGATGAGTATCACACGCGAGTCAGTGCACGCGAAGAATCGGAAGTGGAACGGATCGATGATGTCTTTCGAATCGCTGCCGCCGAGGAGTGTCAATCCAAGATGCTGGCGCGCCACTTTGGAGAAGAATTGGATTCGGATTGCGGAAAGTGCAGTCACTGTCGAGGCGAGTCGCCCACCTTGCGATCGCTTCCCGAAAGGGTCTTGGGGGATTCCGCACTGAAGTCGTTGGCGGATGCCTTGGAGCAATATCCAGACCATTTTACGACGGCTCGGCAGCGAGCGAGGTTCCTGTGCGGGCTCTCGTCGCCCAAGATGATCCGCGCCCGGCTCACCCGCCATGGTGCGTTTGGTGTGTGCGAACAGATTCCATTTACCGATGTCCTGCGCCAGGTCGAGCACCTCCCGTCCTGATCCTGGATTAAACTACGCCGCCGCCACGATGCCGCCGCCGGAATGCCACCATGATTCGACGGTGTGATTGCGTCTTTAGTTCTCCAGTAAATCACGGTACCTGTCATGCCTGCTTTTCACGTCTCACGCTCCATTGAGATCGATGCGGATACGCAACGCGTCTTCGATACGCTCGTCGATTTCGGTACTTGGCCCACTTGGTCGCCGTGGTTGCTTGCCGAGCGTGAAGCAAAACTCGAATTCGCAGAGGAACCGTCTGGCAAAGAGGGGTGGTACAGTTGGGATGGAGAAGTCATCGGAGCTGGCAAGATGCAACACGTCAGCTCCTCCCGACCGTCGTCGCCCGGTGAGGCGGGGAGAATGGAGGATCAACTAAATTTCTTTCGACCCTGGAAGAGTGAAGCAAAGGTCTACTTTGAGATCACTCCCATGAAGGGAACGGTTTCGAAAGTGACCTGGAAGATGGATTCGGCTGTACCGTTCTTTTTGTTCTTCTTGAAGTCCATGATCGCGTCAATGGTCGGGATGGACTACGACCGTGGTCTTCGCATGTTAAAAGAACATCTGGAAACGGGAACGATTTCATCGGAAACGACGGTTCATGGGCTTTCCAAGTTGGAGGGGATGACGGTCGTGGGGCTTTCCGATACCTGTGAACTGGAGTCCATCGGTCCGTCGATGGAGAAGATCATGAATCAGGTGAAGGAGAAGTTCTCGGGCAGCGAGTTCATCCGAGACGCTCGTTGGGTGTCGCTCTATCACAAGCTCAATCTCAAGACTCAGGTGATGCGTTACACCACGGGAATCATGCTGCCGGCCGGGGCATCGGTACCGAGCGGATTGGACCAGCACGAGATTCCGAGTATGACCGCGTTTCGCGTCAGTCACCGTGGATGCTACGCGCACATCGGAAATGCCTGGTTTGCTGCTCACCAACATCTTCAGGCCAAGAAGATCAAGGCAGACCGAAAGCGACCTGGTATCGAGGTTTACGTCAGTGATCCAGAGACGACGCCGCAGGCAGAGTGTGTCACGGACCTATTTATCGCGCCAAAATAGACAATCTCGCCGGTGTCCGTCTTCACATTTCGTGAATGGATCTTTAGGCGAGTGGAGTCGGTCGTCCGAAGAAGTAACCTTGTGCAAGATCAAAGCCGATATCGATACAGGCCTTCGCTTCGGTCGACGTTTCAATCCCTTCGGCGAGTGCTTGGATGTTGAGGTCGCTGACCATTTTCACAAGCGTCTCCAGCATGCGTCGCCGGGCCGCGTCGGCGTGGTCGATCGCGTGGATCAAAGAGATGTCAAATTTGACGTAGTCCGGTCGCGACTCAATCAATTCTGCCAATCGAGCTTGGCCTGATCCAAAGTCGTCGAAGGCCAGTTCAATCTGAAGGTCTTTGACGGCGGCCGACATCTCCTTCATGACTTTGCGATTTGTCACGCTGGCTTCGTGGATCTCGAGCACCAAGTCCGTGTTGCCGGACATCTGTCGAACTTTGACCAGCGATTCAATGAGCTTCGAGGAGTCTTCGAGCTCTTTCGGATGAGTGTTGACAAATAGTTTGGGGTTGGAAGGAAGGTCTCGCCCGACGCGGATGCCTTCCCATCGCAGCAGTTCGCTGAGCTCCACTTCCAGATTCAGTTGACTGGCGGCATGGAACATGGCGGCAACCGATTCCAATCCAAAGACGCTTCCGCGACCCAGGATTTCGTGGCCGAGCACGTTGCCATTCAGGACTTCGACAATCACCTGGAAGTGGGGTCGAACAAGTCTCTCGCTCATCATGCGATCGAATTGGACTAGCGCGAGCGCTTCATCACAAACGTTGCGAGCAATCGTGCCGGCTGATTGGCCGGTTGGTGATTGTTTGAGCACACGAAAGGGAGCTTCCGCGAAGTGGATCAGGTCTTCCTCTTCGATGGGGACTTCGCCTTTGATCCGCTCTCCGTTGACATAGGTACCATTGGTGCTGCCCAGGTCCGTGAGAAAGAGCTTTCCCTCTTGAATCGAAAGCGTCGCGTGCTTGCCGCTGACCGTGTTGAACTGCAGTTTCAACGAAGAACCCGCTTTCCGCCCGATGGTGAACGGGGCCTCGTCGATCGGCAGGTGCTTGAGCGTATCGCGCGGTTCCAGTGCCCCGGAGAGAAACCATACGTCTCCTCCCGCCACGGTGCTTTGGCGTAGTCGATCTAGTGCGGAACTATCGATCGAGGACATGGATCAGGTTTCGGCCGAGGGTGAGAAAGTGGGTGGGGAATCTGCGTTGCGTGAGGGTCAACAGCCATCCACGCATCGGAGGTCTCGAAACTGTAGGTTGTGTTTAGGGGGTGGCGAAATCTTCAGGCAAATTTATTCACCCCCCAAGAAGTGGGCGTGGACAGAGCGGTAACCACTTGAGCACGGACGTAAGCGTCTGTGACACAGAATGGGATACGCCAGTCTTCGTCGTTGAGCCTCCCGATGGCTAAATGCGAGCTAGCTTTGCACCAGCCGACTTGATTCCAGCCCCAAATTCTCCCCCAATAGTTACCACTTCCTGTCATGACTACCGCGATCCACGACACCCAAGCCGTTGACGCGGGACTGCTGGGCAGTCTGCTCACCGACGACACGTTTTGGCCCGCGGAAACGCAGTCAATCTCCGAAACTGGGCTGAGTGATTCCTTCATCGAAGGTCTGGTCCTCAAGGCGGTGCTCAGCAAGGGAACGATGAGCGGTCGAAACCTTGCCGAGTTTGTGGGTCTCCCGTTCAAAATCGTCGATCCGCTGCTGGACGCGATGCGAACACGAAAATTGATCGCACATGTTCGACCCGCCCCATTCAACGATTACTACTATTCGTTGACCGAACTGGGACAGAACCGCGCCCAGATACAGATGAAGCAGTGCAGTTACGTCGGGCCCGCCCCGGTACCGCTGTCCGACTATGTTCTCAGCGTCGAAGCTCAAGCCGCAGGTTTGAGTCCCGTGACGCAGGACCAACTACGAGAGGCGTTGTCCGGAATTTCCTACCAAACGGAATTATTGGACTTTCTCGGTCCGGCGATTAACAGCAACACGGGCCTGTTTCTTTTTGGCGAGCCCGGCAACGGCAAGACGACGATTGCGAGATGTCTGACGCATTGCCTGGGCCAAGAGATCTGGATTCCCCACGCCATTCTGGATGATGGAAACTTGATCAAATTGAGAGACGACGCGTTTCATCGGCCCGCTCCCGTTCCGGAAAGCCGTGGGAAGATTCTCAAGGCACAGGAATGGGATCGGCGTTGGATCCGAATCCAGCGTCCAACCGTCATGGTCGGTGGCGAGTTGGTCATGGAGAACCTGGAGGTGCGTCATGACCATCGAAGCAACATTTGCGAAGCTCCCCTGCAAATGAAGAGCAACTGTGGGTGCCTGCTGATCGATGATTTCGGGCGACAGCGTATCGCGCCCGAGGAGTTGCTGAATCGTTGGATCGTACCGCTGGAAAATAAGTGTGATTTCCTCACGCTTCCGACGGGGAAGAAGATTCAAATTCCATTTGAGCAGATGCTGATCTTCTCGACCAATCTGGATCCGAACGAACTGGTTGATGAGGCATTCTTGCGACGGGTGCCCTACAAGATTTTTGTAGGTGACCCTTCGGCCGATGAGTATCGGCAACTTCTCAGTCAAGTTGCCAAGCAGATGGGTTTCCCTGAAACGCCCGAGGCTGCTGATTTCCTGTTGAGCTTTTACACGAAACAGAATCGAAGTCCTCGCCGGTGTCATCCTCGCGATCTTCTCAAGCAAGTCGCAAGCTTCTGTCGCTACCGGCAACTACCGCTCGGAATTCGGCCGGAGTACCTCGACCGCGCTTGCCGCAGTTATTTCAGCAACCTTTAGAGGCGACCTCGTTAGTCGTTTTTTCCGCCCGGGACTTCTCTGAACATGTCGACCGTCAAAACCAATCGTATTCAAGCTGGTTATGAGCCGATTAGCGGTTACCGGTTGGAGAAGTGCATCGGTCGTGGTGGCTACGGCGAAGTTTGGCGAGCGACGGCTCCAGGGGGACTGAAGAAGGCTGTCAAGTTCGTCTACGGTCATCAGGACGAACGCCGCGCTTCCCAGGAACTCAAGTCGCTGGAGAGAATCAAAGGTGTTCAGCACCCGTTTATCCTCACGCTGGAGCGATTCGAGCTCATTGAACGCCAGTTAGTGATTGTGACGGAGTTGGCGGACGGTTCGTTGGAGGATGTGTTCAACGCGCACCGGAAACGCGGCAGCTGTGGTGTTCCGCGCGAAGCTTTGCTCCAGTACATGCGAGATGCGGCGGACGCGCTGGACTATCTGCACCAGCTCTATCGATTGCAGCATCTCGACATCAAACCGGCAAACCTCCTGTTGGTTGGTGGTCGAGTCAAGGTCGCCGACTTTGGTCTGCTGAAGGATCTGGGTGATGTGGAATGCAGTATCGTCGGTGGATTGACACCCATCTACGCGCCACCCGAGGTGTTTGACGGCAAGCCCAGTATGCACAGTGACCAGTACTCACTCGCCGTGATGTACCAGGAACTCCTGACCAGCACTCGTCCGTTTGGCGGCCGAACCATTGCTCAGCTGGCGACGCAACACGTTCACAATGCCCCGAACCTGAAGCCGTTGCCCCCGAGCGATCGGCCGAGTGTCGCTCGCGCTCTCGAGAAATCGCCCGAGCGACGCTTCGAGACGTGCAGTGATTTCGTCAACAAACTGTTCAATCCGCATGGGGTCGTTGCTTCGGTTCCCGAAGTGATCGAGGAAGAGGAAGCGAAGCAAAAGATCGAGAATCTACCCGAGATTGAGGGTGATTCCGACTCGGAGGCGATACGCAAGAAATCACACGCTCTTGTGGTTGCACTCGGCGGGACCGGCGCCGACGGTCTCAATCAGATCCGATCCCGTATTTATGAACTCGGTGCGGCATCCCCGATGACGCTTCATAGCGTGCTCATTGATACGGATCCATTGACAACCCAAACGGTGATGTTGGTCGATCCAACGGAGAACGTGCCGCGTTGCCGCGTAATCGATGCGAGACTCAGGACAGCCGGAGAATACCGGGACTTGGGGACGGATCGATTCAAGTCAATCTCCCGTCGTTGGATCTACAATGTCCCACGGAATCGTCAGACGGGCGGGATGCGTCCGCTCGGTCGGCTCGCGTTGATTGATCACGCCGACGAAGTCTAC
>JBCBOO010000110.1:0-19648 GCA_039821235.1 Planctomycetota bacterium
CCCGTCGCTCCTCCAATCGCTCGAATGCACGAGAATTCCGAAGACGTGTTCGGCGTTTCTGAGAGGCTGAATGGAGACTTACTTTGTGGCGTTTACTGAACATCGTACGTCAAAAGCTAACGGCAAGAACGATCGTCTCGATGAGAAGTTTAATTACGTGTCGAGAACTTGAAAATCGTTTTTGAAACGTATTCATCGTCCGGCATCAAGATCGTCGTTGGGAAGCCGGGCTGATTGGGGCTGTCGGGATAGTGCTGGGTCTCCAAGCAAAAGCCGCCACGATGCACATAGGGCTTGCCGGTTTTGCCGATCAGACGGCCATCGAGAAAGTTGCCGCAGTAAAACTGGATGCCAGGCTCGGTGGTCGAGACCTCCAGCACTCTGCCGGTGCGTGGCGCATAGACAGTGGCCGCCAAGGTTAACTCGCCCGTCTGGCCTCCCTTGTCGAGCACCCAGTTGTGATCGAATCCACCACCAAACTTGATTTGTTCGTCATCGGCACCGATGTCGCGGCCGATCGGCTTGGCGGTTGTAAAGTCGAAGGGCGTTCCTTGTACGAGAGGCGTCTTCCCCGTCGGGATCATCGTCTCATCGACCGGCGTGTATCGACGCGCGTTGATCATCAACTCATGATCAAGAATGTCACCTTGCCCTTCGCCGTTGAGATTGAAATAGGTGTGCTGTGTCAAATTGACCGGCGTGGCTTTGTCCGTCGTCGCCTTGTAGTCGATCTCGATCGCGTTCTCGTCCGTCAATCGGTAGGTGACGGCACACTGCATGTTGCCGGGATAGCCCTCTTCTCCGTCCTTTGACAAGTAACTGAGCGTGACCGCGTTTGCTTCTTCATCAACGATCGCGTCCCAGATGACTTTATCGAAACCAATGATCCCACCGTGCAAACTGTTGGGCGGATTGTTGATCGCCAAATTGTATTCCACTCCATCGATCTCAAACTTTCCATTTGCAATGCGGTTGCCGTACCGACCGACCACGGCCCCGAAATAGGGTTTGTCGACGGCGTTGATGTAGCCGGACAGGTCTTCGTATCCCAGGGCAACATCGCCCAGGGCTCCGTCGCGATCCGGAACCAGAAGATGAGTGATGATCGCGCCAAAGTTTGTCAAACGGACCGTCATCCCGTTTTTGTTCTTCAGCGTGAAGAACTTGATCTCATCGGAAGACTGCACATCGACGGCGGGTAAGGTCGCTTGCGAGGAGAGGCCAAGCAGCAATGCAAGTAAGCAGACGAAAGCCGTTTGCGGGGAGCGTTTCATGGCTGGTTCCTGACGTGGGAATTTGGTTCCTGGGGCGGGGAGCCAAGGACCGGAGGGAGGGAAAATCGAACAGACCTAACGGCCACTGGGTTGCAAGATGACTTTCATCGCACCCTTTTCACCCGCGTAGAGCCTCGAAAACCAATCGGGCCCTTCATCCAAACTGGCGGTCGCCGTGATCAGCGGGGCCACCTTAATGGCTCCCGTCCGCATCAGTTCAATGCACTCTGGATATTCACCATTGGATGCGCATGTACCAAGAAGATTAAGTTCACGAGTGACGACGGCCTGCAACGGAATCTCGACGACCGGCGCCAAGTTACCGACCAACGTCACTGTCCCGCCTTTACGAACACTCTCAATCGCTGTTTCGATCGTCTTGCTTGCGCCGACGACTTCCAAGGCAACATCGGCACCACGACCGTTTGTCAGGCGACGAATCTCCGCAGGCACATCGACCTCATCCGCTTTCAGTGCAACGTCCGCACCCAAATCGAGAGCCGCGTCCAAACGGTCTTGATCGAGATCGACGGCAATGACGCGTGAACAACCGGCAAGCTTGGCCGCCTGGATCGTCAAGAGACCAATCATGCCACTGCCAACGACCACGGCGGTTTCACCAAGTGCGATTGGAGTGCGATTGACCGCATGAACCGCAACCGAGACCGCTTCGATCATTGCCGCATGTTCAAATGGCATCTCGGGTGGCAACGCGTAACAGATGTTTTGGGGCACGGAGATCAATTCGGCAAAGGCTCCGTGACGACGGTACTCCCCACACGAGACGCCCAACACCGTCCGTTGATCGCAGAGATTCGTGCTTCCTTTGCGGCAGTAAAAGCAGTCTCCACACGACACGGTCGAATCAAATGTGACATGATCGCCCTCGCCAAAGTCAGTGACGGCGTCTCCAACGCGGATGACCACGCCTGCCGCCTCATGGCCCATGACCAGGGGCGGTATCCGCCGGCCACTGCTGCCGTCGTAACCATGGATATCGCTGCCGCAAATTCCACACGCCTTGACTTGGACGAGGACATCGTTCGGGCCCACGCTGGGCTCATCGAACTCCGTGACTTCCAGATTCTTGTATTCACTCAGCAGCAACGCCTTCATCGCAGCGATTCTCAACGGCGGGATGGGAGGTGGGAATTCCAAACGCCGCTAGCTTATCCGATCCTCCCGCGCTGACAATGAGATCGTGTTCCCGGGCGTTGGAAGCCCGCGTCATGTGCGCCGATGATCTGCGGCTCAGTCAACAACCAGACAACGGCTCAGGCCGCGTCCTCCAGCGAGCGATAACGCCGGATTTTGTTGGTCAACGTTCTCGGAGACACCCCAAGTTTCTCCGCCACGATCCGCCGATTGCCGAACCGCTTGATGGCTGCGACGATGATTTGCCGCTCAATCTCATCCAAATGCGTGTGCAGCCAGTGTTCGGGAAGTCCTTGATTCAAGGCTTGTTGATTTTCTTCCCGGGGCGTCTCGACCCCGGATGAACCCGTGGCTTTTGATGGTTCCGGCAGCCCCAGCTGGTCAATGCCGATGGTCTTTCCGTCCGCCAAAACGCAGGCGCGGTGAATGACATTTCGCAATTCACGCACGTTCCCCGGCCACTCATACCTGGCAAGCGCCCGCATCGCTTCGGACTCGAAACCCTCCACGCCGTCTTCGCTTTCGCCCCGATACTCCTCGACGAAATGCATCGCAAGAAGTGGTATGTCTCCCACGCGATTTCTCAGCGGAGGAATTTCGATCTGAATCACATTGATCCGGTGCAGGAGGTCCAATCGAAACCGAGATGCCTCGACTTCCTCGAGGAGCTTTCGGTTGCTTGCGGCAATGATCCGAACATCGTGATGGAGTGAATCGCTGCTACCAACGCGTTCAAACGTATTGGTCTCCAAGACACGCAACAACTTTGCTTGGGCGGCGATTGGGATTTCGCTGACTTCATCCAAGAACAGTGACCCGCCACTTGCCTGCTCGAATCGTCCCTTTCGCGTCGCAACGGCGCCCGAGAAGGCACCTTTTTCGTGACCGAACCACTCACTCTCCAGCAAATTCTCCGGCAGTGCGGCGCAGTTCACGGCGACGAACGTTTGCTCACGCCGTCGACTCGACTGGTGAATCAATTCCGCAAAGAGCTCTTTCCCTGTGCCGCTCTCGCCCGTCAGCAGAATCGGCGCGTTGGACCGAGCCGCGCGACGCGCGAACCCGATCAGGTCTTTGATTTGCGGTGACTGAGTCACGATCATCCGGATTGCCCCACCGGGAGTTGACTAGAAAACCAAAAACAGCACCGATCGATTGATCGAACTATTGTTGGACGGAATCGCTTTGGTGATGCTTGTAAGCATTTTGCATCTGGACGGCGCGGACACTCCCTTGGATCTTTGGAAAGAGCCTTCGCAGCGAATCAACCGACGACTTCTCCAAATCCCCCAACATCGGCATCAGTGACTTGACAATTTCGATGGTCTCGTCGGTCACTTCTTTCAATGTTCCGGTCACCTTTTGACCGCTCGCCAGGAAAGACTCCCGGAGCGGTTTCAATGAAGCTTCGGTTTGCTTGATCCGCTTCATCAGATCGTTCATCGGATCAACCTCACGATGTGACTCTTCCCGAAACGACTCAATCAATTCTGCGAGCTCTTCATACTGTCGCTTGAGCGTCTTCGTTTGCTCGAGAAGCTCGTTTGCATCCACAACGGTGATCGATTCAGGGTTGGTCATTGCCATTGATCCTTTCTGAAAGAAGGTCCAAGTCGGACGAGAGCGTCTGCCATTTTGCTTCGGTTTCGCCGGTGGCTTCGGCATGCTGTAGCCACCAAGTGGCAACCTTGATCGGATAGTCGGACGATTTCATGTTCGCGATATCTCGGAGCAAGCCGGTTGCTTCGCCGCTGCGTCCCAGACGATGCTCGCAAAGTGCGATCATGAGTTCCAGCCAAGTCTTCTCGGAGGGCGTCATCGACAGTTTTTCGGCCGTGCGAAACGACTTCAGTGCCGACTCATAATTTCCGGTCCGGTAGAGACTCTGACCGAGGGCGAACGCATTTGCGGGTTTGGGAAGGATCTGTGAACCGGTGAGGGAAGCGGGCGACGTGGTTGCCGGAGTATCAGTGGAAACGTTTCCGCCCGCGTCGACCTCATCCGCGCGATCCAGAGCGGGACCGACTTGCGCATCCAACTCGGGTGTATTGTTGCCTACTTCCATCGGTACCTGTGGCGTCACGACCAAGCCTGGATCGACAGGGGCTTGGTCTCTCGCGGCTCGATCCATCAACTGACGATCACGCTTGAGTCGCTGCAGGATTCGAATCCGCTCACGGATCTCATCGAGGCTTTGGGTCGACTGGGTGGCCAAGTCGGATGACCTGTCGTTCGTCCCCGGCGACTGCAACTCCCCGCCGTTGAAACCACCGGGACCGCTGGTTTCCGGCTGCGGTGGTTGGCCGTTCGACATTGGAATCGGTTTACCGGACGACAAAGCGTTTGCTTCTTCCCTCCGGGTGCGATCACGCCGTGCCTTCCGAGTCGACTCCAGCAGCGCCTGCAATCGATTTTGCACTTGGGCGGCATCCACCTCAGGAGTCATCACGCTCCGCAGATTCGCAGCGTCGTTGTCGTAGCTCTGAGTAAACGCTTGACCTGCCAAACCCAGCACGGCGGTTGTGAAAAGCAACGCAATTCGAAATGTGCCGTTCAATGGAACTCGCGTCTTGGCGTGCCTTGGTTTCGCCGCCAGGATTCGCCGGTCTCTTTTTGCATCCATCATTGATTCGCCTCCGCATTCGCCTTGGGTGCATCGGGTAGCAAGCCCGCGAAGCAGAGCGCCGCGGCATAGTGATCGCCACGGCGTTCGAGTGACTGCCCCATCAACTCCAGCGAAGTCGCTTTGGCGTCGTCGTCCAGTTGCATCGACAAAAGCCTGCGACAAGTCGCTTCGCATAGCTCCAGTTCTCCACGATCCAACTGAATTCGCGCGTGCAGTGTCAACGCCTGGGGAAGCAGTTCCGTGGAGATGTTTCCAAATGACTCGATGACTTCTTTCGCCTCGTCGATTTGGGACGTCTCATAGAGCAGATTGGCCAAGGCAAGCTGAATCCGCTCTTGCCAAAAACCCGTTGGCGCCCGTTGCAAAGCCTCCTTCAGATTATCGACGGCCTTCGCACGAAGCCCGATTGCGGAATACGCATCGGAAAGGATCAGCCCGTCGGCGAACGAACTCATGTCATCCGGCTGAAGACTGGCCAGTGCCATGACCAAGCGTTGCCCCTCGTTCTGCAACCCCACTTTGGGTCGTAGACGTTGGAATCGCGAGAAGGCAGAAAACACCCCGGCCACACGTTTTTGAGCGGGATCGCTGACGGCCGGTCCATAATCAAACAAAGCCGAGTTGGCCGAATCCGGATCGCCTGAGAGTAAGTAAGCTCGCGAGAGCGTCAGTACGAGCTCGGCCGCAATGTCGTCATCCTCCGCCCGGCGAAGACCACGTGAAGCTGCCACGACCGCCTTTTCGGGTTGCCCGAGTTCCATTTCGAGCTTGGCAATCATGGCATAGACACGTGCCTGCAATGCACTCGTCAGTGTTTGGTCCAGCGTCATGTAAGCGGCGTGGAGTGCGTCCAGCTTGTCGCCACCGGCCAACGACAATGCAGCCTCATTGAAGTACAGCTTTGCGTTGAGTTCGTGCGAGGGTGCGGCTTCGCGAGCGGCGCGATACTTGTCGCCGGCCAGCTCCCATTGCCCCGATAGGCGACAGTTATTGGCATCATTCATGATGGCGGCCGTTCGGACGGGACCGTTGGGAAAGTTCAGCTGAACTTGTTGCAACATCCGCTGCGTTCGTGCCAAGTCGAAGGACGCCGCATCTTCCACCGAAAGGTCATCGCGGTGCATCAACATGACACCACTTTCAGATTGGCTCCATGACAACCCAAGTGGCTCGAGCGCATGATCCAAGAGCAACGACATCGGCATCACTTTGGTATCGATGTTGGTCAATCGTCCGACCATCGTCGACTTTGCCCGCTCGGTCATTTGGAAGTCTAATCCGGTCAGTTGTTCTAAACTGGCGATCAGTTTGACCAGGGCATATCCGCGCCGATGGATTTCGATCAGGATCGAAGCCGCGTCGCCGCGCGGATTCTGCAGCAATTTGATTTCCGTGGGCTGATCCGCCTGCTGTGGAGCGAGTGCATCCGTATCGGCCGCTTTGAGGATGGGATCGAGCATCAACCGAGTCCAGTGATACTGCATCGGGTCTTTCTGAAGTGCGTCGGCCACCACCTGGTTTTGAAGCAAACGTTTTTGCAATGCGTCTGCGAGCTGCCTTGAAACCGATTGTCGCACGATCGCCGGATGTGTGTCGTCACCAAACAGAAGCTGCATTTCACTGAGTAGTGAGATGGCGTCGGTCAGCTGCCCACGCTGCTCCCAAATACGTGCCGTTCCGAGAAGGCCCAGTACTTGCGGAAGCGATCCAGTGGGAGTGATGCGAATGGCACTTTGATAGTGCCCTTCGGCCTGATCGAGAAGACCTGCGACTTCGCTTGCCAGCCCCAATCGAAGAAGCACAGCAGAGTCCATCGGCAGGTCTGCTTGTTGCCACAGTTTCATGTAGTGCTTGTATGCACCCAAGGCGCTGCCGCCAAGCAACAGACGATCACCGAGTTCGATCACATTAAAGTCGATCGGTTGAACGCGTTTTTCGTTGCCGGCGATTTGACTCCACAGTCCTAACTCGTTGGCGGTGCCATTCGGTTTGACCACTGGTTGAACCGATGCATTGACGTCACCGCTTGTGCCTTGAGGGTTCTCCCTCAAACCGTCTTCGGAAACCGAATCGGAGGCCTCTGATTCACCATTTGAGTCGTTTGCACCCTCGGCATCGCCGCGCTGCTCCACCGAATCCGTGTCTGGTTCGCGGGGCCAATTGTAGACCAGCCCACCGATCAATCCGATCGAGAGGAAGGCGGTGATCCACAAGGTTTCCGCACGAAACACGGGCTTTTTCGCTCCTTGGAGTGGTCCATCATCTCGGCAGATGAGAGGGACATGAGGTGTGCACTGTTGGCCCAAGTGTGACAAATCACCCAGACCGTTTATTCGCTACGTGTGTATCGACTGAAAAAGGTTTGCGGCTTAGGGATTTTAAACGCAAGTCGATGCCATGACTCTCGACAACGTCTCTCAGTCACCCACTGCGGAGAGAACAAGATGAGAATCAACCCAGCCGGAAATTCAGTACCGCCGCAAGTCAAGCGGCTCGACTCCAACGTTGCCAGTGATGGCGGCGGTGCTGTCGACTCGACTGGTGATAGCTCGGCGCAAGCCGTGCCATCAACGTCGATTCAACTCGATTCCGTTCGCGATCTATCGCAACTGCTTCAACAGTCCGTTGTCGAAGTACGAGAGTCCGTGGTCGATGCAGTGAAACTGAAAATACAAGCCGGTGAGTATTTGACCAAAGAGGCTGCGGCCTCGACGGCCCAAAAGCTTCTCGACTTGTAGACCACGTGAGGGTTGTCCCTCACGTGATCTCGCCACGGATGCGCGTGTTATCACGGACGTTCTTTACAAATCCTTTTAGACGAGTTAGTCCAAGATGAGCTTAACCATCACCAATAACGTTGGGGCGTTGAACGCACGCAACAACCTGAAGCGCTCGAATTCAGCGCTTAATAAGTCAATCGAAAGATTGTCTACCGGATTCAAAGTGAACCGGGGTGCCGACGGCCCCGCGGCACTTGTGATCTCGGAAAAGCAGCGTGCTCAAGTCGCCGGTCTGCGAACCGCGATCGCAAACACCGAAAAGGCTGTTTCGGTCGTCCAAACCGCTGAAGGTGCTTTGAACGAAATCAACAGCATCCTGATCAAAGTCCGGTCGCTGGCTCTCGATTCGGCCAACTCGGGCGTCAACGATTCGGACGCTTTTGCAGCCAACCAAGCTGAAATCGATAACGCTCTCGACACCATCAACCGGATCGCGGCCAACACGCAGTTCGGCGAGAAGGCGCTTCTTGACGGAACAGCCGGTGTCCGGGGAACGACCAGTGACGCTGATGTGACATTCCTGAAGGGTGGAAGCAACACCAGTGACGGAACCTACGCCGTCGCCGTGACCACCGTCGGTGAACGAGCAAACATCGTCGCAGGCACCTCGCAAACGGGTACCCTCGCCGATGACGAAACCCTCTCCGTCAACGGTGTCAGCATCACGCTGAACTCGGGACTCGACCGTGCAGGCGTTGTGGCTCGAATCAACGAGTTCACCGATGAGACCGGCGTTGTCGCCGAAGACGTCAGCGGCGGAACGCGTATCCGATCGATCGAATTCGGTTCCGATGCGGAAATCGAAGTCGTCTCGGACACTGCCGCTGCCGCGACTTCTTCCGGATTCGGCACGACAACGGTCACCGACTCCGGTGTCAACATTGCCGGTACGATTGACGGCGTTGCCGCATCTGGGAAAGCCAACACGCTCACCAGCGTTGATGGTGCTTCCAAGGGAACCGTCGTTCGGGTTGGTGTGGGTGCCGATGCGATCAACACCGAGACCGGTGCCCAGGGTAACGTTTCGATTCAGAACGAAGCCCTCGTGTTTCAAATTGGTGCCAACAAGAACCAGACCGCACAAATCGCCATTCAGTCGGTCAAGGCCGAAGGTCTCGGTGTCGGTGTGACCGGTTCGAAGTTCAACAGCTTGAACGATATCAGCGTCACCACGTTCGATAACGCTCAAGACGCGCTTGAAACCATCGATGCGGCAATCGACGAATTGTCCAACATTCGTGGTGAACTCGGTGCGTTCCAGTCCAACACGCTGGAGTCCATCGCGAACAACATGCGATCGACGTTGGAAAACACCGTCAACGCCGAGTCTGTCATTCGTGACACCGACTTCGCAGAAGAAATCTCGAAGTTCACGAACAACCAGATCTTGGTTCAGGCGGGAACATCGGTCTTGTCGAGTGCGAACCAGACGACTCAGTCGATCCTGTCGCTCCTCCAGTAAGCCCAAATTTCTCTCGGCCCTTAACAATGACCCAGCCATCGCGAGCTTAAGACTTTGTTCTTTCTCGCGGTGGTGTTTTGGTGCCGGGATCCGATTTGTGCCGAAAAAGAACCCTCTGGCAACCGCGGCGTACCTTGCGTTGGATTTCCAGACGGTTCGGATCCATCGGATCACGCAAGCAGGTTTCGATGGAGGTTTCCCGTCTCCGATGCGAAACCACCCGAAGCGTGGTCGACATACATACTAGTGTTTTGCTGGCCTAACCTTTGATCAGCATGGGAAACTGCGGATGAAGATGTGTTCGCGTCACGGACCTTCCGTTCACGACATTCATGGCAAACTGAAGTGTGCCAAGGAGCACCGCGATGACGTTCAATATCGATGGACTCGTATCCGGCTTTGATACATCCAGCATCATCGAAAGTCTGCTCGGATTCCAGCAGCAGCAGGTCGATACGCTCAATGGGCGAAAAGCCGAGATATCCACGGAACAATCCTCGTTCAAAGGGATCGAAGCGCAACTCCTGACGCTTCGCACATCACTCGGACAGCTGAACCGAAGCGTGAACAGCGTTTTCGAAGGCCGCATCGCAACCAGCAGCAACGAGGAAGCACTCACCGCGACGGCGGGCAGTGGAGCGATCTCGGGTTCTTACTCGATGAGCGTCGATCAACTCGCGACGGCGCACCAGATTGCGTCGCAGGGTTTTGTGAGCGAGTCGGATCAGATCGCGACCGGTGATATCAGTTTTAAAGTCGGAAACCGCGCCGCGCAGACCATCTCCATCGATTCGAACAACAACACGCTCGAGGGATTCGTCGAAGCGGTCAACGAACAGGTGGACGACGTCAATGCCAGCCTGGTCTTCGATCAGGCCACCGGAACCAACCGAATCCTGCTGACCTCTCGTTTCACCGGCGCCGCAAACACGATTGAAGTCACCAGCACCCAAGATCCATTGACGGGCGTGCTGCCCGACTTCAGCGGCCCGGCGGTGCAGCCGCCTCTCAATTCAATCGTCACGCTTGGTTCGGGTGCCGGTGCGATCTCCGCCGAGTACGAGACGAACACCGTTGATGGGTTGATCGACAACGTCACGTTGCAACTCACGAAGGCTGATCCGGGTAATCCGATCACCATCGAAATCGACCCGGACACCGAAGCCGCCCAGGAAGCGGTTGAAGGGTTCGTCGAAAACTTCAATCAGATCATCGACTTCATCGACAACGTCACCCGCTTCAATCCGGAGACCGAAGAAGCCAGTCCGTTGCTTGGCAACCGCAATGCAACGTCGATCAAAAATGAACTGCTGACGATCGTTACCGGTACGGTCCCCGAAAGTTCGATCGGGCGATTGGGGGAAATCGGAATCGATCTCAACCTCCAAGGCAAGCTGACGCTCGATACAAACAAGCTGTCCGAAGCACTCAAGGGTGACTTGGAAGGCGTCGACGCCGGTGACATCCGCGGATTGTTCGGACTCAATGCCAACTCGGACAGTACCGGTATCCGATTCCTCGGCGGAAGCCAACGAACTCAGGCACCCGACTCACCCATTCAAGTCGACATCACACGGGCGGCCGAGCGCGCGGAGATCACCGCTTCCAATGCCATCTCCGACTCCATTGTGATCGATTCGTCCAACCGGGAATTCACCTTCTCCGTCAATGGCATCGATAGCGAAACCCTGTCACTAACCGAAGGCACCTACACCCGTGCCGAGCTCGCTCAGCAACTGCAAGCCGTGGTCAATAGTTCATCGGAACTGGGGGTAAATCGTGTCAACGTCTCGGTGGACACGAGCAATCAGTTGGTCATTCAAACCGAAGGCTACGGCGTTTCAGCCAAACTTTCGAAATTGGAAGGCGCCGCCGCGGCAGCCCTCGGATTCGATGGCAGCGAAACGGACTCGGGTCGGGATGTCGCCGGAACCTTCACCGTCAACGGTGTGACCGAAGAGGCGAAAGGATCCGGCCGAGTGTTGTCCGGTGATTCGGACAACGAATACACGGCGGACCTGCGCATCGAAGTCACGCTGACGGCGGACCAAATCGTGGCCGGCTCGGAAGCCAACTTGACGGTCACTCAGGGAATCACGGGTCAGCTCTCGTCCTACCTGGGCGAGATCCTCGACACCGAGTCGGGGTTGATCAAGAACGTCAACGATTCGTTCGAGTCGCGTATCGCGTCCATCGATGACTCGATCGAACAAGTTCAAGAGTTGACCGACATTCGCCGCGAATCACTGATTCAAGAATTTGCGGCGCTCGAAAGTATCCTCAATGAATTGCAATCGACAGGAAACTTCTTGTCGAGCCAGTTCGCATCGCTGAGTTCATTTAGCAGTAACAACAGCAACTAGTGCTGCGTCTTTAAAAGTTGACGAAGCACTAGTTGGACAGCGTTGACTTGCTAAGAGTCCTAACCCGAAGCGTAAGCGAGGGATGGCAACGATCCCTCGCTACCGCTTCGGGTTGTTACGCTTCGGATTAGGAAAAAATGGACACGCGACAAAAGCGACGCTGTCCAGCTAATCCTTCGCCAACACCACCAACTTACTCACAACCTTCCACCACTTTCCTTCCTAGCCAAGCACCGGGGCATTCGATGGAACCCTTGAAAGCGTATCAACGTAAAAACATTCACGTCGGTTGGACTCGTGTGGATCTGCTTCTCATGCTTTACGAGAAGGCGATCGACGCAATCGATGCCTGCGAGATCGCCAAGCAAACCGGCGATCAAGCGTTGTACATCAAGCATGAGATGACGGCGCGCAAGGTATTTCTCGCGATCCACTCCGGGCTCAAACCGGAGGAAAACGAAGTCGCATTCAACATCGCGCGTCTGCTGCACTTCGTCCTGCTCAGTTTCGATGAGCAACGATACGACGACTGCAAACGAATCTTGGGCCAAGTCCGTGACGGATTTGCGAGCGTCGCCGAAGAAGCAAACGAACTGGAGCAGCGGGGTGCAATCCCGCCGCTCGCAGAAAAAGACACGTTCGAGTCGATCGCCTAAGCCGAGGCGTCCGCCGCAACTGCCTGCCGCACCACTCGATCGTTGACTTCGCTGGTTAGCCTGGCGATGGCTTCGGCAACGGGCATCGATCCCAAATCTCCGTCAATGCGGTCTCGCAGTGCGACTTGACCGCTCTCGGCTTCCTTGGGTCCCACGACGGCCATGTAGT
The DNA here is from genome assembly GCA_039821235.1 of Planctomycetota bacterium. GTDB lineage: Bacteria > Planctomycetota > Planctomycetia > Pirellulales > Pirellulaceae > Stieleria. The sequence continues at coordinate 12,486 of JBCBOO010000110.1, forward strand.
TGACGAGCTCCAGCTGCGCGTTGCGAATCTTTGCCTGAACTTTGCCGCCACTGGAATCCACCGTCACTTTCAAGCCGGCCTCATCGAGTTGCTTGGCGACTGCCACGGCATAATCCAGTGACTTGTCACTGAGCGGCAGAACACGGACTTGCTCCGGTGAAAGCCACATCGGGAACGCGCCGGCAAAGTGTTCGATCAACATGCCGGTAAATCGCTCCAGCGATCCGAACGGTGCGCGGTGGATCATGACCGGACGGTGAACGGAATTGTCACGCCCGTTGTATTCCAGCTGGAAGCGATTGGGCAGGTTGTAATCCAATTGCACCGTTCCGAGTTGCCACGAACGACCGATGCAGTCTCGCACCATGAAGTCCGCTTTCGGACCATAAAACGCGGCTTCGCCTGGCTCTTCATTGAACGTCATGTCGCTCTGCTCGAGCACGCCGCGAAGCGCTCCCTCGGCAGCGTCCCACTGGTCCTCGCTACCGACATACTTGCTGCTGTCAGGATCTCGTAGGGAGAGCTGGACTCGATAATCGTCCAGGCCGACCGACTGAAGCACGAACTTGGTCAGTTCAATCGTCGCGCGGAATTCTTGCTCGACTTGATCTTGGGTGCAGAAAATGTGTGCGTCATCTTGCGTGAGTCCTCGCACGCGCAGCATCCCATTGAGCTCACCGGTTTGCTCGTGGCGGTAAACCGTTCCGAACTCGAACAACCGCAGCGGCAACTGCCGATACGAGCGTGGTTGAGCCTTGAAAATATGACAGTGGTGCGGACAGTTCATCGGCTTGAGCAAGTAACGCTCGTTGGTCACCTGCCATTGGTGCAGCACCTCTCGTTTTTGCTCGTTGTTCATCGACGGCTTGTAGTCGGGCAGTGAAACGCCCAAGACTTCTGCGGCGGCCATCAACTTGTCTTCACCGTCACTGTCGATCGTGCCCTCGTCCAGCCGAGTGCTCCAGGCGTCCAACAAACCACCGACTTCGCTGCCAAAGAGTGGTGCGAACTGGCTGTCGCGATAGTAGGGAAAGTGTCCGCTGGTCTCGTACATCTCCACGCGACCAATGTGTGGACTGTAAACCGGATCGTAACCGCGGCTGAGCAGTTCGCGTCTCAGGAAGTCCTCGAGCGCGACGCGGACGCGAGCCCCCTTGGGCAGCCACAGGCATAGTCCCGCACCGACATCGGGATTGATCGCAAACAGCCCGTGCTGCTTGCCGAGCACACGATGGTCGCGTCGCTTGGCTTCTTCCAAACGCTCGAGGTACGCCTTCAGTTCCTTCTTGTCAAAGAAAGCCGTCCCATAAAGTCGCTGAAGTGGACGATTGCTGACGTCACCCTTCCAGTGCGAACCGGCAACACTCATCAGCTTGATCGCTTTGATCTTGCCGGCGTGCGGAATGTGTGGCCCGCGACACAGGTCAACGAATTCGCCTTGACGATAAAAGCTGACCGTGGCGTGCTCCGCCAAACCCGTGTCGATGTGCTCGACTTTCAGATCTTGATCCAAGTCATCGCACAATTTCCTCGCTTCATCGCGATCGAGCACGAACCGTTCGAACGGTTCCTTCTCTTTGATGATCGCCTTCATTTCGGCTTCGATCTTGGGAAAGTCCTCTTCGCTGATCGGGACACTGAGATCGAAGTCGTAGTAGAAACCGCCTTCGGTGGTCGGGCCGAATGCGAGCGAGACGCCATCGTAGAGCCGCATGACGGCGCGAGCCATCACGTGGGCGGCCGAATGCCGGAGCACATCGAGGGCTTCGGAATCACGCTGGGTCAGCAGCCGGAGCGCAAAAGCGTCGTCCGGAGCCGATCCGGTTGCCGCCGCGGACTCGGTTTCAGGATCACCCTCCACCGCCAAGTCACCCAGCGGACGAAAGGCGTCGACGACCTTGCCATCAATTTCCGCTGCGACCACGCTTCGAGCGAGCCCTTCGCTGATTCCCGTCGCGATATCCATGCAGGTGGTGTGGCCGGGATGTTCGTTGACCGTGCCGTCAGGAAGGCGAACAAAGACGGGGGCGAGCGGAGAGGCGTCCCCGGAAGGACTGGGAGTCGATTGGCTCATGAGAAACAAAACCATCAAGGTGGTGGAAAAAGGCCCGTCCGCGATACAAAAGCGGGAGGCCGAACACGCTGTCAGGGTCGAAAAAATCCGTCGCTGCAATCGAGCGAAACCGTTCAATTCCTCCCACCCGGTGGCGCCGGTGTCAAAGAATGATGATCACGCAGATTGGCCGTCAATCCCTGTTCGCCATAACGACGTGATATACTGACCCAGTGTGGAGTTTTGCGAGGGCGTGCCCTCGAAACGACCCTGACACCGCTGCGCGTCCGCTTGTTCGTCTCCGGCTGACAATTTTGCCCCATGTCCTCCAATGCTTCCTCCGCGACGCACGCCTTTCTCGAACCGCCGAAGAATGCGGCGGAGGAGATAGGTTCGCTCGGACACTACCGGGTGATTCGAGAGCTGGGGCGTGGCGGAATGGGGTTCGTCTTTCTCGCCGAAGACGTCAAGCTCAAGCGCCAAGTCGCCCTCAAGGTGATGAACCAAAAGATCGCGGCGACCCCCGGCAGCCGCAAGCGATTCATCAGTGAAGCCCGCGCGATGGCCGCCGTTCACCAAGACAACGTCGCGACCATTTTTGAGGTCGGTGAGCACAAGGGCACGCCGTTCATGGCGATGGAGCTGCTAGAGGGCTCCACGCTCGAAGATTTTCATGAAAACCATGGCGAGCCGGACTTCAATACCGTCATCGCGTATGCCAAAGACATTGCGCGGGGATTGGGTGCCGCCCACTCCAAGGGAATCGTTCACCGAGATATCAAACCGGCCAACATTTGGCACGACACCAAGACCGATCGCATCAAAGTCCTCGACTTTGGACTCGCACTCGCCCAGACACCGGTCGACCAACTATCGGGACGCGGCGCCGTCGTCGGAACGCCTGGCTACCTCTCCCCCGAGCAAGCTCGCAGCGAACCTCTCGACGACCGTAGTGATTTGTATTCGGTCGGCGTTGTTCTCTATGAACTCGCCTGCGGTGCCTTGCCGCTGAAAACCAAAAGTGTCGCTGATCAGCTGATCGCGATTTTGGCGCATGCTCCCAAACCGCTTCGATCGAGGAACGAGAAGGTCCCGCAGCCTCTGGCCGATTTGATTCACAAATTGATGGCCAAAGAACCGCGAGATCGATTCCAAAGTGCGCGGGAACTCGAAGAGGCGCTTGAGAAGGCGGAAAAGGAATGCGAGTCAAAGACCGAGGTGGCGCAAGCCATCAATCAGTTGCAGCTCGGCTTGCAACAAGCGGTCGCCAAAAAGAAGTCACCGCCAAAGGACGCATTCGCGTTTGACGCTGCAAAGGACTCGATGCCGAACCCCTTTGATTCATTGCCCGGCGTCTCCGCCCCGGCCGCACTCAATGCGGCGGCCGGCAAGTCCGGCGTGCATGCCGCCGTCACGATCCCCGCCCCTGCGGAAGCTCATCCTTATGCCGCGCAAAATCGCAACGGCACCCAGCGACCGAAATCCAAGAAACCGGCTCCTCCGACAAACAAAAATCTTTGGATCGGGATCGGGATTGCCGCGGCAGCGCTCGCGGCCTTGATTCCCGCCGTCGTGTACTTCAGCACCACCAACGCGATCGCAAGACAACAAAACGAAAACACGACCATCATCGTCGACCCTTCTGCTGCCAACGGCGGAAACAACTCCGCTCCATCAAACAACGATCCCTCCCGCAATAACTCATCGGCAAGCAAAGCCGACTCTGGCTCCAGTCGACCCGACTCCAGCGCCAACCGCTCCAATATCGCAGGCAACGCGTCCTCATTGCCGCCACTGAGCGCACGTCCGCAGTCCCGATCGACAACCGTTGCCTCGTTGAACATTTCCAAAGTCGGCGCCGAAGGAGCCAAATGGGTTATCGGAACGAAAGGCGGAAACGGTTCGTTCGAGCAAGGTGTCTCCGGTCCCTCCACGCCGAAAATCCCCGGCTGGAAAATGCAGGCCTTCGGAAAGCAAGGTGGCTGGGAAATCAACCGCGGAGCTCAGGTACCCGAGCACGTCACGCGGGGCTTTGCCGGTCCCAACAGCAAGCTGCTGCTCACAAGCGATCCGGTTTGGTATCGAGCGAAAGAAGGAGACGTGATTTGTGTCGCCGCGACGATCGGAGGCAAAGGAAACGCGGCTAGCAACTACGAGTTTGTGCTTGGATTCTTGAATGATCAGGGTACGTCGGTTCGTTACCAGCTCGCATCCTTTGACGACCGCACTCCTTGGAACGGCACTCGTCGGAAGCAAGTCATGTTCGGCTATCGAGCCGACAAGTCCGTTGCAGGCATGAAGCCCTTCTTGGAGATCGTGGTTTCCAATGCGAACAACGGCAACCGAAAAGGTTTGATCGATCGCGTGGTCATGACGACCTTCTCCGCAAACATCGCCGACTCGGCGCTCGGCCTTACCGCATCAAGCAACCAAAACCCGACATCGGACTTCGGTGGCAACCGCAGGGAACAATACAATAACGGCGGGTCGTCGATGGCATCGACGCCGAATACCGGTCGGTCAGGAACGAACTTCCCCGGCCTGGGCGGGCGATCAATGAACAACCCCAGCGGCAACTCGACGGCTGCGGGAGAATCCAAGCCGGGTGATGCGGCACCAAATGCTCCGGCCCTCCGCGAGGTCAAGGTGACGACGGCGGATGAAGATGGTGCCGACGCAACCGTCAAACGAGGCAGCAGCAGTTCCAACCCGTTTGGTGCCAAGCCCAGCTTGGTCGTCCAAACTCGCAACGGTCGCCAGATCCAACACGCCTACATTCGCTTCATCATCGATGCGAAGAAGCAATCTCAGAATGGTGGCGGTTTTAACGGTGGCGGTGTGCCCGGCGGACGGTTTGATCGATCTGGTAATCGGGCTCGACAAAATCGAATCGGCTCCGCAGCACTTTCCTTGCATGTGATCGACCAGGAAGCCGCCGTGACGGTGCGGGTCTACGGCTTTGATGACCGGGTGAGCAATATCTGGCCCGAGGATAAGATCGTTTGGAGCAATTCCCTGTCCTCAGAAGGAGTTGGCTCGCTACCACTGCTGGCCGAAAAGCGAATTGAGCCCGGCGAAAAGAACATCCGAATCGAATCAAGTGAACTCGCACAATTCATCGGAGACTCCAATAATCGCAGTGTCACGCTCATTTTGACCGGCCAATCCGGGACCGAACAGATCACATTCGCATCGAAGGAATCTTCCCAGGCACCGCCGACGCTGACTCTCGGAATCAACGAACGGTAACCGCAACTGGCGGACAGAATGACGGGTTGGTTATTCTGCAATCAAGTCCGTATTCGATGGATTTCGGAAGACCTCACTGTCTTCCAGCACAAACCGCGCATCGCCTCGCCCGTTGGCCGGTGGCGTTCGTCCACACATTACTCCTTTCACGTCTTCACCACGCTCACTGATCATGACGTTTCCAGTTTTTGTACGTGCGACATCGGCGAGCCTGCTGTTGGTTCTCGCCGGACAAGTGGCATCGGCACAGTCGCCGGTCTCGCCACCCGAGGTCATGCCTGTTTTGCTGCAGATGATCCGCGATGACGCGATCCACAGCGAACTGAATCTGACCGCAGACCAGCGAGCGACCATTCTCGAATGGCTGAAACCGATCGATGGCCCCTGGCTTCGATCTCGGTATCAAAAGGAAGACGAGCGACGCGAAGTGATCCGCAAGGCGACCGAGTGGCTCGACGGCAAACTCCAGACCGTTTTGAACGCCGATCAACGGGAACGCCTCGAACAATTGCGCAATCAGGCCCTCGGCACTCGGATGGTCGTCCGAGACCGCACCGCCAGCGACCTCGGGCTGACATCCACGCAACGTGAAGAGCTTTATCAGGAATTCCTCGCATCCGATGCCACTGCGGCGGAAGTGAACAGCCAATTGCGCGGCGGAAAGATCGATCCAGCCGAAGCCGCAAAAAAGCTCGCTGCACTCAAGAAAAAAGAACAAGACGTCTTCTCGGACACGTTGACCAACGAGCAGCTTCGAAAACTCTCCGGAGAGACCGGCAGCGCGTTCGACTTCAGTCAGGTCAAACGGATGTATCCGAGGGCCCCCGAATTGACGATGGACGGCAGCCAGTGGTTGCAATCGTCGGGCGTGAAACTGGAAGACTTGCGTGGAAAAGTCGTCGCGGTCCACTTTTACGCGTTCCAGTGCATCAACTGCGTTCGAAACCTGCCCCACTACAACGGTTGGCATGAAGACTACGCCGACAAGGGATTGGTGGTCATCGGCATTCAAACACCGGAAACGAGGGCCGAGCGATCGCGTGAACGAGTGTCCGCAGCGATCCCCGAACAAGGAATCGAGTACCCGGTCCTGTTCGACGAGCAGAGTCAAAACTGGAAAACGTGGAATAACCAGATGTGGCCGGCGGTTTATTTGATCGACAAAGACGGCTTCATTCGCCGCTGGTGGGAAGGCGAAATGAATTGGAAGGGCGCCGAAGGCGAAAAAGACATGCGAAATACGATTGAGCAGCTTCTCGCCGAGTAACGGAGCTCGGAGGGTCGGAATTGACTCGTCAGGCGAATCGTTTAAACTTTAGGGCGTTGCAGCACAGGTTCTTCTGCAACTCCCCACCCCCGACACGACGGTCCTGGAGGTGGTTGCGAGTCTGCTTCCTTGGCCTCGGTGCCTCGGGAGTTTGGACGCAACCGACCGACCCGCTTTCGCCGCAAATGTGCGTGAGGGTTCTATATTCTCAAGCCTCTTTTGGAGCGAATCGATGTCCTCAATTGGATTGACCGCATCCGGTCTACACCTGCTGGGATTTGCAATGCCCGGCGCCACCGAAATGATGATCTTTTTGGTGGTCGTCCTGGTTCTGTTCGGCGGTGCGAAACTGCCGTCGCTGATGCGAAACCTCGGCAAGAGTGCAAACGAGTTTAAGCGCGGTCTGAACGACACCGCCGAAGACGACGACGACGATTCCGATCAAACCGGAAACGCGTAACATGTTTGGGCTAGGTCCATTTGAAATGATGGTGATCGGCGTCATCGCCGTGGTCCTTTTCGGCGGGAATCTGCCGGAAGTGGCCCGCAAGGCCGGTGGTGTTTATCGCGAATTTCGCGGGCGACTGAACGAAG
>JBCBOO010000111.1:0-19399 GCA_039821235.1 Planctomycetota bacterium
ATTTCCAACCGAGTTTCGGCGGTTCGGGCCATGGTCGTGCGATCCGCCCCCTACGATCGACAGAGTTTATCCGCTGCCGAATCGTATGCAAGTTTGCCCCGAACACGCCTCCACCGGCTAGATAACGCCGAGCGAATGAAGCGACAGTCAGCGCAATTTAGCCTTCCAGGCGTCGACCTGCTTGCGGACTTGGTCGGGGGCGGTGGAACCGTAGCTTTTGAAGGCTGCGATGGCGTTCGCGGTTCCCAGGCTTTCAAAGAGCGTCGCGTCGATCGATTCGGCATGCTTCTGCAGGGATTCCAGCGAAAGCTCTGCCAGTGGAACGCCAAGCTGCATTGCTTCACCGACGATTGCCCCCACGGCGTGATGCGCGGTGCGTTGTGGAAGTCCTCGTTTGATCAGCCATTCCATCAACGTTGTCGCGTCGAGATAGCCTTCTTCGATCCTTGCGGAAATCGCATCCCGCTGCAGTTCGCTGCCGGCAACGATCGGAATCGCAAGTTGCAGCATCGCCGTCACGGTATCGAACGAATCGAACAGCGGCGGTTTGTCTTCTTGCAGGTCGCGGTTGTATGCCAGGGGAAGGTTCTTGATAAGCAACTGGAGTGTTTGCAAGTTTCCCATCACGCGAGCCGACTTGCCACGCGTCAACTCCAACGTGTCTGGATTGACTTTTTGCGGCATGATGCTGCTGCCGGTGCAGAACTGTTGCGGCATCTTCAGGAAGTTGAATTCAACCGTACTCCAGAGAATCCATTCTTCGGCCCATCCGGAAAGATGCGAGGCGATGACGGAGAGAACGAAGGCCGATTCAAGAATGAAGTCACGATCGCTGCTGGTGTCCAAGCTGTTGGCGGTCACGCCGCGAAAGCCAAGTGCCGCGGCGGTCTGCTCGCGATCAATAGGAAGCGTCGTTCCGGCGACGGCGGCGACACCCAACGGGCAAACATTGACACGTCGGCGACAGTCCGCAATGCGTTCCCGGTCTCGCGCGAACTTCTCCACATAAGCGAGCCAGTAATGCGGGGCCAGTACGGGTTGGGCGCGCTGCAGGTGCGTGTAGGCCGGCAACACCACGTCCATGTCGCCATCGCAGCGGCCCACGAATGCCTTTTGCAACTCGATCAGCAACGCGTCTACTTCATCCAGTGCTTCGCAAATCCACATCCGGATATCGGTGCTGACTTGATCGTTGCGGCTGCGGGCGGTGTGCAGTTTTCGGCCGATATCTCCGATGCGTTCGATCAGTACCGACTCGATATGCATGTGAATGTCTTCCAGTTCCAATCGAATCGGAAACTGGCCGGCCTCGATCTCCGTTTCAATCTCCCGCAACGTGTCTCGAATGGCTTGAAAGTCTTGGGCGGAGATCAGCCCGACCGCTTGCAGCATGTCCGCGTGGGCGATTGAGCCGCGGATATCTTGCCGATACAGCCGTTTATCAAAGCTGATCGATTCGGCGAAAGCTTCGAGGCGTGCGTCGGTGCTGGCTTGAAAGACGCCGCTGCGAGAAGGGCTGTCCACGGTTTGCCTATTCAGAATCGGGTTCAGGGTAGATAATGGGCCACAGTATCATCGCAGATGCACTTTATTTCGACCCGTCCAAGCCCAATCCACCCACCCGCCATGAGTTTCGCCATGACGAGTCGCTGCCGAAGAACACGACTTGAAACTTCGAGTTCGCCTGTCCAGTTCGCGCTCGTGTCATTCGTGTCATGTTTTATCTTGGTGCAATGCGTGTGCATGCGAGAGGCCGGTGCGGTGGATGTGATGGCCGCGGCGATCTCCGCCCCGCAGGGACAACCCTACGGCGTCGCAACGATTGAAGTTCCCCTGGCGACGCCGCTGATCGGTCAAGTCCCCCGACCGATTCGTGTCAGCAGCCCGTCGGGACGGGTGCTTTATCCCGCCAGTGCCGATGTTGTGGTGCCGCTGGTCCCCGCGTCGCAGCGCCCCGTACCCCAGCCCGGCAACGGTCGCTTGCTGGGACGTCTCGGAAAACTGATCAAAGAGATCGCCGATGGTGATGAAGTTCCCAAATCTCAGATTGTCGCGCGCCGCGTCTTGTTCCTCTTCACCGGCGACGCGCCTTTCCGAGTCGAGGTCTCTGACGGCGTGGGCGTGATCGGGACCTATGAATTGAAACCCGTTCCCGACCCCATTGCCTTTCGTGATTCCTCGGCGCGGTGGTGGGACGGATTCACGGAACAGGCAAAGCGTCAAATGGAGGATGCCGACTACCCGGGATCTGTCGAGTCCTACTTGGTCGCCATGCTGAGCGGTCGTACCGGCAACCGGTTGCCGCAGTGGTACTTGGAAGAGGGCGACGAAAAGGATCCGCTGCTCGCCACGCTGGAGGTTTTGGCAGGCGCCGAAAGCATGTTGAGCGAGATGTTTCGCTTGACCGCGGCCGGGTTGGATGAACGTCGGTTGCCCCTGGAAGCCGTCGCGAGGGAACCTCGTTTGGCATTGCCGGAACCGCCACGCTGGGTCGCGCCTCCGCTGCCTGCGATCGACCCGGATGTCTCGATCGAGCCCATCGCCACGCGAATTCCTCCGGAGTGTTTCTACATCCGTTTCGGTTCGTTCACCAACTACCTGTGGTTTCGCGATTTGTCACAGGAGTACGGTGGCGACGTTGGGCGAATGGTCACGTTAAAAGGAACCGAAGCCAAGACCACCGAGCGGTTCGAACAACAACTGTCTCTCCAGATCAACCAACTCACTCGAATGTTGGGCCCGACGGTGATCGAAGACCAAGCCGTGATCGGCCGAGATCTTTTGACCGCCGATGGCGCCAGCATGGGTGTGCTGATGAAGTCGACCAATGCGTTTCTTCTGCGAGCCTCCTTGGGGAAGGACCGTTCGGCACGCGCGTCCGCTGATGATTCCGTCACGCTCAAGACCGTGAAGGTCGCCGGAAGGGACGTGTCGTTTCTTTCCAGTGCCGACAACCGTGTTCGTTCCTTCTTGGCCGAAGACGACGGCTACTTTTTCATCACCAACAGCAAGACGCTGGTCAAACGCTTCTTTGAAGTCGGTCAAACCAAGCAGTCGTTGGCGGCCAGTGAGCCGTTTCGGCTTTCACGGATGCTGGTTCCCACCTCACGCGAGGATACGATCTTTGCCTACTTTTCGCCCGAGATGCTGCAAGGGCTGGTTGCACCGGACTACTTGATCGAAATGCACCGTCGAGCGGCGGCCAAAGGGGATTTGGCACTCGTCCATCTTGCACGTTTGGCGGCAGCCTTGGAGAGCGCCGAGGACGGCACCGAGCCACCTGGAATTGACGCATTGATCGAACGAGGGTTCCTGCCGATCTCATTTGGAACACGCCCCGATGGAAGTGGCGTTTTCGCGTTGGGGAACGAGGTGATTGACACTCGTCGTGGAGCTCGTGGAACGTTCCTGCCGATCGCCGATGTCGAAATCGATTCGGTCACGTCGGCCGAGCACGAATGGTACGGACGGATCGCCCAGTCTTACTCGGATCGATTTCCGCAGATGGATCCGATCATGATTGCGCTTCGGCGGGAAGACATTCCCGGCAGTCCCGAACTGGAACGTCTCGCGATACATGCCGAGATCGCGCCCCTGACGCCGGAGAAATACGGCAAGTGGGCGAAACAACTCGGGCCACCGACTCGTGTGTCGATGCGGTTTGCTCCGGACGACATTGTGGCTTTGCAGGCCCACGTGGCCAGCGAGCAACTCGGTCCCGCGACGCACCTCTTTGCAGGCATCAAGGACTCGTACCCGCCCGCACCGGAGGACTTTGATGGCTTGCTGGGAATCTATCGATCCCTGCGTCAATTACCCGGCTACCTGGGTGCATGGCCGCAACCCGGTGCGCTCGACCGGCTTCCACTGGGCCTTGGACGTGGTCGACCCGTTGGCCCCGGGATGAGCAGGCTGATCGGCGGGCTGTATCGCTACACCGGCAGCGGATTCAGCATCCTTTCGTTTCAGCAAGAGGTGTTGGCGGCAACGTTGCCTTACCTGGAAGCTGCCGAAGTGGACGAAGCGGCGACGGTGCGCGGCCGAGTCGGGAGTCTGCTGGGGAGCAAACTCGAGGGCTGGGTCAATAACCAACTGTACCAGCGAGCGGCGCGCAGCAGTGTTGCCGGTGCGGAGTTCTTAAATTTGCTCGAAGACCAACTCCGCGTTGCTCCCGAGGATGCGATGGAGATTGCCAAGCAGGTTTTTGGTGACGGTCTGCAGTGCAGTCTCGGCGGAGAGTATCGCTATGACTCGTCACGACGGCGATGGATCAGCACGGCTTGGAGCGGCGGGTCGCCGCTGCCGGTTCCACCGGAAAACTACATCGCACCGCTGCTGAACTGGTTTCGTGGCATGGAATTGACGGCGACGCAGTATTCAGACCGTCTCGTGGCCGATCTGCAGATCGTGATCGCCCGCCAGGCCAAATAGCGAGGGTGCCGGCGAACTGCGTTGACCCGGACTCGGCGATTTTTGTACCGTCCGAAAAGTCGGCTCGATGTGTATTTCGCGAGCCCCCTTCGTGCCGGGCAATGCGTGAGGCTGATCAACAACCATGGCATCGTTTCGTCGCAGTGCCGAGCGTCGCCGTCGGGTGCTCTACCAGACCCATGTTTCGCCTGAACAAGCTTCGACGCCCACGTCTCGTGCACGTGCGGAGAAGCTGCGCGCCGCGCGACAACCCGCGACCGCGTTTGGTTCCCGAGTCGGGCGACATCTTCGTGGGCGTTGGTTTTCGCTGGTGCCCGTCACACGGATCGCGATGGCGATTTTTGCGATCGCTTTGCTGGGGATCGGTGTCTGCCTGACGGTCATGCACCACTTGGCCGTCACATCACCCGCACTCGCATATCGCGAACCGGTTGCGAGAGTGTTTCGCATGGACCGAGCGGACAGCTTTGCCGGCTGGATGCTTCCATTAGTGCTGGTGGTTTCCGCGGGTGCATGCTACTTGATCTACGGTTTGCGATTTCATCGTCGCGATGATTATCTGGGCCACTATCGGCTCTGGAGGATCACGACGGTTGTATTACTTGTTGCTAGCGTTCATAGCGTGGTGGGCTTGGTCTCATGGCTGGGCGCGGTGATCGAATTGATGCTCGGTGACCGAGCGATTTTGTCGGGCGCGAATTGGTTGCGCATCGTTTTGGATGTCGGCGGCGTGATCTTGGCACTCCGGGTGGTGGTTGAGATCTGGCGCGATCGACTGGCACTCGTCACCGTCCTCTTCGCCGCCGGATTGCTCGCCTGGGCGGAGGCGATTCACTGGAATGTATTGCAGTTGAACACGGTTTACGGCGCGACGCTGTTGATGGCGGCGCCGCTGATGTGTTCGACGTTAGTCTTGGTCGCATCGGTTTCCTATCTTCGAGGTCTCTTCCGCGAAGCACGTGGCATCGAAGAAGCCGTCTCAATGCGGGAGTGGTTTCGGCGACGCTTGCCGTCGGTCAGTGGATGGCGAGAGCGAGATGATGTGTCCGATTTGCAGCAACGACTCGAAGCGGCGACTGAAGATCGATTGATGCCGAAACAGGCCACCGTTCCGGTGCGTCGCGAACGCGAATCCGAGGTGAGTTCCGAACGGTCGAACGCTCCACTTCGGTCCGCTTCGCGAGCGACCGCCGCGACACCAAAACCTGCGGCGACCCAAACCAAAACCAACCGAAAGTCAACTTCCGAGGAAGCCGACGCGCAAGCGGAAACCGAAGCAACCGAAAAACGCGAAGGCTGGCTGGCCCGGCGAAAGAAGCAACGCGACGAACGACGCGAAGAGAAAGCCGCCGCGAAGCTCGCCAAGGCGAAACGCAAGGCTGAAGAGAAGGCCGAGTCCGAGCCAACGACGGACGAAGCCGAGCCTGCCAAACGACGTTGGTTCGGTCGCCGAAAAGTCGAATCGGAAAACGCCGATGTGGATGAAACAGTGTCCTCTGGTTCGGAGGTTCCGTCCGGTGAATCCGGGAAACGCAAACGACGTTTCTCGCTCCGTTTGCAACCCCAACCATCGGCCGAAGTCGACGACGACGAATCAGCAGAATCCGACGAGACTCCGGCCAAAGCCAAGCGTGGATGGTTGTCCGGCCTGAGACGGCGTCCGACCCCGATCCAGGAATCGGTTTCCGAAGACGACGCCCGCCAGGCAAGCCAACCCGACCCGCCCACACGTTCTGCGGCTGCGAACAAGACCTCGGCGGCCGCGGAACGCGAGGTCGACGACGAACGGATCGACGAGGACGAAATCGACTGGGATTCAATGAGCAAGGCGGAACGTCGACGAATGAGGCGAAAGCTGAAACGTGGCGGCCGCGCTGCCTAAGAAAACTGCCTATTTGCTTCGTCAATCTTTAAAATTAGGGTTGGCTTATTAGTCGCACGGCACTCCGAGCCGTGAGGTCTCGGTTCGGAGAGCCAGGGCAACTCTCTTTGCGACACCAAGGCTAAATCTGACTGAAGCAAAAGAGGGGTTCCACGCGGAATCGCGTTTCCCCGATTGTGTTGCTCACCCGTTTTCTCTGCGGTTGCTACCGAGTTGACACTCCGGCGGCTCCGTCTCTACAAGACGCGTTCGCTAGCTTTCACACAGAATTTCGCGGACGCACCGCTCCCAAGACAGGAGCTGCTCCGGTTCCAGGTGGACTTCGCAAAACACCCGAATAGAAAAGACGACCGATGGATCTATCCGAATCACTGGGAAACCGCTCGGAAACGGCACAATTGGATGTCGTCCGCCCGCGGCATGACTCGGTCGCCGCCTCGTCGCCCGCGAACGAAGGTGATTCGGCGGCCAAGATGAAGCGGGTTTTGGCTTCGCTCTACGCCCCCATCGAACCGTCGATGCGGGCCGTCGAAAGCCGGCTTCGTGAAGAGATGCAAAGTCCCTTTGAAGACGTCGGCCCCCTGCTGCGACATGGTGTGAACCTGGGTGGGAAACGCCTGCGTCCCGCAATTCACTTGCTGATGGCGGAGGCTCTCGGTGGCGCAAAGGGGTCTAACGTCGTGATCGGTGTCGTACTGGAGATGGTGCACACTGCCACGTTGATTCATGACGACGTTCTGGACGAGGCAACAACACGCCGGCATGTCGCAACCGTCAACGCAAAGTGGAATAGCCACACGAGCATCTTGCTCGGCGATTACTTGTTTTCACAGAGCTTCCGACTGGCGGCGTCGTTGGAAAACACGCGGACGTGCGCGTGGGTCGGTGAGGCCGCGCGCCGCGTTTGCGAAGGGGAACTGCGTCAAGTCCTGCTGCGTGATGAAATTGATCTCGACGAGGCGACCTACTACGAAATCATTCGCGGCAAGACGGCAGAGCTGTGTCGGGTTGCCTGCTCCCTCGCTGCGGCGGAGTCCGGTGCCGACGACAACGTTGTTGATCAGCTCGCAGACTTCGGAGATCATCTTGGCGTTGCGTTTCAAATCGCCGACGATTATTTGGATCTCTGGGGAGATGACGCTTCGGTCGGGAAAACGCTTGGTACCGACTTGGAGCAGGGCAAGATCACGCTGCCCGTGATTCGTTTGTTGGAAACCAGTGACGATGTCCAACGAGCAAACCTCATTGAGGTCCTTCGCGGAGACCCGCAAAGCCGAGGTCGGATCGTCGGCCAAATGCTGCGTCAGTCCGATGCGAGGCAGTACACGATGAATGCCGCCATCGCTTTCAAGGACAAGGCACTCGAAGCACTCCAGGTGCTTCCCGACTCCGATGCCAAAGCGTGTTTGCAATCGATCGCCGAATTCTCAATCCGCCGATCGTTCTAGCCAAACGTCACCGTTTCGTTTCGGGCTGGAGCGGTGAGCCTGCTTGGCAATCAGCGCATGCTAACGCGGCGAACGCCGGCCGGTTCGATTTGAAGTCTCAACGTGTCGGAAGTCTTGCTACTTCGGGACGTCGACGATGCCTTCCTCGGAGGCGGCTCCGGCCATGATCCTCTCGTACAGGAACATCGCGGGCGCGTCGTCGTTTGCGATCGCGGCCAACTGCTCGGCGGCTTCGGATGTTCGTCCGGCGTCGAGCGTGTTCACGGCACGCTCGTAGGCTTGTTCCAGTTCAGTGTTTCGCTCCAAGGACGCACCGAGCTGATAAATCTCCACCGCCGCATTGAATCCTGCCGGGCGCACGTTTGCGAGCCGGCGAAGGTAATAATTGGGTCCGTTCACGGTGTCGTCACTGCACGACTTCAGTGCCTCCGCCGCGTTGGCATCCAGGATGATCTCGGCGCCAAATCGTTTCGTCATGGATTCGAGTCGGCTCGCAAGATTGACGACCGGGCCGAACGAAGTCACTTTGACTTGGTCCGTGGTCCCGATTTGTCCCGCGACGGCGCGGCCGTAAGCGATTCCGATACCGCATCGAAAACCGTGTTCGCTGCGGTGGTATTCATCGCGAATCGCGAGCGCGGCTTGAATCGCCGAGGCGACCGCGTGCGTTTGTTCCAATGGCCATCCCCAAAATCCCATGGCCGCGTCTCCATGAAAGTCACCGATGACGCCGTCAAAGCCGAGGATGTGCTTGGTCATTACGCCCAGGGCATCGCTAACGTCGGACAGCAACTGCAGCAGGTTGGACGAGTGGCGTTCGCTGTGATCTGAAAACCCACGGAGGTCACAGAACATCACCGCAAGATCCGCTTCGCGGGGCTCGAGGACGCGGCCGATCTCGTTGCCGGAGATCGCCTGCATGACGAGCGGTGAAAAGAAGTTCCGCATCGCGGCCTGGCGGCGCTGGAGCGTTCGGCTTTGGCGCAGGCTTGCGACCGTCGAGCCGACCAATTCTGCAAACTTGACGTCGTCTTGCAATTGCTCAGAGACGCTCACCGTTGCCGCTCCCGAATCTTGTTCGGGGTCATGCAGTTGTCCGGTGATGTAGATCACCCAGCCCCGGCACGCTTCGGTTCGCAAAGGGACACAGAAAGCCCAGTCGACTTCTTCACGTGCCGTGAACTGGCTGCCACCGGCCAGTGATCCCCAAACGTTCAGGATGCTCTCGCGTGTTTCAATCGCCCGGCGGACCAGCTTGCGGCTCACCGGTGAACTCTTGAGAGTCGCGCTGCGATTGTCGTAGTGAAGAACTTCGATTTCGGACGAGGGGTCCTCCGAAAAACGGCTCGCGTCGAGGATGCTGACGGCTTCCGCGGTTGGCGTGGATTGGAGCAGCACGCTCGTCACGCGTACGAGCAGCTCTTGATCGCTTTCGCTACTCGCGATCAAGTCCGGCAAACGCGTCAAGACATCGATGCGGGACTGCACGTCGTGAAAGTGTTTTCGCCGCAGCGCAACGTGATCAAACACATTTTCGGTCACATCGACTTGGCCGGATCCGTCGGCAACGGGAGAGCGCTGCTGTTGGCCGGTCGAGAGCGTGAACGTCGTGTTCCCGATGACGAAATGGTCGCCCGGGACGAGGACGAACCGAACGGCATGGCGGCCTTGGTGGAAGACCGGGTTGCGTGCCGTGCCGGTCGCGGTGATCTCGACGCGCTGGTTCGGTTGCGGAACGAGTTTGATGTGTGCCCTCGAAATCATGGGGTCCCATGGCACGTTCCAATCGGCATCCGAGCGGCCGATGACGATTTCGGTACACGAGGTGGGTTCGGGGACCTCGCGGCGCCAGCGATGGTAGTTCTGTGGTCCTTGTGCGATCAGGTCGGCCATGGCCGAATCAACTCCCTTGTCCAAATTGCCGGTCCGAATGCCCGTGGTCGGGAGCGTCACTATAGCGGCTGGATCACCGGGACACCTGTGGCGGAGAAAGCCCGGAAATCTGGTCCAGCAAGCTCACTTTCGCGTGAAGGAATGGCGAAAGTAAGGCAAGTTTTGGAAGAATGGTGCCAAAAATGGAATTTTTTCGTCTCGTGGTGCTTGAAATCTATCAAGATTGAGAGAATGCTATCGCAGTTCACGTAAACACCGTAATTTAGGCTGGTTTTGATGGCCGCAGCCGCGTCCAACCCGATTTCCCATGCCGCGAGCTACGCTGGGGATGGAAGTTTGAAGTCACCCAGTGATGTTCGCCGGTCAAGCCTGCGCAAATTGATTCAGGAAACCGGCTTCGCGTCCCTCGGCGAGCTTGCCGAAACGGTCTCCGTCAGCGAGTCCACGATCCGTCGTGACCTGGAACAGCTGGAGCAGACCGGCGAGATCCGCCGAACGCACGGCGGCGTCTTTTGGACCGGTGAGAGCGCCACGATCCGTGCGTTTGAGAATCGCACCGACTCGGCATGGGCCAGCAAAGCGGCGATCGGCTCGGTGGCGGCAAACCTGGTCGAAGAAAACGACACGATCCTGTTGGATGGAGGCAGCACGACTTACGAACTCGCTCGTTGTCTCGTCGGGCGAAGGTTGCAGGTGGTCACAAATAGTCTTCCGGTCGCGCACCTGCTTTCCAGCTCCGACTCGATCGATTTGGTCATGATCGGAGGCTGCGTCCGCGGTCGAACCGCAGTCGCGATCGGTCCCCTTGCTGACTCGATGATCAAACACATCAACGTGAGAACGGCTTTCCTGTCCGTGGCCGGAGTGAACGAACGGGGCTTCTTCAACGACAACATGATGCTGGTCGAAAGTGAAAAAGCCATGCTTCAGTCGGCCGACCGATCTTACGTGGTCACCGATCACTCCAAGTTCGGCAAGGTCAGCTTGTCCCATCTGTGCGGACTGGATGAGGTGAACGGCGTGGTGACGGACACAGGTTTGGCTTCGAGCTGGAAAAGTCAAATCGAGCAGGCTGGCGTCGATCTAGTGTTGGCGGACCCCCAAGACGTCGCACCTTTGATGCGCGAGACGGTCGGCCGTGCGGCTGGCATCCATGAAACGAACACAAAGCGACCGGCGGATTCCCCACCGCCGAATCAAAACCCGCGTCTCTCCTGACGCAACGCACATTCACGCTCCTTTCTTTCTCCCAACCGAATCACCGGAATGACAACGACCGAACTGGATCGCTCCCGCATTGAGGCGATGGTGCGAAACGCATTGCGAAGCGGCGGGCTGACTTCCCCGTCGTCCGCGTCGGCGGCTCCAGCGTCCCAGCTGGCTTCACCGCCGGGCTGGGTCGATGGCAAGCCCAACTTGCGCGTCAGCATTTCCGCGCGACACGTCCATCTGACCGATGAACACGTCGAGATTCTCTTTGGCGCCGGATCTGTTCTGGAGCCCGAGAAGGATCTTTACCAAGACGGTTTCTATGCGGCCAAACAGACCGTGATGGTCGTCGGCCCGAGAAAACGGATGCTGCCCAATGTACGAGTCCTGGGACCGACGCGCGGCGCGAGCCAAGTCGAATTGGCGTTCACCGATTCCATCTCGTTGGGCATCGATGCACCGGTACGTCACAGCGGCAAGATCGACGGTACGCCAGGCTGTGTGTTGGTCGGACCGGTTGGCAGCGTGCAACTGGAACAAGGTGTGATTCGCGCCGCCCGCCACGTGCACATGAACTTCTCGGATACCGAACACTACGGTGTCGCAAACGGTGACATGATGCAGCTCAAGATCACCAGTCATGACTGCACGACGGTTTTCGAAGACGTGCTCGTTCGAGCCGACGAAGCCGCCAAGCTGGAAGTTCACATCGACACCGATGAAGGCAACGCCTGTCACCTCGACGGTGCATCCGAAGTCGAGCTGTTGAAATCCGGTTGCAAGTGCCAGCACTAGAACACGTAGGACAGGCTTCCAGCCTGTCGTTGTTGGAAGACAGGCTGGAAGCCTGTCCTACGCAAGAACGAATATGTCAGCGACAGGCTGGAAGCCTGTCCTACGCAGGAATGAATATGTCAGCGACGGGCTGGAAGCCTGTCGTACGCAAGAATGAACATGTCAGCGACAAGCCGGAAGCCTGTGCTGCTTATCGATTGATCACTCTCCCCGTTCTCCTTTTTTAGGCAGTTTTTCAAATGGCAAAGATGAATGAAGCGCTCGGCATGATCGAGACCAAAGGGTTCGTTTCCTTGGTGGAAGCAGCCGACGCAATGATGAAGGCCGCCAACGTCACGTTCCTCGGCTGGGACAAGGTTGGTAGCGGAATGGTCAGCGTTTTCGTCAGTGGCGATGTCGCCGCTGTGAAGGCTGCCACCGACGCCGGTGCCGCTGCCGCAGGACGTGTCGGCGAAGTCGTCAGCGTTCAGGTGATTCCGCGTCCCCACGAAGACCTCGCCAAGGTTCTGAAAACCGCCGCACCGACTTCGAAGAAATAGGCGATCGCGAGTCGCCACTTTTTCCAACTTTGAAACACAACTCTTTAGAACACATTGAAACTATGAACGACGCAATTGGATTGATTGAAACGAAAGGTCTGTTGGCATTGGTCGAAGCCACCGACGCGATGGCCAAGGCGGCCAACGTTGCGATTGTCAAACGAGTCGACATCGGCGGCGGCTTGGTCACGACGGTTGTCAGTGGTGATGTCGGCAGCGTCCGCGCGGCTGTGGAAGCCGGTGCCGGAGCTGCTGCTCAAGCGGGTGAACTGCTTTCCAGCCACGTCATCGCTCGCCCCGCTGAAGGCGTTGTGAAAGCTTTTTTGGGCTAGGCGCTGACGCGACTTCCGAAGGCAGTGGCGGACCTGATCCGTCTCTTCCGAAGTCGATCAGCGATTCACTTGATTCTGACCCCTCGCGGAGGATCCCGCCTGTGCTCGTTCTGGTTGCCAATCTTGGATCGACCAGCTTCAAATACCGGTTGTTTGAAATGACCGATGATGGAGCGCTCGATGACCTTTCCGGTGCCGTCTGTCTCGCCAAAGGCGCGGTGGAGCGGATCGGGGATGCGCAAAGTCGATGTACGGTGGAGATCGGTGACTGGTCGGATGATGTTACCCAGCCCGTTCCCGATCACGGGGTCGCGGTTCAGTCCTGCTTGGATCAACTGACCGATCCGGAGCATGGTGCGATTAAAGAAGCCTCGGAAGTTGCCGCGATCGGGTTCAAGGCCGTTCACGGAGGACGACTTTCGGGAGTGTTCGTCGTCGACAATGACGTACTCGAAGCGATGGGTGAGATGAACGCCGCCGCGCCGGCCCACAATCCGCCTTACATCGCGGCTATGAACACGTTGCGTGAGCGGTTTCCTGAACTGCCGTTGGTCGCCGCGTTCGAAACCGACTTTCATCAGACGATCCCGAAGGCGAGAAAGGAGTATGCCATCCCACGCCCCTGGGCGGAGGACTTGCATATTCGTAAATGGGGATTCCACGGCGCCAGCCATCGTTACATCGCGTTCCGCAGTGCCGAGGTGCTGGGACGTCAGGACGCCCGCGTGATTTCGTGTCACCTCGGCGGCAGTAGTTCTCTCACCGCGATTGATTCACGTGAAAGTGTGATGACGACGATGGGGATGACGCCGCAAACGGGGCTGCCACAGAACAATCGTGTCGGCGATTTTGATCCCTTCGCATTGCCGCTGATTATGGAGCGAACGGGACTTTCGTTAGAGGAAACTCTTCAGACGCTGGCCGGACAGGGTGGCTTGTTGGGTTTAAGTGGCAAGAGCGGTGACATGCGAGATTTGCATGATGCCGTAGAGAAGGGCGATGAAGCAAGCCGTTTGGCGCTGGACGTTTTTGTGGAAGAGATTCGCCGGCATCTCGGTGGCATGATCGTTGCCCTCGGCGGCTGTGATGCGATCGTCTTTACCGGTGGCATCGGCGAGAACGACCGCTGGGTGCGTCAGTCCGTCTGCCAAAACCTGGAAGGACTGGGAATCAAAGTCGATCAATCGGCAAACGAGAGCGTCAGTGGTGAGGCGTCTTTCCATGCCGCCGATTCGGTGACTCAGTTGTGGGTGATTCCGACGAACGAAGAAGTCATCGTGGCCCGTCAAACCGTGCACGCCCTCCAGCAAACGAGCTGAATCATGTTTATCGCACGCGTGACCGGCTCCGTGGTCAGCACTCAGAAAGTCGACTCGATGACCGGGCACAAATTGCTGGTCGTCGAGCCCTACCGGCTGGATGAAAAGAAACGCGAGTCCTTGGTCACGACCGGTCGGACCTTTATCGCCGTCGACACGCTCGGTGCGGGGGAAGACGACTACGTCTTGATCACGCAGGGCAGCAGCGCTCGGCTCACTCCAGAAACCAAAACCTTGCCGATCGATGCGGTGATCATCGGGATCGTCGACAAGGTTCATGTCAACAAATTGAACGTGTACGCACGAGACTAAACGTCATGCAATTCGACGAAAATTTAATTCGCAATGTGGTCGCGCAAGTCCTCTCCGAGGTCGGCCCGATGCCAACTGCTGGCGGCACTCCCGCCGAAGGGCGACACGGTGTCTTCTACGATGCCGACTCCGCCGTCCAAGCCGCTCGGACGGCATTTGAGCAACTCAGCGAGCGTCCGATGGAAACTCGCAAGCAAGTCATCGACATCATCCGCCGCATCGCCATCGAGCAGTGTGAAGAGCTCGGGTTGATGGAGATGAATGAGACGCAGATCGGTCGTCCGGAACACAAGATCGAGAAGCTGAAGACACTCGGCGAGCAGACTCCCGGGGTGGAGTTCTTGGAAACGAAAGCCTTCAGTGGTGATCACGGACTCGCGATCATCGAACGTGCTCCTTTCGGCGTGATCGGAGCGATTACGCCCGTCACTCACAGCTTGCCGACGCTGACCGGAAACGCAATCAGCATGATCGCCGGTGGCAACACCGTGGTCGCCAACCCGCACCCCTCGGGGAAGCAAGTCGCCGCCGAAGGGGTTCGTCGATTCAACGAGGCCATCGAAGCGGAAGTCGGCATCGACAACCTGATCTGCGTGATTGCCGAGCCAACCCTTGAGTCGGCCGACGCGTTATTCAAACACCGTCAAGTCGCATTGATCTGCGTGACCGGCGGACCCGCGGTGGCCCGTGCGGCCCTCAACAGTGGCAAGCGTGCCATCGTCGCTGGTCCGGGGAACCCACCGGTCGTCGTCGATGAAACCGCGGACTTGGATCTCGCCGCTCGCTCGATCATCGCCGGAGCTTCCTACGACAACAATCTTCTCTGCATTGCCGAGAAAGAGGTCTTTGTCGTCGATTCTGTTTTTGACGCAATGATGGATGCAATGAGCCGCGCCGGGGCGGTCAAGCTGAATGCGTCACAGATCGATCGACTGACAGAAAAGGCGATCGTGAAAGTCGGTGACGATCAACACGACGCGGCTTGCAAGGACTTCATCGGCAAGGACGCTTCCGAACTGGCCGCCGCCGCCGGCGTGACCGTGCCGCAGTCGGTCGAGTTGGTCTACGGTGAAACGGACGAGCACCACCCGTTCGTCAGTGTCGAACAGATGATGCCGTTCGTGCCGTTCGTCCGTGCCCGCGACGTCGATCATGCCATTGCGATGGCCAAGCAGTACGAACATGGCTTCCGTCATACCGCCATCATTCATTCTCGCAACGTCCACAATATGACCAAGATGGGACGGGCGCTGGACACAACGCTCTATGTCAAGAACGGCCCCTGCATGGCGTCACTTGGACTGGGCGGCGAAGGTTATTTGTCGTTTTCGATCGCCGGCCCCACCGGTGAAGGCGTGACCACACCGACCACATTCACCCGCGAACGCAGGTGCAGCATGATCGACGAGCTCCGCGTCGTCTGAGTCCGCTTCGTCCATCACGTTTCCATTACTTCCGAGTTTCCTTTGCAAGCTGCCACCGTCATCGGGTCGACGCACGCCACCGTGCAACACGAGAGTTTCCAAGGTTCGCGATTGATGATCGTGCAACCGTTGGGCGTGAACGACTCCGCGGATGGACCACCGCTGATCGCCGTCGACACCCTGGGTGCAAGACGACGAGATCGCGTTTTGATTTCCAGCGATGGCAGTTACGCGAGGGAAGCGACGGGGCATGACCACACACCGGCACGCTGGACGGTCGTCGGCATTATTGACTCCTCTGCTTAGCACCATTCTGAAATCATGAACCGCTCGAGTTCGATCATCGATTCTTCGCAGACGGAGCCCAACGCGGCCGCCGTTGCCGGAATCGTGCGCGAAGTCGTGCGGCGTCTTCGACGTGATCGTGCGTCCGCTGAGACGTTCGGTCTCGGTGAAAATCTCCCCGCTACAAATCAACCCAGTGCAAGTCAGCCCGTTACTGCTCACGAGTGTAACGATGCTGTCGTTTCACTCGAATCGCTCACGGGATTTTCTTTGGGTCGCGTCGTGATCTTGGGTGACGCCGTGATCACGCCGTCTGCCAAGGAATATGCGGCTGCAAACAAAATTGATTTGGTTCGTGGCGAATCGGCTTCTGAAACAGGTTGCCCCCTGGCGACGCAGCTCGTCCGTCGCGGAATCAAGCTGCCTGCCAGCACACGCGTGAAATGGACCGATGATCCGGCGACGGCCGTCTTCGAAGAGTGCGCCGCTGGAGTACGCGCCGTGATGGTGACGCAGCTTAGTGACCTCGATCGATTTCGCACACAGTTTGGACCTCAGGTTTGGGTGCTCGATCGTCAGCGATTGTCGCTCGCGGCGGCCGTTCATATTGCGAGCCGAATTGCCAAGCCATCCCGTAGTGGAGGAACACGGTGAAACTCGCACGCACGATTGGAACGGTCACGCTGTCACGTTCGCACCCGGGAATGCACCAAGCCAAACTTCGCTTGGTGGAACTCGTTCCCTCGGCGGACAAGATTGAAACGCAACCACTGGGCGGTGATTCCGTTGTCGCCTGGGACCTTTGCGGCACCGGAATCGGAGATCTGGTGGCACTGGCCGAAGGCCCCGAAGCAGCACAGCCATTTCATCCCGATGTCAAACCACTCGACGCGTCGATTGTCGCGTTGCTCGACCAAGTCGATCTTTGAAACTGAAACACTCACTCCACACACTTTCCTCCCACCGATCCGAGTCTCGTCATGCAAAACATTCACAAGATCAAACAGGACATGTGCGACATTGGTCGCCGCATTTACAACCGTCAGTTTGCCGCGGCGAACGATGGGAATATCACCGTGCGTGTCAGTGACAACGAAGTGCTTTGCACGCCCACGCTGCACTGCAAAGGCTTCCTGAAGCCTGATGATATTTCCATGATCGATATGACGGGCAAGCAGATTGCTGGACGCAAAAAGCGATCGAGCGAAGCACTGTTGCACTTGGAGATTTACAAGCAACGCGAAGACATCCGCAGCGTCGTGCACTGTCACCCGCCGCACGCCACCGCCTTCGCGATCGCCCGTGAACCGATTCCACAATGCATCCTGCCGGAAGTCGAAGTCTTCTTGGGCGATGTGCCGATCACGAAGTACGAAACACCTGGCGGACAAGCGTTCGCCGACACGATCATTCCGTTTGTCGACAAAACCAACGTGATGATTTTGGCCAACCACGGTACGGTCAGCTACGGAGAATCCGTCGAGCAGGCTTACTGGTGGACCGAAATCTTGGACTCCTACTGCCGCATGTTGATGTTGGCCAAGCAGCTCGGCAACGTCGCGTTCTTGGATCAACAGAAGTCAAAGGAACTGTTGGATCTCAAAGACCAGTGGGGTTACAAAGATCCGCGAAACACGAAAGAGTTCGAGGACTGTGACATTTGTGCCAACGATATCTTCCGCAACTCCTGGAAAGATTCCGGTGTCGAACGTCGCGCCTTTGAAGCACCGCCCGCGGCTAAGCCGGCCGCCTCTCCCGCGGCCGCCGGGGTCAGCGAAGAACAGCTCGTCAAACTGATCACCGACGAAGTCATCCGTCAAATGAAGGCCTAGCTCGCACTTCGGGTTGCTCCATCAACCGCCTGCTAAGTATCCGTCGGGAAAACGTCAGGTCCCTTTTGCCACGTTACGTTCGTGCTCGCCCGAGTCGTCACCCCTTCCCAAATCAATCTCCCCAATCAAGTACACTCATGAAAGTTTCAATTATCGGTGGCGGCGGTCTGGTGGGTTCCTGCGCCGCGTTTGCATTGCAGTGCGGCGGACTGGCGCGTGAGATCGCACTCTTGGACGTCAATCAGGATCTCGCCATCGGTCATGCGCTTGACCTGCAGCACGGAACGCCGAGCGTTGCCGACCAGGTGATCGTTGGCGGTGGCTACGAGCACATCCCCGACAGCGATGTGATTTGCATCACGGCCGGATTGCGTCGTAAGCCCGATGAGTCAAGGTTGGACTTGATCAACCGGAACACCGATTTGTTCGTCAAGATTCTTGCCGACGTGAAAGCGGCAGGTCCGAAACCAGCGGCGATCGTTTTGGTCGTCAGCAATCCCGTCGACATTCTGACCTACGTCGCCGGCAAGATGATCGGGTTACCCGAGTCGCAGGTGATTGGTCTCGGAACACAGCTCGATACGATTCGCTTCTGCTCGTTGATCGCCGAAAAATTGAAGACCCCCGCGACGCAGACCAAAGCGTTGATCTTGGGCGAGCACGGCGAGAGCATGGTTCCGATCTGGAGCAGCGCGACGGTGGCCAGCTTGCCACTCGACAAGTACCCGGGTTGGACGCCCGCACTTGCGAGTCAATTGTTCACGCGAACGCGTGGCAGTGGTGCGGAGTGCTTGAAGCGGAAAGGTGGTGCGGGTTTCGCCGTTGGCATTGCCATTCGCGACGTGATTGACGCCGTGATCTTGGATCAACGTCGGGTGTTACCGGTCAGCAGTGTGCAAAACGGTTGCTTTGGAGTGCGCGACGTGGCGTTGTCCGTGCCGACTGTCGTGGGGCGTGCCGGTGTGCTGGACTGCTTGGAGATGGATCTTTGGCCCAAAGAAGTGCAGGGCATTCGCAACAGCGGAGCCGCACTGCGGAAGACGCTCGATGAAGTGCTCAAGCGAATCGGATGATTTTCGTTGGCTCAGACAGCTCGAAAACCATGTTGGGCTGTGTCGCCCAACGGCTGGGTGCTGCCGCGCCTTTCGGGGCTAGAACGTGGAACTTGGAGCGGCGTAGGGATTCACTTGCCCGCTTTCGACCGACGCAGCGGAGGAGTTCATACTTGAATCGTTCACGCTGAAATCGAAGCCTTGTCGAAGCGTTTGAATCTGCGTGCAAATCTGATTGGTGTCGGCGCGACGTTTTGGCGACGCCAGTTGGCCGAATGAGTAATCACGCAAGGCGATCGGGAACTCCGTTGGTCCCGTTTCCGTTCGTGCGGTGATGACAATGAAGTGCAGTTGATGGAAACAGCCCTTCGGGCGAACCGACTCAAGTTGGGCATCGATCAGGCTGGCCGCTGGAAAGTGATACACCGAGTGTTCGCCGAAAAACGTGACGCTGTCAGAATCGATCTCAAGCAGTCCGACATCTTCCGCGGTGTCCAATTGTGTGGCGGTCCAAAGTTCACGTGGAACGTATTCCACCATTCGCGAAGAATCGACATTCGGTTTTCGACCTTGCCATCCGGCCAGCAGCCGTCGTCGCCAAGCCCTTCGCAACCGCCGGTCCAGCGATCGATTCAGCGGCCATTCC